>NZ_VOJB01000063.1:0-6567 GCF_007910085.1 Klebsiella sp. ME-303 | reverse complement strand
CTGACGGTATGGCCAACGTTAACGTAAGACTGGAAGTCGCCCCACGGGTCGAGGAAGGTGGGCTCGTACTTCACTTTTCCGCACTGATCGGCACCTTCGGCAACCACGTCGCGCCACAGGTTGTCTACTTTGTGGAAGCCGGTCACGCCGACGAAACCGACGATGATTTTGTCGTAGGCGGTAGGAGAAACGTTGGCCAGGTCGTAGCCGCGACCGCGGTTATCTTTTGAATCATCGCCCTGCAGACGACCATCATACTGTGACCAGTCGGTGTAGTAGCCGAAGACTTTGGGTTTAGTGGTGGAGGCTTTGTATTTGTTATAGACCGGTTTAGCGACGCGAGCGGAGGTATAGCTGTATGCGCTCACTTCTGTTGCAGGGTTAAAGCCGTCAGCGGCGTTGCTGGTTTCGGTCAGCGTATCGCCTTGAATCAATTTGCTGGTAGCCATTTTTAATTTCCTTTTAAGTTTGAAAAATTGTCGCAGTTCGTTCTGCCGGGCCAATAATCCAATCCTTACGAGGCGATGGCTAATCACAAAACATCACGTTTTCGATACAGACTTCACGCTAATTTATGAGGCTAAAATGATAGTAATAATCTCCGGCTCATCAGCAGGTAAACGCATCTCATCAAAACGGGATTAAAACATCAGCAGCATAGTAAATATCATTAATCACCTAGTTAAATATCATTTAACTTACATGAGATTATGTGATTAAGCTCTCACCATCAAATGACATTACAATAATACGGATGACAAGTAATAGATTAAGACAATTCTCGTACAATATATTTAACGCAAGCAAACAGGATCATATCTAAAGGACGACAATATGAAAACTTATCTCATCAACGACAATTGCGTTTATAATGAAGGAAAGTATGAACTGAGAACCGCTTCCAACTCAAAGGTCATTAAAATGACGGCAATGAGGGCGAAGTGTCTTAGCTTCATCATCGAAAATGCTGATATGGATATTATTGAGCGCCAAAAAATAACCACAGAGTTATGGGGAAGTCGTAGCCATTTTGTCAATGATGCAAATTTAACGCAAATACTCTACCTGATCAGACGAGATCTGAAGTCGCTTGGAATAAACGATCTCTTTATCACCATCCCAAGACAAGGCATTCAAGTTAATAAAGAGATCCCTATTAAAGCAATGGAAAGCAAGAAGAAAGAAAACAAACGACAGGTTTTCAGAAAGACGCTGGCAGCATTAACCACGGTCTTTTCTGTCACCCTCGGTACAGTGATGTATTTGCATATTCATTAATTCAAGGAGAGAAAAAATGAACCCAATCATTGATGGCATTTTGGCGATGGAAGGTGGTTACAGCCTGAACCCGAAAGATAAAGGTGGTGCAACCAACTGGGGAATCACTGAGGCGACAGCCCGGGCCCATGGTTATACCGGTGAGATGATCAACCTGACGCGAACTGAAGCATTTTCTATTCTCGAAGAAGATTATTGGATTAAACCCGGCTTCGAGCAGATATCAACACTCTCCTGGCCCATTTCCTTTGAACTCTGCGATGCCGCAGTCAATATTGGCCCCCACTATCCCTGCGTGTGGCTACAGCGCTGGCTAAATGCACTAAATCGGGAAGAAAGAAGCTACCAGGATATCAAAACCGATGGCAAGATTGGCCCCCGAACGCTCGCGGCCCTCAAGCATTTTCTGACCTTACGGGGTAAGCAGGGGGAGGAGGTATTAGTCAAAGCGCTCAACTGTAGCCAGGGCGCCTACTACCTGGATATCACTGAAAAAAATAGACAAAATGAAGAGTTCATTTTTGGCTGGATGAAAGCCAGAGTCAAATAACACGATTATTTAATTATAGCTAATAAAAGACTCAGGGATGAGCCTTTTATCATGAACGATATACATTAAATATGTAGTTAATGTATTTTTGCGTCATCCAGCGCTTTTTTAATTTTCTCGCCAAGAATTTTTAAAATCGGCCCTGCGAATACTCCGCCAAGACCGGCGGCGAGTAGCACCATATTAAAACTAAGCTCTTTTTCAATCGCTACAGCGCTGAGCAAAAAACTGGTAAAACAGGAAACCACCACCTGGGTCAAACAGTGCATGATTCCCTTATGGGAATGATCGTCACCCTCTTGCCTATCACGGCGGATAAGATAGCTAACAAATCCCCCCCAGGCGCCGGTAGCAATAATGGTGAACAATATTTCGACTTCCAGCAAAACGACTTCCGTGGTTTCGAGATGGTTGGGAATAGACATAGTACACTCCTTGATTAACTCATATAAAAAGGCACCACCAGAGTGTAGGTAGGTTGACTATTTTAAAATAATCAAAGAGTATCAAACCAAACCATATTTGATATAGTGTTTGAAAAGATACTCCTCAGCGACGAAATGATGACAGCGTGTGTAACCGGGAGACAACTTCGTTAATGATGGATATATTTTTACTATTTTTGTCCCATGATGCATAAATCTGTATAGATTTGAACGTAAGTTCAGGTGGCGGCTGAACAAACTTAATATCATATTTGCGCTGATTTTTATAAAAAAGTGCCAGCTTTAACGGCATTAATGCGATTAATGAGGTGCGTTCAATCATACTTAACATCCCATTGAGTGAATCGCTGCGATAGCCGATAATGCGCGATCCTTTATAATAAAAATTATCTTTAAAAAGGCCTTTATCATTTATAATCATCGGTGAATACCTACCCAGTTGATACATCGCGTGACGAGAAGAATAGAAATGATGTAATGAGATATGAGGTAAGGTACTCAGGATATGGTTGCTGGCGAAAATGCAAACAAAGCTCCTGAAGCTGTCGATAAGCTGATTATCAATTCCCGGGATATTCAACGGCTCGCTGCTAATCAGAAGATCGCATTCCGCAGTGAGTAGTAAATCAGCCAGCACCTCGCGGGAAAGGTTTCGTGATGAATAATGATTAAGTAACACGCGCTCAAAGATATCGTCTGCATAAAGCTGAGAGAGGTAGTAAGTCTCAACGATATCTCCGCCTAAAATAGTCATCCTGGCGTCAGCGTTATCTTTTTTGTCGGAAATAAATGTGCTCTCTACCAATTCCATCACCTGACGGAAATTTTGATAGATTTCAATCGCCTTCGCGGTAGGTAACAGACCATCCTTACCACGAACAAACAACTCTTCCTGATAATACCCTTGTAAACGGCGGAGCGCCAATGACACGGCAGAAGGGGTAATTCCAAGTTTTTTGGCTGCTTTAGCAGCATTTCCAGCCGAAATAACAGCGTCAAGAGTCTTGATTAAATTATAATCAAAATCCTTATTGGCACCTTTCGATCCCATCCGCTGTAGGCCTCTAAAAATGAAAAAAGCAATATAGATAATACTCAAAATAAATCAATTGTTAGCCCTGATAAATAATAGGTTAATTTAAATAGTGTAGAAGCCTGATAGAAAAAAGCCTGGGCACGAAGGCCCAGGCTTGAAGAAAGTCAGGAAATGAATAGCAATTAGCGCGTCAAATCATCGAAAAACTTCTTCACGCCATCGAAGAAACTTTTAGAGCGCGGACTGTTCTTCTCACCCGTTGGCCCACCAAAGCTCTCCTGAAGATCTTTCAGCAGCTGCTTTTGTTTATCGTTAAGGCCAACCGGTGTTTCAACCACCACGCGGCACAGCAGATCGCCCTGCGCACCGCCGCGCACGGACTTCACGCCTTTACCGCGCATCCGGAACAGCTTACCTGTCTGCGTCTCGCCCGGCACTTTAAGATTTACACGACCGTCCAGCGTCGGAACCTCAATTTCTCCGCCGAGAGCGGCCATGGTGAAGTTAATCGGGACTTCGCAGTACAGATTATTTCCTTCACGCTCGAATATGGCGTGCTGCTTAACCTGAACCTGTACATACAGATCGCCAGCCGGTGCGCCATGCTCGCCCGCTTCACCTTCGCCTGCCAGACGAATACGGTCGCCGGTATCGACGCCCGCCGGGATTTTAACCGACAGCGTTTTGGTTTTCTCAACGCGACCATGACCGTGGCATTTATTGCACGGATCTTTAATCAGCGTACCGCGCCCCTGGCAATGCGGACAGGTCTGCTGAACGGCGAAGAAACCCTGGCGCATCTGGACCTGGCCCGCACCGTGACAGGTTGGGCAAGTCTGCGGCTGGCTACCCGCTTTGGCTCCGCTGCCGTGACAAACGTCGCACTCTTCCAGAGTCGGGATACGGATCTCTTTGGTTACGCCGCGAACGGCTTCTTCGAGCGTCAGATCCATGTTATAGCGCAGGTCCGAGCCGCGCGCTGCGCGCTGGCGACCGCGTCCGCCGCCAAAAATATCGCCGAAAACATCGCCAAAGATATCGCTGAAATCCGCGCCGCCGCCAAAACCACCGCTGCCGCCGCCCATGCCGCCCTGCTCAAACGCGGCGTGACCGTACTGATCGTAGGCTGCACGCTTCTGGGCATCGGTCAGGATTTCATACGCTTCTTTGATTTCTTTGAATTTAGCTTCAGCCTCTTTATCACCCTGGTTACGGTCCGGGTGATACTTCATGGCCAGGCGCTTATACGCCTTTTTGATTTCACGCTCTTCCGCTGTTCTGGAAACGCCTAAAATCTCGTAATAGTCTTGCTTTGCCATTGGTGTTTTTCAGCCCCTTAACATGCGTGCACGGGCGGAGAGGAAACCTCTTCGCCCGTGCCAGTGTTTTACCCGTTCAAAGGGCGATTATTTTTTGTCTTTCACTTCTTCGAACTCAGCGTCAACAACATCGTCGTCCTTCGCGTTGCTCTCGGAAGCGTCAGCGCCGCCAGCCTGCTGCTGAGCGTGCTGCTGCTGAGCGATTTCCATCAGCTTCTGGGAAGCCTGGGCCAGCGCCTGCATTTTCGCTTCAATATCGGCTTTATCTTCACCTTTCAGCGAAGTTTCCAGCGCAGTCAGCGCAGACTCGATAGCGGTTTTATCGTCAGCCGGCAGTTTATCGCCTGCTTCCTCAACCTGCTTACGCGTGCTGTGCAGCAGGTGGTCACCCTGGTTACGGGTCTGTACCAGTTCTTCAAACTTACGGTCAGCTTCTGCGTTAGCTTCAGCATCGCGTACCATTTTCTGAATTTCTTCTTCGTTCAGACCAGAAGAGGCTTTGATGGTGATCTTCTGCTCTTTACCGCTGTTTTTGTCTTTCGCGGACACATGCAGGATACCGTCAGCATCGATGTCGAAAGTCACTTCGATCTGAGGCATACCGCGCGGTGCCGGGTTGATACCATCCAGGTTGAACTGACCCAGAGATTTGTTATCCGATGCGCGTTTACGCTCACCCTGAATAACATGGATGGTTACCGCAGACTGGTTGTCTTCAGCGGTTGAGAACACCTGGCTGTGCTTGGTCGGAATGGTGGTGTTCTTATTGATCAGCGCAGTCATCACGCCGCCCATGGTTTCGATACCCAGAGACAGCGGGGTAACGTCCAGCAGCAGAACGTCTTTCACTTCACCCGTCAGGACGCCGCCCTGAACAGCAGCGCCAATGGCAACGGCTTCGTCCGGGTTAACGTCTTTACGCGGCTCTTTACCGAAGAACTCAGCAACTTTTTTCTGCACCATCGGCATACGAGTCTGACCGCCGACCAGGATAACGTCCTGGATATCGGATACGGACAGGCCAGCATCCTGCAGAGCAACTTTCAGCGGCTCGATGGAACGGTTAACCAGATCTTCTACCAGGCTTTCCAGTTTCGCACGGGTCACTTTGATGTTCATATGTTTCGGACCGGTGGCATCTGCGGTGATGTACGGCAGATTCACGTCGGTCTGCTGAGCGGAAGAGAGTTCAATCTTCGCTTTCTCAGCGGCTTCTTTCAGGCGCTGCATCGCCAGCGGGTCGTTACGCAGGTCAATGCCCTGATCTTTCTTAAACTCGTCAACGAGGTAGTTGATCAGACGGGTATCGAAGTCTTCACCGCCCAGGTGGGTATCACCGTTGGTCGCCAGAACTTCGAAGGTTTTTTCGCCGTCAACTTCGTCGATTTCGATAATGGAGATATCGAAGGTACCACCACCGAGGTCGTACACCGCGATAGTGCGGTTGCCGACTTCTTTATCCAGACCGTAAGCCAGCGCAGCGGCAGTCGGTTCGTTGATGATACGTTTGACTTCCAGACCTGCAATACGGCCGGCGTCTTTGGTTGCCTGACGCTGAGCATCGTTAAAGTAAGCAGGTACGGTGATAACCGCTTCAGTTACCGGTTCACCCAGGTAATCTTCAGCCGTTTTCTTCATTTTCTTCAGCACTTCGGCAGAGATCTGCGGCGGTGCGGTTTTGGTGCCTTTCACATCAAGCCATGCGTCGCCATTGTCTGCGGCAACGATTTTGTACGGCATGATAGAAACGTCACGCTGGACTTCTTCGTCCTGGAAGCGGCGGCCAATCAGGCGTTTAATCGCAAACAGGGTATTTTGCGGGTTTGTCACTGCCTGACGTTTAGCCGGCTGACCAACCAGAGTTTCACCATCCTGGGTATAGGCAATGATAGAAGGCGTGGTGCGATCGCCTTCGGCGTTCTCCAGCACGCGTGCAGT
>NZ_VOJB01000062.1:101007-215417 GCF_007910085.1 Klebsiella sp. ME-303 | reverse complement strand
ATTTTCTAAAAAAGGTCGCGAAAGCGGCCTTTTTTGTTATTTGGTGCGCTTTGTTCAGCGTCGGGATAATATTTTTAAAACGTTATCATGCTCTCGCCCTGGATTTTTAGCCGCACTACGGCGGCGAATTTATAAGTCCCCGGGAGCACCGGTTGCCAGGTGAACGGGGGGAATGCACGCAGCCAGGACATGCGCCTTAAAAGATGAAAGGTATAAGCCAGGAATTGTCCTGGTTATATTGTTACTCACTATTCCTCCACATTTTCCCGGTACAAAGGAAATATATCAGGAGGTGTATTATGAAAAAGATTCTTTCACTGGCGATTATTCTATCTTGTGCTTTGACTTCCGTCTCCTGGGCGGATGGCCCTGGCGGCAACAACCACGGTCAGCAGCAGGTCTGGCAGCAAGACGCCGGCCGCGGCGGCCCGGACGGCAACCGTCAGCAGGGGCCGGGCAAGGGGCCGCAGGCCAACAACCATCAGGGTAACGACGATAACCGTGGCCCATCGCGCGGTGACAAGGGGCCGCAGGGTAACTCTCATCAGGAGCGCCATGAGCGGGACCACTTCGCGTGGAACGGCCATGATTTTCGCAAAGGTCAGCCGGCTCCGGAACGTTATCGCGGCAATGATTACCGGATAAACGACTGGAACGATCGCGGATTACCGGCACCGCCGCACGGGCAGCACTGGTCCTATATTGACGGTAACTATGTGCTGATTGCCGCCGCGACCGGGATTATTACGTCGATCCTGATTAACGGCGCGCTGAGTCACTAACCTTTTCTGCTTTAACCTCGCAACCGCCTCCCCCGGAGGCGGTGCTGTGCACCTGTCCGCGCTACCGATTTGCCCGCGTCTGAGGGACGGTAGTCCGGCCAGCCTGGCGCTATCGGGCACTGCCCACCCGCCCCTGTTCTCACATCAAATCCGCTTAAAAACCGCAAAGTTGAAAATATCATCCTTGCGCCTCTTCTTTGATGTTTTATCTGCTTATTTAGGCTTTATAAATGAGTATTGTGCTTCATGGTTAATAAAAGGCAGAGAATGTAAGACGTTTCATGGTTCAGGTGATAGTAAAACTCATCCGCTTCGCCGTTAAATCGCTATGAATAAATCAGATGAAAACCCCGCGCGGAATAAGAAATCCTGCTTGCAATAAACCCTTAGCACGTTAAGTTATTAAAGCTTAGCACCTGATTCTATATCCCGGAGACCGGCATGACCGACTGTGTAATTCCTGAAATTAAAGCCACCGAAGATGAAATGATTGCGATCCGTCATTATTTACACGCCCATCCGGAATTAAGCCTGGAAGAGTTTAATACCAGCGAGCTGGTGGCCGGAAAACTGGCCGAGTGGGGCTATACGGTGACCCGCGGGCTGGCGAAAACCGGGGTGGTAGGAACGTTAAGCAAGGGCGATTCGCCGCGCACTATCGGCCTGCGCGCCGACATGGACGCGCTGCCGATTTTCGAAGCGACCGATCTCCCCTGGGCCAGCACCGTGGCCGGAAAAATGCACGCCTGCGGCCACGACGGCCACACCACCATTCTGCTGGCGGCGGCGAAATATATCGCCTCGCCGGCCTGCCAGTTCAACGGCACGGTACACCTGATTTTCCAGCCCGCGGAAGAAGCGATCGGCGGCGCGGATTTAATGATCAAAGACGGCCTGTTTGAGCGCTTTCCCTGCGAGCGCATCTTCGGCCTGCACAATATGCCGGGCCTGCCGGTGGGGAAAATCGGCTTTTACGCCGGGAATTTTATGGCCTCGGCGGATACGGTAAAAATCACCATTACCGGCTACGGCGGCCACGGCGCGCACCCCGAGCGCACCGTCGATCCCATTGTTACCGGCGCGGCGCTGGTGATGAATCTGCAAAGCATCGTTGCGCGTAACGTACCGCCGGGCGAAACCGCGGTGGTGAGCGTCGGCACCTTCCAGGCGGGTATCGCCTCCAACGTCATCCCTGAGAACGTGGTGATGGAGCTGAGCGTGCGGGCGATGAAGCCGGAAATTCGCGACCTGCTGATTAAGCGGATCAAGGAGCTCACTGATTTTACCGCCAAAAGCTACGGCGCCAGCAGCGAGGTAGCGGTTTTTGACTCCTATCCGGTACTGACCAACAGCGTCGAAGAGACCGAATTCGCCAAAGCGCTGGCGCTGGACGTCTTTGGCGAGGAGGGCGTGCTGGAATCCATTTCGCCGATGAACGCCAGCGAAGATTTCGCCTTTATGCTCCAGCAGCGCCCCGGCTGCTACTTCCTGCTGGGCAATGGCGAGAAAGGCGGGAAGGGCAGCTGTATGGTGCACAACCCCGGCTATGACTTTAATGATGACATTATTTCTACCGGCGCGACGCTGTTCGCCCGGTTAGTTGAAACACACTGCCGTTGATCTCTGGAGTCCGTAAATAATGAAAAAATCTCTTCTGCTGTGGGTCGCGCTGATGGCCTCAACTTCAGCCCTGGCCGCAGAAAATAAGGAAATTCGCTTTGGCGTCGATCCGACTTTCGCGCCGTTTGAATGGAAAGATCCGCAGGGTAAGCTGGCGGGTTTTGATATTGACCTCGGCAACGCGATTTGCGCCCAGCTGCAGGCGAAGTGCGTGTGGGTGGAAAGCAACTTCGACGGCATTATTCCGGCGCTGAAGGCGCGTAAGTTCGACGCGATCCTCTCCGGCATGTATATGACCGAGAAGCGTAAAGAGCAGATCGGCTTTAGCGACAAGCTGTACAACGGCCCGGTGTTCCTCGTGGCGCGTAAAAACACCCTGGCCGGGAATACCGTCGAGCAGCTGAAGGGCAAAACCATCGGCGTAGAGCAGGGCTCGGCGCAGGAGACTTACGTTAACCAGCACTGGCGCACGGCGGGGATCAATATCGTCGCCTATCAGGGGGCGGATCGCGTGGTTCAGGATCTGGAGTCCGGGCGTATTGACGGCGCGGTGCTTTCCGGGATGATGGCCGACTACAGCTTCCTGCAGCAGCCGCAGGGTAAAGATTTTGCCTTCGTTGGCGGCCACCTGAAGGACGACAAGCTGTTCGGCGCCGGCGCGGCGATTGGCCTGCGCAAAGAGGACGATGCCCTGCGCCAGGAGATTAACGGCGCGATTGCCACTATTCTCGCCGACGGCACCTATAAAAAGTTAGCCGGGAAATATTTTAGCTTTGACGTCTATTCCGGGACATAATGTTGTTATGCATTCAGCGGGCACGGATAGCCCGCTTCAAGCTTCCTTTTCTTACTATCCCGTAATTGTCCTTTTCTGGCCCTCACGGCGTTCCGAAGGATACTGAATATAAGCGATAAGGAGTGAACGGCATGATGACACGTCCCTTGGGCAAAACCGGATTTTCCATCGCCCCGCTGGTGTTTGGCGGTAACGTTTTTGGCTGGACCATTGATGAAAAAACCAGTTTTGCCATTCTTGATGCGTTTATAGACCACGGCTTCGATGCTATCGACACGGCGGATGTCTACTCCCGCTGGGCGGATGGCAACCAGGGCGGCGAGTCTGAAACCATTATCGGCCGCTGGCTACAGGCGCGGCCAGGCATGCGCGATAAGGTAAAGCTCTTCACCAAAGTGGGTTCCGATTTAGGCCTTCCCGGTCATAAAGGGTTGAAAAAAGCCTGGATCCAGCAGGCAGTGGACGACTCCCTGCGACGTCTGAATACCGATTATATTGACCTCTATTTCGCCCACTGGCCGGACCCGGAAACGCCGGTCGCCGAAACCCTCGACGCCTTCCACGCCCTACAGCAGGCGGGGAAAATCCGCGCCATGGGCGCCTCGAACCT
The DNA here is from genome assembly GCF_007910085.1 of Klebsiella sp. ME-303. NCBI lineage: Bacteria > Pseudomonadati > Pseudomonadota > Gammaproteobacteria > Enterobacterales > Enterobacteriaceae > Klebsiella > Klebsiella sp. ME-303. The sequence goes on along the minus strand of NZ_VOJB01000062.1, from coordinate 211,609 downwards.
CGATGCGCAGCAGCTTTCAGGCGCGCTGGAGGTGTCGCGTAAAAGCGGCCTGCCGGCCTGGCAGGTGCTGCAGCCGGAATACAATCTTTATCATCGCTCGGCTTTTGAGGGCGCGCTCTGCGACCTGTGCATCAGCCGCGATATCGGCGTGGTGACCTACTACAGCCTGGCGTCCGGCTTCCTGACCGGCAAATACCGCCAGCAGTCCGACCTGGCGCAAAGCCAGCGCGGGGGCGGTATCGGCAAATATCTCAATCCTCGCGGGCTGCGTATTGTCGATACCCTGGTTGAAGTGGCGGAGCAAAGCGGCGCTAAACCTGCCGAGGTCGCTCTGGCCTGGCTGATGAGCCGCGACGGCGTGACGGCGCCCATCGCCAGCGCCACCAGCCTCGCTCAGGTGGAGAGCTTTGCTCGCGCCGCCGCGCTGAGCCTGAGCGCCGGGCAGCTGGCGCGTCTGGATACCGCCAGCGCGTAGTGATTGAGGCCGGAGCCTGTCGGGTTCCGGCCTTTTGTCTCTCCGCGTTTTGCTGCGCGCGCTTCCTCACCTTCAGCCCAAACCTCTGCGGCGAATCCCTTTCAGCGAAAAATGAAACGTTTTTCCAGACGGCAAAAGCCAGGCTTGATTACGATAAGATAATGAGTATAGTTCTCATTCTTCTTCTTGTTTGCGGTTTTATCAGGAGATAACCTGCGTACGTCGCGGGCTCACAGGGAAACGGCGAAGGCACTGGATGGGGCTCACAGGCGCAAGACCGGAAACGCGAATTTCGGCGGCGGAGCCACTATCGGATCGTTGATTTTGTTCAGGACTGATCTTATGAAACGCACTCTCCCGGCGCTGGCCGTCTCTGCCAACTTAAGCGGCCGCGCCGCACCGGCTTTCCCGCTGCGGAAAACGCTGCTGGCGTTAACTGTTGGCGCTATCTCCCATTCGGCAACGGCGGCGGAAAACGTCGCCGAACGCCAGAAAAGCGAAGAAACGATGGTCGTTCAGGCCGCATCCGCCAGCGATTTTAAAGCCGGCGGCGACCTGGTGGTGCCCGCCTATCTTGACGGCCAGATCGCCAACGGCGGCCGTCTCGGGATGCTCGGCGAACAAAACGCGATGGACGTTCCGTTTAGTATCATCGGCTTTACCTCGAAGCTTATCGAGGATCAGCAGGCGAAAACCATCGCCGACGTAGTGAGTAACGATGCCGGGGTTCAGCCGGTGCAGGGCTACGGTAACTACGCCGAGACCTACCGCATTCGCGGCCTTAAATTTGACGGCGACGATATGACCCTGAGCGGGCTGGCGGGCGTGGTGCCGCGTCAGGTGGTGGATACCGCCATGCTTGAGCGGGTCGAAATTTTTAAAGGCGCCAACGCTCTGCTTAACGGTGCGGCCAGCTCCGGCGTCGGCGGGATGATCAACCTGGAGCCTAAGCGCGCGGAAGATACCCCGACCGCCCGCGTGGGCGTCGACTATACCTCGGATTCTCAGGTCGGCGGCACGCTGGATTTGGGCCGCCGCTTTGGCGACGACAACCAGTTCGGCGCGCGGGTGAATCTGGTGCACCGCGAAGGCGAGGCGGCGGTGGAGAGTGATAAGCGCAGAACCACGCTGGCCTCCATAGGGCTCGATTATCGCGGCGAACGGATGCGCAGCTCGTTTGACTTTGGCTATCAGAAAAAAACCTTCCACGGTAGCCCGATGGGCATCAACATTTCGGGCGTCGATTTTATTCCGCGCCTGCCGGATAACACCCACAACTACACGCAAAAATGGGCTTACAGCGATATCGAAAATGAGTTCGGTATGCTGAGAATGGAATACGACATTGTCGATAAATGGACCGCCTACGCCGCTCTGGGGGCGCAGCATGCCCATGAAATCGGTCTCTATAGCGCCTCGAAGCTGATTGACCGGGCGGGCAACGCCACGGCGGGGCGCCTGGACACCAACCGCTATATGGATACCGCCAGCGGCATGGCCGGGATACGCGGCGAATTCGCTACCGGTTTTGTGTCGCACAAGGTCAACGTCGGCTATTCGGCGAAAACCCAGAACGACAAAACCGCGTGGCGGATGTCGAAGGCGGCGGATAATCCGCTGGTGAATATCTACGATACCCGTCCGGTTGCGCCCCCGGCGAACGCATCATTCGGCGGCGACTATGGCGATCCGCTCACCAGCGGCCGCACCCGTTCCCAGGGCTGGCTGCTGAGCGACACCCTCGGCGTGCTGGACGATACGCTGCTGTTCACCGTCGGCGCCCGTCATCAAAAAGTGGTGGTGCGCAACTACGATAAAGTCACCGGCCTGCAAAGCGATGCGTATGACGACAGCCGCTGGATGCCGACCTATGGCGTGGTCTATAAGCCGTGGCAGGTTCTCTCTTTATACGCTAACCATACCGAAGCCCTGCAGCCGGGCAGCAATGCGCCAACCTCCGCCGCTAACTATGGGGAAAGCGTCGGCATTATTCACTCAAAACAAAACGAAGTCGGGATGAAGGCGGATTTTGGCCGCATTGGCGGCTCGCTGGCGCTGTTTGAAATTAAAATGCCTTCCGCCTTCCTGGATAGCCAGAAACGCTATGGCCTTAACGGCGAGCAGCGCAATCGCGGCGTGGAATTTAACGTATTCGGCGAACCGCTGTACGGCCTGCGCCTTAACGCCAGCGCGACCTGGCTGAAAGCCGAACTGTCGAAAACCAAGGATGGCGTCAATGATGGTAAAACGGCCATCGGCGTACCGGGCTTCTACGCGGTGCTTGGCGCAGAGTATGACATCAAACCTATCGACGGCCTGACCGCCACCGCACGCCTCAATCACTCGGGTTCGCAGTATGCCGACCAGGCGAACAGCAAGAAGATTGATAGCTTCACGACCCTGGATCTCGGCGTGCGCTATCGTCTGGCGCTTAACGAGAACCAGAATCAGATGACGGTACGCGCGGGCGTCGATAACGTGACGGATGAGAACTACTGGTCCGGCGCGGACGACAGCGGAACCTATCTGTTCCGCGGCGAACCGCGCACGTTCAAGGTTTCGGTCGGCTACGAATTTTAAGGCAAAACCGCAGGAGCGGGCAGGGCGGCTCGCCGGTTGTAATAAATCAATGAATGTATAAAGCCAAGGCATCTGCGGCTTGAAGTATGACGATTTTATACCCTAAATAATTCGAGTTGCAGGAAGGCGGCGACGCAGGGAATCCCCAGGAGCTTACTCCAGTAAGTGACTGGGGTGAGCGAGAAAAGCCAACGCACATGCAGCTTGAAGTATGACGGGTATAAGTGTTAAAAGGTGCCCCTTCATATATACACACAGGGGATCGACGTGAAAGACGCGTCAACGTCGTCGGATGCCGTAGAGGAAAGCGGCCCGACGCTTCATCGCGGTTTACAGAACCGACATATTCAACTTATCGCCCTTGGCGGCGCCATCGGTACCGGCCTGTTTCTCGGCATCGGGCCGGCGATTCAAATGGCGGGACCGGCCGTACTGCTCGGCTATGCCGTCGCCGGGATAGTTGCCTTTCTGATCATGCGCCAGCTGGGCGAAATGGTCGTCGAAGAACCGGTTTCAGGCTCCTTTGCCCACTTTGCTTATAAATACTGGGGCCCGTTCGCCGGTTTTCTTTCCGGCTGGAACTACTGGGTGATGTTCGTGCTGGTCGGGATGGCGGAGCTGACCGCCGCCGGGATCTATATGCAGTACTGGCTGCCGGATGTGCCGACGTGGATCTGGGCCGCCGCGTTCTTCATCATTATCAACGCCGTAAACCTGGTGAACGTGCGCCTGTACGGTGAAGCGGAGTTCTGGTTCGCGCTGATTAAGGTGCTGGCGATTATCGGCATGATCGGCTTTGGCCTGTGGATGCTGTTCGGCGGCCACGGCGGCAGCAAGGCGGGAATCGATAACCTGTGGAAACACGGCGGTTTCTTCGCCACCGGCTGGCACGGCCTGATCGTGTCGCTGGCGGTGATTATGTTCTCCTTCGGCGGACTGGAGCTTATCGGCATTACCGCCGCGGAAGCGCAGAACCCGGAAAAGAGCATCCCGAAAGCGGTTAACCAGGTGGTATATCGTATCCTGCTGTTTTATATCGGTTCGCTGGTGGTTCTGCTGGCGCTCTATCCGTGGGTGGAAATCAAATCCGACAGCAGCCCGTTCGTGATGATCTTTCATAATCTCGACAGCAACGTGGTGGCTTCCGCGCTGAACTTCGTGATTCTGGTAGCGTCGCTGTCGGTTTATAACAGCGGCGTTTACTCGAATAGCCGGATGCTGTTCGGTCTGTCGGTGCAGGGCAATGCGCCGAAGTTTCTCGCCCGCGTCAGCAAGCGCGGCGTGCCGGTCAACTCCCTGCTGCTATCGGGAGTCATTACTTCGCTGGTGGTGCTGCTTAACTACCTGCTGCCGCAAAAAGCCCTCGGTCTGCTGATGGCGCTGGTGGTAGCGACGCTGCTGCTGAACTGGATTATGATCTGCCTGGCGCACCTCAAGTTCCGCGCCGCCCAGCGGCGCAAGGGGCGCGAGTCGAAGTTTAAAGCGCTGCTGTCGCCCGCCGGAAACTATATCTGTATCGCCTTTCTGGGGCTGATCCTGGTGCTGATGTGCACCATTGACGGGATGCGCCTGTCGGCGATTCTGCTGCCGGTGTGGATCCTGTTCCTGTTTGTGGCCTTTAAAACCCTGCGCCGTCCGGCGTAGCGCGATCGCCCCGTCGTCCGGCGGGGCATTATCTCTTTTTATTGTGATCGTCTTCGCGCTTAGCGTATTTTACCCGCGATCTTCTTTTTGTAATCGATTACTTTTTATTTGAGTGTATTTGTAATCGATTACTTTTTGAGGGCGGTCGAAATGGTCACAACAACCGAAGGTCGTGAAAGTCCCCGCGTAGCCCACCGTTTTCTGGTGCCGCGGCTGTCGTTAATGATGTTTATGCAGTTCTTTATCTGGGGTAGCTGGTCGGTGACGCTGGGGCTGGTGATGACCCGCTATGAGATGTCGCTGCTGATCGGCGATGCTTTCTCCGCCGGGCCGATTGCGTCTATTCTCTCGCCGTTTGTGCTGGGAATGCTGGTCGATCGCTTTTTCGCTTCGCAGAAGGTGATGGCGGTGATGCATCTGGCCGGAGCGGTTATTTTGTGGTTTGTCCCGCAGGCGCTGGTGGCGCAAAACGGCGCGCTGCTGATTGGCCTGCTGTTCGGCTACACCCTGTGCTATATGCCGACGCTGGCGCTGACCAACAACATCGCTTTCCACAGCCTGGCGAACGTCGATAAAACCTTTCCGGTGGTACGCGTCTTCGGCACCATCGGCTGGATTATCGCCGGTATCTTTATCGGCGTCACCGGTATCTCCGATACCACCGGCATTTTTACCCTGGCGGCGCTCTGCTCGGCGGCGTTGGCCGTTTATAGCCTGACGCTACCGCACACGCCGGCGCCGGCGAAAGGGACGCCGGTCCAGTTTCGCGATCTGCTGTGCGCCGACGCTTTCGCGCTGCTGAAAACGCGCCACTTCCTGATTTTCTCCCTCTGCGCGACGCTGATTTCGATTCCGCTGGGGACCTACTACGCCTATACCGCCTCTTATCTGGCGGATGCCGGCATCGCGGACGTCAGCACCGCGATGTCGTTCGGTCAGATGTCAGAAATCTTCTTTATGCTGGTGATCCCGCTGCTGTTCCGCCGCCTCGGGGTGAAATACATGCTGCTGATCGGCATGGCGGCGTGGTTCGTGCGCTACGCCTTCTTTGCGCTGGGGGTCAGCGAAGAGGGGCGCTTCCTGCTCTATCTCGGCATCCTGCTGCACGGCGTGTGCTATGACTTTTTCTTTGTTGTCGGCTTTATCTATACCGACCGCGTGGCCGGTGAAAAAGTGAAGGGCCAGGCGCAAAGCATGATCGTGATGTTCACCTACGGTATCGGCATGCTGCTGGGGTCGCAGATCTCCGGCGCGCTGTACAACCATCTGGTGGCAGGCCAGAGCGTACCGCAGGCGTGGGTGACCTTCTGGTGGATCCCGGCGGTGGCCGCTGCGGTTATCGCGCTGATTTTCCTTTTCTCTTTCCAGTACAACGAGAAAGAGCAGCGTTAATTTTTCAGGAGGTGGTATGAAAACAATCAAAGGACCGGGCATTTTCCTGGCGCAGTTTATCGGCGCGCAGGCGCCGTTTAATACCCTGGAGGGCCTGGCGCAGTGGGCCGCCGGTTTGGGCTATCAGGCACTGCAGATCCCCTGTAACCATCCGGCGATTTTCGACGTTGAACGCGCCGCCGCGAGCCAGACCTACTGCGATGAGGTGAGCGGTATCCTGGCGGAACAGGGCCTGGCGATCTGCGAGCTGTCCACCCATCTTGAGGGGCAGCTGGTGGCCGTTCATCCGGCTTATGATACGGCCTTTGACGCGTTTGCGCCCGCCGCGCTGCGCGGTAACCCGCAGGCGCGCCAGCAGTGGGCGGTAGAAAAAGTACGCCAGGCGGCGGTGGCCTCGGCGCGTCTGGGGCTGAAGGCGCATGCCACCTTTTCCGGGGCGCTGGCGTGGCCTTATTTTTATCCGTGGCCGCCGCATAATCAGCCGCTTCTCGATGAGGCCTTCGATGAACTGGCCCGGCGCTGGCGACCGCTGCTGGATGTTTTTGACGAACAGGGCGTGGATGTCTGCTACGAAATCCATCCCGGCGAAGACCTGCATGACGGCGTGACCTTCGAGCGTTTCTTGCAGCGGGTCGATAACCATCCGCGCTGCAATATGCTCTATGACCCCAGCCACCTTCATCTTCAGCAGATGGACTACCTGGGTTACATCGATATCTATCATTCGCGAATCAAAGCGTTTCACGTCAAAGATGCCGAATTCCGCCGCGACGGGCGCAGCGGGGTCTACGGCGGCTATCAGAACTGGCAGCAGCGGGCGGGGCGTTTTCGTTCGCTGGGCGACGGGCAGATCGACTTCAAAACGATTTTCAGCAAGCTCACCGAGTATGATTTTGACGGCTGGGCGGTGCTGGAGTGGGAGTGCTGCCTGAAGGACGCGGAGGTCGGCGCGCGCGAAGGCAGCGAGTTTATCCGCCGCCATATCATCCCGGTCTCCGGGCGGGCGTTTGACGATTTCGCCGCAGGCAAGGAGGGGGAATAATGATTCAGGTCGGCATTATTGGCTCCGGATTTATCGGGCCGGCGCATCTGGAAGCGCTGCGCCGGGTGGGCGACATCGAGGTGGTGGCGCTGTGTGACGGTTCGCTGGAGATGGCGCAGCAGAAGGCGCGCCAGCTCAACGTGGCGCACGCCTACGGTAGCGTTGAGGCGCTGCTGGCGCATCCCGGGCTACAGGTGGTGCATAACTGTACGCCGAACCATCTGCATGCGCGGATTAACCGACAGATCCTCTCCGCCGGACTGCACGTCTTTTCGGAAAAGCCGCTCTGCATGACCGCGGAGGAGGCCCGTGAGCTGGTGGCGCTGGCGGAAAGCGCCGGGGTGATTCATGGCGTCAGCTTTGTTTATCGCCAGTTTGCCATGGTGCAGCAGGCGGCGGCGATGATGCGCAACGGCGATGTCGGGAGGCTGTTTGCGGTGCACGGCAGCTATTTGCAGGACTGGATGCTGCTGGAGACCGACTATAACTGGCGGGTGGATTCGGCGCTGGGCGGGGCCTCGCGGGCGATGGCCGACATTGGTTCCCACTGGTGCGATACGGTGCAGTTTATGACCGGCCGACGCATTGTGGAGGTGATGGCGGATCTCTCCATCGTCTGGCCGACGCGCCAGGCGCCCGTGGCCGGCGACGCGACGTTCAGCCAGCATCGCGATGATATCGCGTATGAAGCGCGGCCCGTCGATACCGAAGATTTGGGGTCGGTCCTGTTTCGCTTCGACGATGGCAGCAAGGGGAGCTTTATCGTTTCGCAGGTCAGCGCCGGGAGAAAAAACGGCCTGACGGTGGAGATCGGCGGCAGCCGCTGCTCGCTGGCCTGGGATCAGGAGCTGCCGCAGCGGCTGTGGATTGGCCATCGCCAGGGGCCAAACCAGCTGCTGAGCGACGATCCGAGCCTGATGCTCGGCGAGGCCGCCGCCAGCGCCCACTTCCCCGGCGGGCATAATGAAGGCTGGCCCGATGCGTTTAAAAATATGATGCTGAGCTTTTATCAGGCGGTGCGCGCCGGTGAGATGCCGCCGGCATCGTCACGGCGTTTCGCCTCGTTCTACGAGGGGGCGGACGTGATGTACATCATTGCGGCGATAGTGAAAAGCCATCAGCAGCAGCGCTGGGTGAAGGTGGAAAGATAAGCCGAAGGCGCGGTGCGCATTTCGCGCACCCGCTGGGTTATTTCACGCCAAAATAGCCGTCGAGATACGTTCCGGCCAGTTCATTACCGAACAGCACGGCGTCTTTATTTTCCATTTCGTTATCCCATTTATCGCTGACGTTGCCGGTAAATGCGTGCTGGGTTTTTGTGCCCTCAGCCACCTGCTGCCTGATTGCGTCGGCGGTACGGCGGGCGTCGCTTTCGCTCATCCCCGACTTTCTGTCCTGCTGGCCGCGGGCATAGATATCGGTAAAGTTCGGCAGATTTAAGCGGTAGTTTTCCTGACGGTTACTAACGAAGTTACCGCCGACGAAATCGCTGCGGTGTGAGACAAAATAGTAAGCGTGGCGTTCCGGGGAAGATTTTGAGGAGGTACAGCCGGAAAGGGCGGCAAGCGAACAGCCAAGCGCGATAAACGCTATTTTTAGTTTCATTGATATCATCATCCATAATTATTAGAAAAGGTACTCTGATAATTCAGGTACAGGACAAAACGGCTAATTATGTCTGTACGGTAGCACCTGAAGACCCATGAATCCAAGGGGCTTCAGGCAGCATTTTTTAGATCTGCGCCAGCCCGCCATCAACGTAGATTTCAGCGGCGTTAATAAAGCTCGCGTCGTCAGAGGCCAGGAAAGCCACCGTTTTAGCCACTTCTTCCGGCTCGCCAATGCGGCCCAGCGGGACGTCGGCGGCCAGCATATCGAAGAGCCCCTGACGTTGCTCTGGGGCGACAAGTCCCCCCAGACCGGGCGTACGGACGGGCCCCGGGCTGACCACATTCACGCGGATAGCGCGCGCCTTCAGGTCCAGCGCCCATGAGCGGGCCAGATTACGCACGGCGGCCTTACTGGCGCTGTACACGCTGAAGTTCGCGGTGCCTTTCACCGCCGCCGTCGAGCCGGTAAGGATGATGGAAGCCCCCTGGGTCAACAGCGGCAAGGCCTTCTGGACGGTGAACAGCACGCCGCGCACGTTGGTAGCGAAAATGCGATCGAAGTGCTCTTCCGTTATGGCGCCCAGCGGCATCATATCGCCGCCGCCCGCATTGGCAAAAAGCACATCCACTCGCCCTGATTCGCTGGCAATGGTCGAAAACACCCTATCGAGGTCGCTTAATACCGAGGCATCGGCGCGGATCCCGCTGGCGGCGGGACCGATTAACGCGACCGCCGCGTCAAGCTCTTCCTGACGGCGACCGGTGATATAGACCGTCGCTCCCTGCGAGGCCAGCTCCCGGGCTGATGCCAGGCCGATGCCCGAGGTGCCGCCGGTGACTAACGCGATTTTTGCCGAAAGTTTTTTACTCATGGTGCACTTCCTTAACTAAAGTATGAATATGCCAATTGAGTCATCCACTTACCGTGACTACCTGGCGACTGAGTACGGGGGTCACTCTACCGTCAGCCACGGATGCAAAAAACGGAGTAATGTGAAAAACACTCTTCATACCGGTGAATAATCAGCGGCTATTATCAGGAAAAATGAATAATGGATCGGTTTTCAGCCCTTAAAGTCTTTACGCGCGTTGTCGAAGCCAACAGTTTTACCCGGGCCGCAGACTCCCTGAATATGCCCAACGCCACTCTCAGTAAAGCGATTCAACAGCTTGAATCGCATCTTGGCGTGTGCCTGCTGCAGCGCACAACCCGACGCATTACCGTCACGCCGGAAGGGCGTGAATACTATGAAAAAGCGGTGCGAATTCTGAAAGATCTGGACGAGATTGATGCCTCATTTCGCGCTTCCCGCAATAAGCCAAAGGGCCACCTGCGCGTCGCGGTAGGCGGCTCCACCGCTCGCGACGTGCTGATCCCGCTGCTGGCTGATTTTATGACGACCTATCCGGATATCCGCATCGATCTGGCGGTCGCTGACAGCCCCTCGGACCTTATCAGCGGCAATATCGACTGCGCGATTAGAGGAGGGCCGCTGGACGACTCGACGCTGATCGCGCGCAAAATCGGCGAAGCAACGATTGTGACCTGCGCTACGCCGGGCTATTTCAGGCTCTACGGCATTCCCGCGTATCCCGATGAGCTGAAGAACGGACATCGGCTGGTCAGCTATTTATCTCCCGCCAGCGGAAGAGCCTTCCCGTTCCGCTTTCTGGATAACGGCATCAGTCAGGAGATCAAAACGGAACATCACCTTGGCGTAAATGAGAGCAACGCGCATATCGCGGCTGCGGAGGCTGGGCTGGGTATTGTGCAGACCTTCTCATATTCGTTGAGAAATGCGCTGGTGAACGGAACACTAGTGGAAATACTCAGCAAATGGCGCCCGGCCCCTTATCCCTTTCACGTGGTTTATGCGCAGAATCGCCACGTCACATCCCGGCTGCGCGTATTTATCGACTGGCTGGCGGAGGCATTTCCGGCAGCGGTAAAAGGGGGCTAAATGAGAGGAACCAACATATAATGGCAGCCTGTGAAAAATATTCATCGTGTGATTATAAATCAAGTAACAATAAATATTACGCCCGCTTACAGTATGGGGATATATTTTTCTATATAATATGACATGGTTAAATTCAGTGGGTGTTTTATTAAAATATTTAATGAAATGTGTTAATGTTATTTGCCCTAAGGTCTGGAATTATAGATTAGTCTTTTTTTTCTTTGTTTACAGTAAATATAATAGCAGCAATTTATTTTGTTTATAGTATGTTTGGTATTACGTATGTATCTTTTTTGAAAGTATTTTTTAGCCACTCAAGAGGTAAATATAATGCCGGCAGGTAACCGTGAGATTAAATGTATGGCGTGTGGTTTAAACTGCCCTATTGAAGCGGAAGATAAAATGGAGCGATCCCTTTGCGGAGAGAGGAAGTTTTCTGTATGGCCGGATAAAAACTATTTTTTTAAGCGAGCGGTCAATGATTTGGTTTTTCGTGAACTCACCTGTTTTCTGCCTGAAGGAATGGTGGTGGTGGACTTCTCCCTCGACAATATCTTGTATTTTCTGCATGAGGGCTGGGCTGAAAAACTGCAGGAGACCGGTCTGAAGATTATTTTACTCGCGGATAAAAGCATGCTGCCCATGGCTAATTTTTGGATGCTCCGCTCCGGATTATTATGGTCGGTGGTGGAGGTCAACGATAGCTTGAGCAGCTTAATCAAGAAAATAAAACGCATCATGCTGGGGCGGAATCTTCGCTGTCGGCGCACCCCGTCGCTGACTGAGCATGAAATGAAGACGCTGCGCCTGCTGGCAGACGGGCATTCCAGTCAGGATATCGCCCGCATCATGGCATGCGATACCCGCAGCGTCTACCGCTTTCAATACTCTTTATGCAAGAAGTTCGGCGGACTCAATCGCCTGCGCGAGCTGCGCTTCAGGCATACCATACCCGCTCTGGATTAGCAGCGCTTAACCCGGCGAATCTATAAAACAGCCGTTTCCTAACTGATGATAGCGGCCTAATGCGACAATATATTTCCTGTGGCTATTGTTCGCTTCGGGGCCTGTCCAGCTCTCCCCTGGTAGCATATAAAATTGCGTTGAACTTTCATCGTCACCATTGCAGCCTTTCTGCAGAATGACTCTAAAATAGGTGTTGCCGGTGTTTTTAATGGTGCCCGTGGCTTCGTTAATTTCATACTGGAATCGCGTCTTGCGGGGGCGCACGATGAGAATCGTGCTCATCGACACCGAAGGGACAACCGCCATTTTTTTCTGATCCATGCGCCAGGGGAAAACCGTGACGGGCGTTTCCTTAAAGATCACCCGATAATATCGCTCAACGTCATCTTTGGGCCCGCGATAATAGAGTTTAAAATATTCCTGACCTTTGGCCTGTACGGTGAACTGCAGCGGCGACCAGACCAGGTCTTTGCTCTGACCGGGCACCGGTATTTCATCACCGTTGCCCGGCCGGGAGATTTTGTAAGCCGAAATGGTATATAAGTTAGTGCTTTTTGTATCGTTGACTAGCGGCCGGGAGATAAAATCTTTACTGGCATCCATATCATAAATGATGGAATCAAAGTACACCGCGGAAGCGGGCTGGACACACAGCCCGCACAATCCGATGGCCAGGATTTTTTGCATCATACCCCCCGATCGACGCCGACCCATGTGGCGGTCACTTTTACATCCCCGGTGGCGCTGACGGTCCCCATCCAGTCATGTCCATCGGTGGTGAACTGTGAATGCGGGTCATCCATCGGAAACAGCAGTTTCAGCGTGGTGGTAAAAAAGAAACCATCGTTGACGTTAGCGTTCCAGGCCGTCTGTACCCAGGCGGCGTTGGTCATATCGACAGGGTTTTCACCGCAGCTGTTGCGGACTTTTACCGCTTTACCGGCAGCGGACGTCCATTCGAGGTAGGCCGGGATGGGGACTTTTAGCGTCTCGTCCGCTGAGGTAAACAGGCAGTACGGCAGACCATATATGTTGATGGAGTCGCCGATGACCTGGGCGGTAATACTGTCGGCCTGACGCGACGCGGAGGTGGTGACTTTATATTCAAAAGTGATGGGCTCTTCGCTACCGATCTTGCCGGATGCTTTGGGATGAGAACGCCCGTCGCTGGCAACAATGCTGATACCGTATTCCCGCGGGATGATGTTAATTAATGTGGAAGGCGTGAACTGATAATAACCCGATTGCGGGGTGACGGAGTTATCAAAATAGAAGGTAAACAGTTCATTCTTGTTGGTTAAATCCGTTCCTGCCTTGAGGGCTTTTTGGAAAAAGGCATTGGACAGGAATACGTAGACGTACTCGCCTGACGGCTTGAAAACCTTGTTATAGGTAATGGCAGTACCGAAATTAGTCCAGCTAGCCCCATCACCGCTGTACTTTACGTCAGACGAAGAAGGGGAAAATCCCAGCATCGCCGTGTCGATAACCATCCGGAAATCAAGTGAGGTGGTGAGGGTTTTGGTCTCCTGAAAGTTGTAAGACACCATTTTACAAATGATCCCGGAAGCGCTCCCGACTACGCCCATCTGGCACAATTCAGAGCCGAGGTTAACGCTTGGCGTACCGTCGCTGGCAATCCACACTTCCGCCATAGATCCGGTACTGTTTAAGGTCAGATGCGAGACCTTTTCGAGGTTCATCGTATAGTAAACCCACTTTCCTCCGCTGGGGAGATCTTTACAGCGAACGCCGGAAGCAAAGTCATAATCGGCTTTGGAGTCCATATAGCAGAGATTAAGCTGCAAACTATCGATGGTTCCCACCGGCTGATTGCGAAAATACTCATAGGCCGACTGGCTCAGCACTCCGGCGCCGTAGTAACCGTTTGCTACGCTGTTGCCGGACATCGCGTGATAGTAACCGTCTTTGTCGAGGACATCCGCAGGGATATAGCCGGAAGCCGGGCAGTTTGCGCCAGTAGACATGCAGCGGAGCCCGAGAAACGGTTGGTTAATGGGGGAGTTGTCGATCCAGAGATCAAAATAGCGGTTACTGTAACTCCAGCCCGAGTTGCCCAGATATCCCAGACTACGCTGGTTCGTTTTATATTTCGTCCAGATATTGGCCCCGGTGAAGCGCGGGGAGAGGGAGCTGGTGGTGATGAAATATTCATCATCGACATCATTGTCGATAAACATATAGGTGTTGCTGCCGCTCCCGTCGTTGGTAGCGGTGAGCGCCATAGCCGGCGCGGCCAGCAGCCAGCCGGCCAGCAGCATGATGGCCTGGGGTTTAATAGACATTCTTAACATCTCCAGTCACTGATGCCGTTTGTTGTTGGATCTCACAAGGGATCTCACCGACCCATACGGCGCCTTTCGCCTCTGTCAGATCCAGATCCACTTCGCAGATGCCGCCGAATTTATCGACCAGGGTGATTACCGGGAAGCGCTTATCGACGTCCATGGCGAACTCGCCGAGTTCGTCGGTGCGCGTTTTACCAATGTGGTTATGAATATCGGCGTTGGCGTAGTAACCGCCGCGACGGTCTTTCACCCGGCCAAATACGGTGACCAGCTGTTTGACTTCCGGGTTAAGCACGCTGACGTTGCCGGGATAGAGCACGACTTTGTTACGTCGGCCGGTCACGATATCGACGCTGTCTTCCGAATTTTTGTCGTTCATCAGCTCCACTTTATATTCCGCGTAAGGCGGAAGACTGATGAAGTTGCTTTTGCCGGTCAGCGGGTAGTTCTGGCCGTTGATCTGCGCCATCATCCTGCCCTTGCCGCTGAAATGGGTATTCACCACCAGGCCCGCGGTTTGGGTGCCTTTTCCGGCATAGATATTTTTTTCCGTCCAGGCCACGCTGCCCTGCGAGCTCAGGCTGTAGTTTGAACTGTGCTGCGATGAGCGGCTGACGGAGACGGTGCCAGCGTTATATTTGGTGTCATAGCTGACGTAACCATTGGCGGCGTAATCGTCGGTGCGATAGCGGCTATCGTCATTTTTGTTCTGTTTAATCTGTTTTGAAACCGATGCTCCCACCTGAGTAATGGCGCTGTTGTCAAAGCTCTTGCGCAGCGTGGCGTTCGCCAGCATGTTACCGTTCTGGCTGGACACGCCGGTGCTAAGCCAGGCGGAGAAGGGGATAGAAACGTCAATATTGACGTACTTATCGCGCAGATTTTCGTGGGTGTTGTACTGATAATTCTGAATACCGGCGCGCAGAGAAATCGTCGCGTAGCGATTGGCTAGCAGCGATTGATCGTAATCGACGTTGGTATAGGTGCTCCCGGTATATTTGTTATTGGTTCGGCTGACGCTCAGCGTACCGAGGAACGGCGCGATTTTGCGCAGGTTCGCGTTGGCGCCGACGGTCACATAGTCGTTTTGCTGCATCGGTAGCGCGTTACCGATGGAACTGTACTGGCGCGATCCCCACAGGTTGCCGTACCCGTCCGGTAAACTCATATTGAAGGTGGAGGTACTCTGCCAGCTGCCGTCGGTAGCGAGCAGCCCCTGCTGGTTAAAGCTGAACGCGTTGTTGAAAATAACGTTCGCTTCCGTTTCATTGACGCCGTTATTGTCAAAACCGTAGAGCGTGGTTTTCAGATTCACGCCGGAAAGCCAGGGTTGGCTGGTTGCAGCGGCGACCCCGGCTATCCACGTATTCCGTGTACCATAATTGATGTTGTAGTTGTGACGATAGTCCATCTTGTTGTATTCGAGGCTGCCCGCGAAGGTTTGCCACGAGAGATCGCCGGTGACGCTCGATTTCCGGGCGAACGTTTTATTGATGTTCGCCGTCCGGCTGCTGACCACGCGCCCGTTAACGACCACCTGTATATCAACGTTGTAGATGCCAAACGGCAGGCGCGACGTATCCAGTTCGTAGCTGCCCATGGAGAAGTTTTGAATGCTGAGCAGTTTACCGTCACGGTAAACGTGCACTTCACCGGCGGCTGGCAGGAACACCGTTACGGGCACCAGAGCAAGCGTATTGTCTTGCGTTTGGGAACTGCTTTTATTGCCATAGCTGATGCCGTAAATGCGGCTGGAGTTCAGGGCGCTCATGCTGGCGATCGATTGCAGATTCCAGGTATCCACCATTCCCATGGCGAAGCGGCGTCCCTGATAGTCACGTTCGTACATCGAGCGATACAGTTTACCCTGCTGGTTGCCGGTACCAATTCCGTAGAGGGAACCGTTAAAGTTCAGATGGTGCTCGCGCAGCGACCAGGTATTGTCCAGCGTCAGGTAGCTGCTGGCGTTATCGGTATTCTCATATTTGTTGTAATAGCTCCCCATCGAGTAATTCAGCACGCTCGAGAGATTCTGAGCAGTGGATTCCCCAAGCATGTTGGTACGCGGCAAAATAGCGGCCTGCATGGCTGCCCGGTTAACCGTCAGCTCAAGATAAAAGGAACGCGTATCGAGTGAAAGTGAGGCGTCTTTGTTGATATAAACGCGCTGACCGTCGCCGATGCTTTTGTCCTGCATCTCGTTGAGCAACGATTTTATCTGCGGTGATAATTCGGTTCGCTCAGGGAGATCGCTCAGCGCGATCTGGTTCAGGCGAAACTCATTATCCTTGATTGTGAGGACAGCATCGGCGATTTTTTGCTGGCTGCGTTGGGTACTATTATCGCCTTCATAACGAATAAAAACAGGGACCGTCATGCCCTGATATAACGCGTTAGCAAATACCGAAGGAATAACATAGTTACTGACTTTCACTGGCGCTGTAGCATTAGCTGCCCAACCCTGGTTTACCGTGATCAATAACCCAGCGAACAACGTCCCTTTGACATAACCAAGATTATCCATAATGTTACTCAGTTTACATTTATATATTGCTCACCGTGCCATATTCCAATTCGCGTTTGTTTGTTGGTGAGATCGGTATGCTTTATTTTTACGCTGACACCAGGCATGACATAATAGCGTTCACGGCAGCCTTGACCCTCATCCTTCGCTTTATCACGACAGGGCCCGTAGGAGATAACGCGGAATGAAGCGTTGCCGGTATTGGTGACCGTGTCATTATCGCGACGATAGTCAAATCTTTCTTCACGCGGCGCGACCACCAGAATGGTACCAATAATGGCAGAGGTCGTTGCCTCACCCTGTTTTTTCTTCTTGCTGGCTTCGAATTCGGTCACCGGCTCATCGGTCCAGGATATGCGGTAATAACGTTCCTGGTTGTCCTGAGGTCCTTTGTAAAAAAAACGAAAGTTCTCTTTGGCATTTCCGGGTAATATCAGACTGGCTGGCGTTGATAATAATTCCGATCTGCTCGCCATCGGGATAACCTTGCCGCCGGCCATAGGCGATGAGATACGCTCCACGCTGACGCTAACGTAACGCGCCGTATCGGTGGTATTAATGATTTCTTTTGCCAGAGTCGAGGCATCCGGCCCCATTATTGAGGTGACGTCTCCGACATTAATCGCATAGGAGGAGGGCGTCACGGTGAATAAGAAGAGAGAGAGTAATAATGGATTCAGTTTCATGGCGCATCCTTATAAGGAGGCCGAAGCCTCCTTGTCATACCGGACAGGTGTTGGCTACACCTGATTAGATAGTCCAGACCGCGTTGAACTGAACGCGAACGTCGCCGCTCCAGTAACCGTCGGTTAAATCTTTGAACTCAGCGGCGGTGCTGCCGTCAGAAGTCGCAGAGTCGACAGTGAAATCGAAGTTACCCTGAGTGCTGACGCGATCGGCGCCTGCGAAGGCGGTAGCGACAGCCAGCGCATCCAGACCCGCGGAGATGTTGTTGGCGGTATCAATCATCGTTACCGGCGTGGTTTTGTTCAGCGCGTTGCCGTTCCAGCTCACACCAACGGCCAGAGTAGAGGCATCAGTGGTACGGCTCAGGGTGTTGCTGACGATCTGAGAGGTCAGCGTGAAGTCGGTCGCGCCAGACTGGCCCTGGATGGTGATGTCAAAAGCGCCTTTCTGGGCGTTAAACGCTTTAATCCCTTCAGCGTACTGGAAGTTCAGGGATTTCAGCGGAGTGACGACCAGCGCGCTGGTGGTGTCTTTAGTTGCGCTTGCATCCCAGCTTGCCGTGGCGGAAGTGGTCACGTCAGCCATTGCGTTGGAAGAGATAAGAGCCGCAGCCACAACACCCGCTAATACGATTTTTTTCATTTTAAATTTCCTGAGAATAATTAAGTTAGTTCCATTTATGGAGTTATTGCTACAAATACTGATAATGACTTTATCCAGATAGAATAATGTTTAACTTCCCTCTGCCTCCCATCTTATTCTGCAAGCTGAGCTTGATTGCGTAGATTCTTTTTTCGGCCATCTGCAATTCGTTGGCTATTTGCTTAATCGACTTTTCTGCGAGTAAAAGATCGAGAACCAACACTTCCTGGTCGCTGAGTTTTTGGCGGTAACCTCGACCATCTCTTTGACCGAGAAACGAAAGCTGTATTTTCTTTCCAATCTCATGCCGGGTATCGCTGGCGTTGATAATCGAAATTATCTGCTGACAGCGGTGTTTCCAGTACAGCGCGAGCGGTTGTGCTAATCTGTCGGCAATCAACACTACCCGCAATCCTGTTTTGATCAGATATTCAAGCCATTTATTATTGGTGAATAATCTGATGTTGTAGCGAGAAAAATCAACAAAAATAAAGCCAGAATTAGAGAAGTTGTAGTGCTTGTTAATTAAAAAACAATGCACACCATTTTTTAAATAGATGTTTTTATCGGGCCATACGCAATAGCGGGTTTCAATGCAGTTAATCGATTTTATCGTTGGTCGGGGATAGATTTCGCATTGATACTGACAGCTTATGCAGTATACCTTCTCATATTTCTGTGGAGCCATATGTCGATTTATTTCCCTATATTGTCTTACCCTATCGTTCAGTGATGTGGCTATATTATGGCTAGTTAATAAATGTGACAACTTTAATTTCTGGATGGTTATATAGATGAAAAATGTGTAAATTCTTAATGCCAAAAACTGTCTGGATTTATACTAACCTACTCTAATGAATAAGAAAAATCTGAAGATGCAGAGTTTTATGTCGATTCCTCTTTAAGAATTATCCATGGTGACCAGGAATTTTCTCGCTGAATGGGAGAAGATTGGTTAAAAAAAAACAGCACAATAAGTCAAAAAAAACGCTATCCCATCACTTTTTGTTAGTTTTGTGTTTTTATTTTGTTTTATTTTATGAGGTTTATTATGTAAACACCTGCTTTTTGTAAGGGAAAGTTGCGATATTTTGGATTAATGGGGAAAGGATAGTCTGGTGAAATATGATCTGGCGTACAAAACAGGGCGTTTTTATGCACTAAAACGCGTCGGCGTTTGAAGGGGAGTGAATCAGAAGGATGCATTAAATCTTAAACAGAAGAAGAGGACAAAGGATTTTCGGAGAGACATGGCGCTTCAGCCTGAACTGGCTCTGCCTGCAAGCCGCCGTAGCGCACCCGGGACGATGGCAGCGTGGATTTTGACTTGCAGACAAATGAGCGAATACTTTCGATGCGCCCCGGACGCTTACGCCCCTTTCAGCAGAGGAAGCAGGTGGTTCTCGGTAAGGGGAGCAAGCTTAATATGCCGATCCTGGCCCGGCGTATACCAGATAACTTCTTCTATTTCTGCCGTCGGTGTAAAGCTCGCTCTGTTGGTGGCTATCTGAAAGATATCCGCAGAGACCGTATGGCCCGGCTCGTTTGCCGCCGTATCGGTGAAGTGGCCTAACGGGACCAGTTCTTCAGGTGAGACGATGAAGTTGAGCTCCTCTTCGAGCTCGCGGATCAGCGCTGCTTCCGGGGCTTCCCCGATTTCAGGCTTTCCACCGGGCTGCATAAAGTACTCAGTCCCTCGTTTGCGCACTAAAAGACAGCGTCCTTGGCCGTCGGCGATCACTGCCGCCGCGATATGAATATTTTTTATTGTGTTCAAGAGATACCCCAGTTATATGCCGATGATGTTCAACGGCCAGCGTACGTTTCATCTCTCGCGAAACAACGCCGGCGCTATCATGATAGCGACCTTAGCGTGCTAATCAATCCCGTCGATTATCGCAAAACCTGCTGACGGCGCAGGCGGGGCTCATTTATGATAGCCTGCGAAATATAACGTCTATGCGGGAAGTGCAGCCTCTATGTCAATTCAGAAAATCGCTCGCCTGGCGGGCGTCTCGGTGGCGACGGTATCGCGGGTATTGAATAACAGCGATACCGTTAAAGCGAAGAATCGCGAACGTGTGCTGCAGGCGATCAAAGAGAGTAACTACCAGCCGAATCTGCTGGCCCGCCAGCTGCGAACGGCCCGCAGCAATATGATTCTGGTGATGGTCTCTAATATCGCCAACCCCTTTTGCGCCGAAGTGGTCAAGGGCATTGAAGAAGAGGCGGAAAAGAACGGCTACCGGATCCTGCTGTGTAATTCAGGTTCGGATTTAGCCCGTTCAACCTCTGGGCTGCAGCTGCTCTCCGGCAAAATGGTCGACGGCATCATCACCATGAACGCGCTCTCCAGCCTGCCGGAACTCACCACCATGATCGGCGACGCGCCCTGGGTTCAGTGCGCGGAATATGCCGATAACGGCAGCATCTCCTGCGTCGGCATCAACGACGTCGACGCGGCGCAGGGCGCCGTTTCCCGGCTGGTTGACGGCGGGCGTAAACGCATTGCTTTAATCAACCACGATCTCAGCTATCGCTACTCGCGCCTGCGCGAGCGCGGCTATAAAAGCGTTTTGCACGTTCGCGAACTGGCGTATCAACAGGTGATCTACGCCAGCGATCTGAGCGCCGCGGCCGGTAAACAGGCGATGGAGACGCTGCTGGCGCAGGAAGAGCAGCCGGACGCGGTGTTTGCCGTCTCTGATTCGCTGGCGGCGGGCGCGCTGCGGGCTATCGCTCAGGCCGGAATGCGGGTGCCGGAAGATATTGCGGTGGTCGGTTTTGATGGCACCGAACTGGCTGAAGTGGTATCGCCGCAGCTGACCACCGTGGAACAGCCTTCGCGCGAGATTGGCCGTACGGCGGTCACGCTGCTGATGAAAAGAATCGACAATCCCGACGCCGCGGTCGAGCGGGTGATGATGGACTGGCGCGTCATTTCCCGCGCCAGTGCCTGAGGATATTACTGAGACACCGCGCCCGCCAGCGAACGAATGTCGTTACCGGTAGGGGACTGATGGATCCGCAGGCCGAATTCGTCAACCACGGCATAGACGTGATCGAATATATCCGCCTGAATGCTTTCATATTCCGCCCACACCACGGTGTTGGTGAAGCAGTAAATCTCAATCGGCAGGCCGCTGGCGTCCGGCGCCAGCTGGCGCACCATCAGCGTCATATCTTTACGGATGCGCGGATGATTACGCAAATACTCCTGCAAATAGGCGCGGAAGGTGCCGATATTGGTCATCCTGCGCTGATTCAATATCGATTGATCGGCGGCGTTCTGCTGGTTCCACAGGCTGATTTCCTGATGACGTGAATCCATATACGGCTTCAGCAGTCTGGCCTGAATTAAGCGCTGCTGCTCCTGTTCATCAAGAAAATGAATGCTGGTGGTATCGATATTCAGGCTGCGCTTAATGCGGCGACCACCGGATGCCGACATACCGCTCCAGTTTTTAAACGAGTCGGAAACCAGCGACCAGGTTGGAATGGTGGTGATGGTGTTATCCCAGTTGCGCACCTTCACCGTGGTCAGGCCGATGTCAATCACCGCGCCGTCGGCGCCATATTTTGGCATCTCCAGCCAGTCGCCGAGCTTGAGCATATCGTTGGCGGAGAGCTGAATTCCCGCCACCAGGCCAAGAATAGGATCTTTGAATACCAGCATCAGTACCGCGGCCATCGCGCCGAGTCCGCTAATCAGAATCGCCGGCGACTGGCCAATCAGTAAGGAGATAACCAGAATGCCGACAATAATCGCGCAGACCAGCTTAATACCCTGAAATATCCCTTTAAGCGGCAGCTGAGAAGCGGTGGCGAATTTCTGCGATAAATTGAACACCACATCCAGCAGCGAAAAGAAGGACAGCATCGCGTAGATCATCACCCACAGCTGCGCGCAGGTGGTGAGTATTTCCGCGGCCTCGCTGCCTTTTTGCAGCCACAACACCGCCTGCACGTTGACGATAATCCCCTGCAGGGTGAAGGCCAGACGATGAAACAGTTTGTTCTGGGTAATAATTTGCAGCCACAGGTGGCTGCTGGCCTGCGCCCGCTTTTCGAAGGTGCGCAGCACCACTTTGTGCAGAATAAGATGAACGACAATCGCCGTCAGAAAAATAATGCCGAAGATAATAATGAGTGAGGTGGTGGGGGTAATTTTGATGCCTAATGCGGCGATTTGCGATATGAATTCCTGCATAACGTCTCCTTTACATCCAGCGGTTATGATGACCGCTGGATGTCTATTATGCAAATCGCAGGTTACGCTGTTGTGAATTATGGGGTCGCTACCGCCGGACGGACGTTAAGGTGATGGCGTAGCCACAGCGCGATGGCGCCCAGGACCAGCATCATCACCACTTCCACCGCCAGGAAATCGATCAGCGCCCGGGGATAGTCGCCGCCGCTGCGCTGGGCAAGGGTTAAGAATAGCGACCCGAGAATTGCCGGGCCCAGGCCCAGCGTCGCCTGCTGCAGAGTGCTGAGAATCGCGCTCCCGGCCCCGGCGTCGCAGGCGCTGATATCGCGCATCCCGATACGGTAAAAGCTGTTGACGATCAGCGCCTGCCCGTAGCCGATGAGCGCCGTGGAGGGGACCAGCGCCAGGGTGGTGGTGTGGATACCAAGGCGATAAAAGGTCGCGCTCAGCAGCAGCAGGCCGACAATCTGCACCGACAGGCCGGTCAGCAAAATGCGCCCCATGCTGTAGCGGGCAATCAGCTTCGGCGCGTACAGCGCGGAGATGAAGTAGGCCACGCCGAGCGCGATAAAGCTGTTGCCGGACTGCCACGGCGCCATCCCCAGACCGGCCTGCATGGTCAGCGCCATGCAGAACATAAACCCGGACCAGGCGCTGAAAAAGAGCAGGGCGATGGCCATGCCAAAGCGAATGCTGGTGAGCTTCAGCAGGCGAGGCGGCAATAGCGGCTGCTCGCCGCGCTGCTGTTTGCTCAGCGCGCTGGCCCGCATCCAGACCAGCAGCGGCAGCACCGCAGCTAACATCAGCTGCAGCGTCCACGGCCAGTGCAGCTCCGGCCCCAGCGCCATCGGAAACAGCAGGCAGCAGAGGATTAGCGCAAGACTGAAGGTGCCCTGCCAGTCGATGCGCGAATGCGCTTCGCGCCGGGTCTCCGGGACGTATCGCGGGCTGAAGGCCAGCACCAGCAGGCAGATCGGCACGTTAATAAAGAAGGCATTTCGCCAGCCTAAACCGGCGATATCCGCCGAGACCAGCCAGCCGCCGCCCATCTGACCGACGATAAAGGCGATTCCGCCAATGCCGCCGTAGAGGCTGATGGCCCGGGCGTGGGCGGTGCCTTTGAGGGTGATATGCAGCGTAGCGAGAATCTGCGGCACGATCAGGGCCGCGCCGGCGCCCTGGACCGCGCGCGCCGCCAGCAGCGTGCTGATGGAGTTCGCCATCCCGCACAGCAGGGAGGCGACGCCAAAAATCGCCACGCCCCACATAAACAGACGGCGGCGGCCATAGTTATCGCCAAGCTTGCTGCCCATCGCCAGGCAAACGGCAAAGGCGACGCCGTACAGCGCGACGATCAGTTCCAGCTGGGTGGCGCTGGCGTTCAGCGACTGGGTGATGGAGTCCAGCGCGACGTTGGCGATCGAGGTGTCGATCAGCGGCAGCATCTGGCCGGTCAACAGAAGGAATAAACCGGCGCGGCCGGGTGAAACAGCAGACGAATTCATCGGATCTCTCCATTGCGTCATTCAGCGGATGGCCGTAGCATCACCGATAAATTAAACGGGTACCAGTTCCTGCTTATACTGGTATTGGCACTACCATGCTGGAGGTTTTATGACGACCATGCCGCAACGTGAATCGACGATCGCCGCGCCCGATGATGCCCGTAAACAGCTGGGGGCGTTTCTGCGCGCCCGGCGTGAGAGCCTCGATCCGCAGCGCCTGGGGTTGCCGCGCGTTGGCCGACGACGCACGCCGGGCCTGCGGCGGGAAGAGGTGGCGATGCTGGCGGAGGTCGGCGTCACCTGGTACACCTGGCTGGAGCAGGGGCGGGAAGTGAATCCGTCCGAGGCCGTGCTGGTGTCGGTGGCGAACGCGCTGCAGTGCAGCCCGCTGGAGACCCGGCACCTGTTTGTCCTGGCCGGACTGACGCCGCCGGAAGCCGCGCAGGTCACGGTATGCGAAGGCATCAGCCCCGGCACCCGGCGGATGCTCGATAGCCTGATGCCGCAGCCCGCCAGTATTCAGAAGCCGAGCTTCGATATTGTGGCGTGGAACGACAGCTTCTGCCGCCTGATGGGCATCGATTTCGCCACCATTCCGGAAGAGGATCGCAACTGCATTTATCTGTATCTGACCAATGAAACCTGGCGCAGCCGTATTGAAAATCGCGACGTGCTGGCGACGTTTGTCTCCTATTTCCGCGCGGCGATGGCGGAGCACCGCGGCGATCCGCTGTGGGAGAATAAGCTGGCGCGCTTTTTCGCCGCGTCGGCGGAGTTCGAGGCGCTCTGGCATCAGCGCTATGAGGTACGCGGGGTGGAAAATCAGGTGAAACACTTTAACCATCCGCAGCTCGGACGCTTCAGCCTGCAGCAGATGTACTGGTACTCGGCCCCGCGCAACGGCTCGCGCCTGCTGGTCTATTTGCCGATGGATGAAACGGGCGAGCGGGCGCTGGCGTGGTTGGATAAATAAAACCATATATTGCTGGAGAGTCAGAGCGGGACTCTCCAGCCACGTTTTGCCAGAGGGGTAAATCCTCCGCGGGTAAGGTTCGCCGGGAGCGGATTTGAACGCCGGGTAACGGCGGCCTATCAGGGCGAGGCCCATGGATGGGCCGAGTAATCCGAAGACAACGCACAGGCAACCTGAAGTATGGCGGGGATAGATATTTCTCTGTTTATTGCCAATAACCCGGCTGTTTGCTTATTCTGGCGATAGCGTGGCCAGGGTGAAGACGATAATTAAATAATCATTTACGCCAGGAATCTATTAATTGTGGCGGCGGGAGGTTGAGTCATCCTGGGAAAACTATCCAAAGATTAAATAAGTGTTTTTGTTATTATCATTATCCATGATGATAGTTCCGGCGGGTTATGTGACACAGTACAAATAATTACAATTATTGAGCTTGTTGAGAATATATTTCACATGCGTTGAATGCATGGTTTCCTCTATTGTGATAGGTTGCTTGTTAAATAATAAATTCATATAAATCTATATATTTTCAGAACATCTAAATATAACGGGGAGTTGAATGAAACGAATTGACCGGGTTTACCATTGGCTGCTGGAACACGCAGACAAAATGAGCTGGCATGATATGTGTTTGCAGAGAGGGTTCAATACCCACGATATTGCTGATGGGCTGCGTATTTTGCGAAACAATGTCAGTTTCGAACTGGGTAATTTGTTACGTATGCAGCAGATCGTTAAAGTGAAAGGAAGACCGATAGCCTACATTCCTAAAGTCAGCGTTGAACGTGCGTTGGGTATCTCTCTGTCAGAGGTGGAGTTTGACAGTTTTGATGCGCTGAATGCGCTGGTTTCTCCTGGCGGGGAAGTCGCGGCGCAGGCGCCAGCCGATTCGCGGGTTTCTGAGCACCGGAGCGCCGATCCTTTTAGTTTGCTGATTGGCTTCGATGGCAGCTTAAAAACGCAGGTCGAACAGGCAAAAGCCGCTATCCTGTATCCACCGTCCAGCCTGCATACATTAATTACCGGGCCGACAGGCGTTGGGAAAAGCCTGTTTGCTTCAGTTATGTTCAACTATGCGTGTTTTGTTGGCCGTTTTGATGCGAAAAAACCCTTCATTGTGTTTAACTGCGCAGACTATGCAATGAACCCGCAGCTGCTGATGGCGCATATTTTTGGTCATATCAAAGGGGCGTTTACCGGCGCTGGCGAGGACAAAGAGGGATTGGTTGATAAAGCTAACGGCGGAATGTTATTTCTGGATGAGATACACCGATTACCGCCGGAAGGGCAGGAGATGGTCTTCTACTTTATGGATACCGGTACCTACAGCCGGCTGGGGGAAACGGAAAGAAGACGTACAGCGAGCGTTTTATTGGTGGGAGCCACTACCGAGAATTTAGAATCTGCAATGCTCAAGACCTTCATTCGCCGTATTCCAATCATCATTCATCTGCCAACATTCGAACGGCGCAGCACCCAGGAGAAAATATCGCTATTGAAATTCTTATTGAATAGAGAAGCACAGCGTATTCAGAAACCGATCAGAATTGATGTAGAAGCAATGAAGGCGCTGATAGGTAACACTTCTTTTGGCAACATTGGGCAAATGAAATCCAATGTGCAGCTGGTATGTGCGAATGGCTTTTTACACTGTTTGCATCAAGATATTATTGATATCCGCTTCCGCGATCTGCCCAGCGAAATTAAAAATGGCCTGTTTCATCTCGGCGCACGGCGCGATGAAATGCAGCAGATCAATGATTACCTTGAGGATTTTTTAGTTATTCAGCCGGGAGGCGAGCCGTCGCCGCTGCAGGAAGACGATCAATATGAACCCACTTTCAACCTGTATAATATTATTGAAGATAAAGTCACTTTTATGCAGGATCATGGCCTGTCCCATGAGGAAATTACGCGCTTTATTTTACTGGACATCAGCATTCATCTGAATACTTTTTATATGAAGTTTCAGAACAATGCCGGGATGCAGGAAAATATATTAAAAGTAGTCAATGAGGATATCCTGCATTTCTCACAGCAGATGAAAAAAATCGTGGAACGGGAATTGAATCATCATCTGACGGAGCGCTTTTTATTGGCATTTAGTTTACATCTAACATCTTTTTTAGCGCGAACGGAAAATCGCCATACCGCTCTGCTTCCCCGTATTGAGCATCTACTGATGAACCAGGGGCAGGAGTATCAGGCCGCTAAAATAGTCAAGCAGCACATTGAAGACAAATTTGGCATTGATGTGCCTGTCGTCGAAGAGATGTATTTAACGTTGCTGATTGGTTCTTTGTTGAAAACCCAGCAGGAAGAGCGTGTTGCGGTACTTGTCGTAATGCACGGGAGCCATACCGCCAGTTCGATGGCTAGCGTTGCCCAAAAGTTACTGGGTGAGGGCAATATTGACAGCATTGATATGCCTTTGGACATCAGTCCCAAACTGGTGCTCGATCAAATGCGCCAGCGTATTAAAGAGCTGAATTGCAACAAAGGCGTGCTGCTGCTGGTGGATATGGGATCGTTGAACGGTTTTGGCGACATTATCATGCAGGAAACGGGAATACAGATACGCACATTAACCATGGCTTCGACGCCCACGGTCATTGAGGCAGTAAGAAAATCGGCGGTCATGGGAATGGAGCTGGATGATATCTACTTTTCGCTGTGCGATTTCAAGGGATATGGCAGTTATCGTAAAACGACGCAGCAGCTGGATACATCCATGCTTTATCAGAAAGTGAAGGCGATCCTCTGCGTGTGCTCAACCGGGCAGGGAACGGCGGAGAAGCTGAAAACCTTTGTCGACGGTATGCTGTGTAATATGGAACGTTGCGATATTAACGTTATCGCGATGCCGCTGAATGAAGTCGAAATACAAAGAGACCTTTTACTCAAACGTTACGAGTTCATTATGTCTCTGGGGATAGCAGATCCCAGAATCAATGCCCCTTTCTTACCTCTGGAAACGTTGTTTTCCAGCAACGGTGAGGCGCAGTTTACGCTTCTCGTTCAACGGAGCCATTTACAGTCGGTTATTCGGCCGCATGCGATGGTGCGCAAAATTAGCGAGGAGAGTATGACCGAGTTTCTGACTTACCTTAACCCGAAAAAAGTGGTCGATCCGGTGCTGGAGTATATCAGTGAGCTGGAGAAGCTGGAGGGATTCCCCTTCGATAATGGCATGAAGGTCAGCATCAGCGTGCATATCGGGAGCGCGCTGGAGCGAATGGTACAACACTGTGGCCTGAAGTATGATGGTAGCCTTAGCGAAGACAACCAGAAAAAACTGGATACCTACCAGACGATTGCTCGTTGCTTCCAGAAAAAGCTGGCGATTACCCTGGATCGCGACGAGCTTAGCTACATCCTGGAGATGGTCGCGGAACTCTCCGAGCGTTCGGCTGCACAACAGGAAGATTTATCGTAGTCGTTTAATGGCCTCTTTCAGAATGCGCAGGTTCTCCGGCGCCGGGCGGTTTGTTCTGTCCGGTGAAGCGTGACGTTTTTCGCCTACTGGCCGTTAAATGCTGTGGGTAGATCGTCGATGAAAGGCTTCAGTAGACGATTAAAGCTACTACACTTGGTTGATTCTGGCGTGCTGTCGCGCTGCAGATGTTGATAAATTTGCTCACTCCGCTGCGATACGGCTTTATCTTCAGCGATATCCCAACCCCGCTGCCTGGCTACCTTATCAATAGCGTTGGTCATGACCGCGTCGCTGGGTAAATCACTGCGGTGACATTGATATTTCAGATATTTTGCGCTGGCGCTCACGGAGGCCAGTTGTTCTATTTGCTCGTCAGGAGGAATAGGCTTTTGTTGTAATGAAGAACGGGATTGTTGACAACCTGTGCTGACTAGCAGAAATGCAATCAGCATAAAATGGCAAAAACGAGATGACCGCATGGCAATAATCTTACTCTTATCTAAAAAACAGCATTCTAGCAAGTTACCCCCGGTTGTCACGAATTAGCGCGGCCGGCTTACTTTATTGCGATCTTGTTCTCATATTTGCTTTTATAATTTCTGATTTATCCCCCAGTGAATCCATCACGCCTTCGGCTAACACTTCTTAATATTCACGCTATAATAATAGTGTGATACACATGGATTTGTATCCTTAATTCCCTGTTCTAGTGTATTGATATTTTAATACACAAAAATATAGCCCCTTTCACAAACCCCGAGTTCATCGACTTCTCAGCCCTGTTAACGTCATTAATACACTAACCTGGCACATTCTTTGCTGGTACAGACTCGTATATTATTTTCGCTCAATAAGATTATGGTTTCATTTACTAAAAGCAGACGTGATGGTTTAAACAGGAATTTGAATCAATGAATACAGCAATCATAGTTGCTACTCATGGCGCAGCCGCAGGACCTTTGATTAATACCACTCAGATGATCGTCGGGCAGCAGGAAAATATCGCCACGATTGATTTTCTACCTGGGGAAAACGTTGATACGTTGGTCACTAAGTTTGAAAACGTTCTCCAGACGCTGGATCAACGAGATGGCGTTATCTTTCTGGTTGATATTTACGCCGGTAGCCCTTTCAATGCGGCCAGCTTGCTATCGATGAAAAAAGATAACTGGGATGTAATAACCGGGGTCAATGTTCCGATGCTGATCAACGTGTTTTTAGAGCGAGAGAGCGTGGGGGAATACCTGCAATTAGTCGATATCTCAAAACAAACGGCAAGAGATGGCATTAAGTCTCTCAAATACAGTTTAAATAACAATAATACAGAAGAGGATCATCTTTGAAATGAATGTTTTATTATCACGTATCGACGATCGTTTTATTCATGGCCAGGTGGTTACCCGTTGGGTAAAAGCGTATCCAGCCGATCGTTTAATTGTCGTCTCTGATGCCGTGGCGGCGGATGAATTGCGCAAGTCTCTGCTCATCTCCGTTGCTCCTTCAGGCATGATTGCTAGCGTGGTGTCCGTGGAAAAAATGATTAACGCCTGGCATAGCCCTCGCTACGCAGGGGTCAGCGCATTTCTGCTATTTGAAAAACCGGGGGATGTTCTGCGATTAATCGAGGGCGGCGTCGCGATTAAAAGCGTGAATGTTGGCGGAATGCGCTTTGAGAACGATCGCGAGCAAATCACCAAATCCGTCAGCGTAACCTCAGACGATGTTGCGGCATTTCATGCTCTGCATGCGTTGGGCGTAGGTCTGGAATTACGCCAACTGCCGTCCGATGCCGCCGTCGACTTTATCTCCAAATTAAAATAATCGAGGGAATCATGACCACTATACAAATTATATTGCTGCTGGTGATTGCAGCCATTACCGGGATGGGTAGCGTGCTGGATGAAGGGCAAACGCATCGTCCACTTGTTGCCTGTACGCTGGTTGGCTGGGTACTTGGCGATATGACTACCGGTATCATTCTTGGCGGTACGCTGGAAATGATGGCCCTCGGGTGGATGAACGTTGGGCTGGCGATGGCGCCGGATACCGCCATCGCCTCGGTGATATCGACCATTCTGGTGATTAATACAAATCAGGGGATTGGCGAAGGCATCGCGATTGCCGTCGCGTTAGCCGCTGCGGGTCAGGCGCTGACGATTTTTGTCAGAACGATGACGGTGTTCTTGATCCACCGGGCGGATACCTATGCTGAAAAGGGCAATATGCGCGGTATCGAAATCATGCATATCACTGCGCTTGGTTTCCAGGCGCTGCGCGTGATGATTCCTACCTTTGTGGTGGTCATGATGAGCGTTGATTCGGTGCAGGCCATGTTGAACGGTATTCCGCCAGTGGTGACGCATGGTCTGCAAATTGGCGGCGGTATTATTGTTGTTGTGGGTTATGCCATGGTCATCAATATGATGAGCGTCAAATATCTTATGCCGTTCTTTTTTGCCGGTTTCTTGATTGCGGCTTTTACCAGTTTCAACCTTGTTGGTTTAGGGGGAATGGGATTAGTCGGTGCGTTGCTGTATATACAGCTGAGTCCAAAATACCAGCCTAAAACCCTGACCGCCGTGGCGGATGGTGGGCCGGCTTCTTTAAATAATAACGACGATTTGGATGCATAATGAAGAACACTATGATGACGAGACACGCCGCCAATCTGGGTGAAAAAAAATTAACCCGCGGTGATATTATTAACATGTTTATCCGTTCAAATTTCTTGCTCGGTTCATTTAACTTTGAACGTGTACAGGCGATGGGCTACTGCTTCATCATGATCCCCGCCATTAAACGCCTGTATGGGCCGGGCGCGGAACGTAATGAAGCCTTGAAGCGTCACCTTGAATGGTTTAACACGCAGCCTTTCTGTACTGCGCCGATTCTGGGGGTGACAGGGGCGATGGAGGAAGAGAAGGCCAACGGCGCGGATATTGATGGTAGCAGCATCAGCGGCGTAAAAGTGGGCCTGATGGGGCCGTTTGCTGGCGTCGGAGATCCGATCTTTTGGGGGACAATTCGTCCGGTTCTCGCGGCGCTGGGGGCTTCCCTGGCCCTGGGCGGAAATGTGCTTGGCCCGTTGTTCTTCTTTTTCGCTTTTAACGCTATTCGTCTGGCGGTGAAATATTTCGGTTTGAAATACGGTTATGAAAAAGGGCGTGAGATATTAACCGATCTCGGCGGTAATCGAATCCAGAAACTGACCGAGTCAGCGTCAATCCTGGGCCTGTTTATTATGGGAGCGCTGGTTTGTCGATGGACAACGATCAATGTGCCGATTGTCGTCTCCCGCATTACCGGCGCGGATGGGCAGGTCGTCGTGACAACGGTTCAGGGGATATTGGATCAGCTATTGCCGGGTATGTTACCGCTGCTGTTGACCCTGTTCGTGGCAAAGCTACTCCGTAAGAAGGTGAACCCGCTGCTGATGATTATCGTCATATTTATCATCGGCATTTTTGGCTACTGGGCCGGGTTCCTGGCATAAATAATAATGAGGAGATAGTACAAATTATTAAAATATTACATGTTATGGATAACACATTATATCTCCTCATTAAACTTGTTCTTTACATATCCAGCATCGGAACAGAACGGAAGAATATATAAGGACAGTATATGAAATATCATTTTTTTCAGAAAAATAGACTCAGCCTTATTACTCTGGCAAGTTTAGCGTTACTGGCGGGGTGTGATAATTCGGATGATTATAGCGAGAATCATCCCTCACATCAGCAGTCATCGTATCTTGAGAAATATCGCCCTCAGCTACAGTTTACTGCGGCTAAAAACTGGCAAAACGACCCTAACGGCATGGTTTATTTTGACGGCGAATATCATCTTTTTTATCAATATAATCCGAATGGCAATAGCTGGGGAGATCTCTCGTGGGGACATGCCGTCAGTCGGGATCTGGTCCATTGGGAGGAGCTTCCCGTTGCGCTGCCGGTGGAAAAAGATGCCGATGGTAACGTCACGCAGATGTATTTTTCCGGCAGCGCGGTAGTTGATTTCAATAATAGTAGCGGTTTTGGTAAAGCGGATCGGCCGGCAATGGTGGCTATGTACACCAGCTATTATCCAACCGACATGACGCTGGATAATGGAAAGACTATCGCGGCAGGAACCCAGGCGCAGTCTATTGCTTATAGCCTGGATAAAGGGCGAACCTGGACGCAGTATGAAGATAATCCGGTCATCCCTTTACCGCCAGCGGGCTATGAGAGTCAGTTTAAGGAATTTCGCGATCCTAAAATATTCTGGTATGCGCCGGAAAACAAATGGATCATGGTGGCGGTCATTGCGACTCAGCATAAAGCGGTATTTTATTCATCGACCGATTTGCGTGATTGGAACTTTATGAGCGAATTTGGTCCGGCGAATGCCGTTGGTGGCGTCTGGGAATGTCCTGATTTATTTGAACTGCCTGTTGACGGTGACAGTAATAATAAAAAATGGGTAATGGTTATAAATATTAATCCCGGCGGGCCTGCTGGCGGATCGGGTAATCAGTATTTTATTGGTCACTTTGATGGTGAACGTTTCACGCCTGATGATGATAGCGTGTTCAACGGCGAGGCGCCCGTCGGTTCACTCATTGCCGATTTCGAGGAAAGCGAGAGCGAATCCGGCTGGACGGCGACAAAAGATCTGCAGGGGGCTTATCTGTCTAAAGGCGACCGCGCCGGGCAGTCTGGCGTTAGCCAGTATCTGGGAGAGCAGCTCGTCAATACCTTCGTTAATGGTGATGCCAGCGTCGGCAGCGTAACGTCCCCGGCGTTTAAAATTACCGATCGCTACATCAATCTGCTGGTCGGCGGCGGCAATCATCCGCGTAACCCGGATGCGGTCGAAGACAGCGTTCCGCCTTCCGGCGATCTGCTGTTTGCCGGTGCCGATTTTGAGGGGGAAGATGGCGCAACTTATGATGATATTGGTTGGACCTCAAGCGGCGATTTTGTTGGCCAGGTCGTTGCCAGCGGCACGATAGCGACGCAGCAGCAGGTCTCCGGTTTTATGGGCAGGAAACTGGTCAACAGCTATTTTGGTGAATTAGTGGGTAAAGGGGGAGATGCAGTGACGGGGACCCTGACTTCAGCGAACTTCACCATCAATAAACCCTATATCAACTTCCTCGTTGGCGGCGGTAATCATCCTTATGGCGCGGAAGGCGCGGCGGCCGTCGTGCTGTTGGTCGATGATAAAGTCGTCAGGTCAGCGACCGGTAGCGACAGTGAGTCGCTGAACTGGACGCACTGGGATGTACAAGAGTATCAGGGTAAGCCCGCCCGGATAATGATCGTTGATGAAAATACCGGTGGATATGGCCATATTCTGGCTGACCAGTTTATGGCCGGGGATGAGCCGGCGCAGCCAGTATCAACGGAGACCACGGTTAACCTGCTGGTGGATGGCAAGGTCGTTTATAGCGTAACCGGGGATAATTCGGAAACGCTGGGCTGGCGTTCCTGGAACGTGGCCGCACTGAAGGGAGAGATGGCGCAAATCCGCATTGTGGACAATAGCACCGCCGGTTTTGGTCATGTGCTGGTCGATCACATCATACAGTCCGATCGGCCCAGGCAGATTGCGAACTGGGGGGACTTCGGGTCGGATTTTTACGCGGCAGTGACCTGGAATGGCGCACCTGATGGTAAACGCTATTGGCTTGGCTGGATGAGCAACTGGAACTACGCGGGCAGCATTCCTACCACCCCGTGGCGGGGCGGGCAGACTCTGGTTAGAGAGTTAAGTTTGCAGACGATTGATAATAAGATTCGCCTGGTACAAACGCCGGTGGATGCGCTGAAATCGCTGCGTAATAACGCCTTGTTTACCCTGTCCGAGGAGAAGGTGGTTGCCCCTGGCGACACGCTATTAGCGGATAGCCAGGTTCAGGGCCAGGTGTATGAAATCGAGGCGGAGCTGCAGCCAGGCAGCGCGAGCGAAGCGGGCTTTAAGGTTCGCACGGGGAGCCACGGCGAGGAGACGCTGGTCGGCTATGATGCCGCGGCCGGCGAAGTGTTTATCGATCGTACAAAATCGGGAACGAATGCGTTTAATTCTGGATTTGCGGCCCGCCATAGCGCTCCGCTGCCGTTGTCGGATAACGCCTCGGTAGCGCTGCGTATTATTGTCGATACTTCATCTGTTACCGTCTTCTCAGGGAAAGGCGAAGTCGTGCTGACGGATCAGATTTTCCCGGAGCCGACCAGTCAAGGCATTGAGATATACAGTAAAGGTGGAGATATAAACGTAAAATCGTTGACTATCTGGCCTCTGAAATCAATCTGGGCAGATAAATAAAATATTAAGCGAGTATCGCGTAATACTTTACCGTTGGTTCGTTTTTTTAATCACGCAAGCGCGGTCTGGATAATCGTAAAATATTCAACCGTGCTTGTGTGAAACCAATTGGTTTATTGTCTGCGTATGCCGCGGTTCATATTGCGGAAGTTATATTAATAAATATTGTCCTGATGAGATAACAGAGCAAGGATTAGCATTGTGATGTCCAAAGGCATAAATGTCGCGTTCCATAAAAGTTCTTCTGTAAATAAACAGAAAGCTGGGTAGGGGGGGCGAGATGCAATTATCTGGCAGGTTGCTGGCATGCAGAGAAGCGGCTTCGCGGTTTTTGACTCCGCGTTGGATGATATGGGGATTATCGCTCTTGATATTAAATCAGCTCGCTCTGCTGAGCTGGCGGAGCTGGCTGGCTGACGATATATACCATGTGGACCTGGCGAAAGCGAAAGCCAATTCCGCTCCAGCAAAACCAGACCGCGGAATTGCGGCGGAAAACGATCGTTTTACCCTCTTTGGGACTTCGTCGTCCGCTTCCTCCGCCTCAGGCCCATCGGTATCCGACAATATCATTCGTCATGCGCCGCCGTCGTCGCTCAAACTCCGTTTGGCCGGGGTTGTGGTGAGCTCCGACCCCCAAAATTCGATGGCGATTATTGCCAAAGATAGCAAGCAATTGACGCTTTTTGTCGGTGACAGCCTGCCGGGTTATTCTGCCAAAATTATGTCTATTTTTTCTGATCGCATTGTGATTTCTTACCAGGGGCGCTATGAATCGTTATTGTTTAATGAACAATCGGATGCCGGAAGAAGCATCAATAAATCATCAGTAGCGCAAATCAAGACCCGGTTGCAAAAACACCCGCAAAATATTCTTGATTATATCAAGGTGACACCCGTCATGGTGGAGAACAAACTTGCAGGCTATCGCCTTAATGCAGGTAAGAATAGGGATTTATTTTATCAATCAGGTTTGCAGGACAACGATCTTGCTATTGTGCTTAATGGTATGGATTTACGCGACACTCAACAGGCTCAGCAGGCACTGAAACAGCTTGCTGAACTCAGTGAGTTGAATCTTACCGTTGAGCGGGACGGTAAGCGACAGAATATTTATTTTGTGCCTGGAGATGATTAATTGTTGAATATAAAAATAATCAAAAGACTCTGTATCGTTGTCTTGGTGTTTTTTTCGCTGGTCATTCGGCAGGGCGCGGGCGCTGAGTTTTCTGCCAGCTTTAAGGGGGTGGATATTCAGGAGTTTATTAATACCGTCAGCAAGAACCTGAATAAAACGATTATTATCGATCCGGCTGTACACGGCACGATTACGGTGCGCAGTTACGATAGGCTCAACGATGAACAATATTACCAGTTTTTCCTGAGCGTGCTGGATGTATACGGCTTTGCCGTGGTGGACATGAAGAACGGCGTGCTGAAGGTGGTCCGCGCCAAAGATGCAAAAACCGCGGCGGTACCTCTCGCCAGCGATGCTCAACCGGGAAAGGGAGATGAAGTCGTGGCGCGCGTTGTGCCCGTCAATAATGTGCCTGCCCGTGATTTGGTCCCGTTACTTCGTCAATTGAATGATAACGCCGGGGTGGGCAGCGTTGTGCATTATGAGCCTTCCAACGTCCTGTTGATGACGGGACGGGCGGGAGTGATTAAGCATTTGATGGAAATAGTTGAGCGCGTTGATAAAGCGGGCGATCGCAGCGTCGTCACGTTACCGCTGGCCTACGCGTCCGCTGCCGACGTTGTCAAAATGGTGACCGAATTAACCCGGGATGCCGGTAAATCAGCGTCATCGGGCTTAATGATAGCGAATGTTGTTGCGGATGAACGTACGAATTCGGTATTGATTAGCGGCGAACCGAATTCTCGTCAATTAATTATCGCGATAGTTAAGCAGCTGGATCGCGAACAATTTGTTCAGGGCAACACCAGGGTTATTTATCTGAAGTATGCCAAAGCGACCGATTTGGTCGAGGTCTTAACGGGGATCGGCGACACTATTCAGGGCGAGCAAAAGAGTGCTAAACCGGCCATCGCATTACGCAAAGACATTACTATCAAAGCGCATGAGCAAACCAACTCGCTGATCCTGACGGCGGCCCCGGACGTTATGCGGGATTTGGAGGGGGTGATAGCTCAGTTGGATATTCGTCGCGCCCAGGTCCTGGTCGAAGCGATTATTGCCGAAGTACAGGATGCTGATGGTCTCAATCTGGGCATTCAGTGGGCCAATAAAAATAGCGGCATGTCGCAATTTACCAATACGGGCCTACCTATTACGACCGCAATTGCCGGAGCCAATCAATATAAAAAAGAGGGCGCGGTGGATAGCTCGATTGCCAGTACGCTCAACGGTCTTAATGGTATTGCGGCGGGGTTTTATCAAGGGAATTGGGCGATGTTATTGAGCGCGCTTTCCAGTAATAGCAAGAATGATATTTTGGCGACGCCGAGCATCGTGACGCTGGATAATATGGAGGCCATGTTCAATGTTGGCCAGGAGGTACCGGTGCTCTCCGGCTCGCAAACAACCTCTGGCGATAACGTCTTCAATACCGTGGAGCGCAAAACGGTCGGAATTAAGTTGAAGGTAAAGCCACAGATTAACGAAGGGGATTCTGTTTTACTGGAAATCGAACAGGAGGTTTCCAGCGTGGCTGACGCCGCCTCCAGCAGTAGCGCTGACCTGGGGGCGACCTTCAATACTCGCACGGTTAATAATGCGGTGCTGGTGGGAAGTGGCGAAACGGTCGTCGTCGGAGGGCTGCTGGATAAAAGCGTGACGGATAGCGTGGATAAAGTCCCGGTGCTGGGAGATATTCCGGTTCTGGGTTACCTGTTTCGCTCTAACAGTAAAAAAGTCTCCAGACGTAATCTGATGCTCTTTATTCGCCCATCAATTATCCGCGATCGCGATCAGTATCGTCATGCATCCGCTGATAAATATCATGCTTTTAATCAGGAACAAGTTCAGCAGCGTGGTCATCAGGATAACCCAGCGACGTTAAACAATGACGTATTAAAGCTGCCTCCGGATCAAAATGGCGCCACCTTCCTGAAGGTTCGCGCGGCGATTAGCGCATTTTATTCGCAGGAGGGGTAATGAATATGTCTGTTGCCGACGTGAATAAACCGCATCCGCAGCTTCCCTTTGCCTATGCGCATGCTCAACGCATTTTACTGCAGTGGGAGAATACTGAATGCCGGGTGCTGCGCGTCGTGGAAACGACAGCCGCAGCGTTGCTTGAAACCCGTAGGGTTGCCGGGTGTGCCCTGAATATTCGTACGCTATCGAATGCGGAATTTGAGAAACAACTGATTAGTAGTTACCAGCGAGACTCAACCGAAACGCGGCGACTGATGGTTGATATCGGCAACGAAGTGGATTTTTATACCCTGGCGGAAGAGTTACCTGACAGCGATGATTTGCTGGATGCCGATGATGATGCTCCGATAATCCGTCTGATTAATGCCATGCTGACCGAGGCGATTAAGGATAAAGCGTCAGATATTCACATCGAAACCTATGAACGTCATTTGCAAATTCGCTTTCGGGTAGATGGCGTACTGCGTGAAATATTACGCCCTCAGCGCCGTCTGGCTTCTTTATTGATCTCTCGTATTAAGGTTATGGCGCGGTTGGATATCGCGGAAAAGCGTATTCCTCAGGATGGGCGCATGGCGTTACGCATTGGCGGCCGGGCGATTGATGTGCGAGTGTCGACTTTACCTTCTCATTACGGTGAACGAATTGTTCTGCGTTTGCTGGATAAAAGCAGCGTGAATTTGGATCTGTCGACGTTAGGCATGTCGTTATCACACCAGCAGCAGATCGATGAACTGATTCAGCGGCCGCACGGTATTCTCCTCGTCACCGGTCCGACAGGTTCAGGGAAGAGCACGACGCTTTATGCGGCGTTGAGTCGTCTCAATGCGAGTGAACGCAATATTATGACGATTGAAGATCCTATTGAGTATGAGCTCGAGGGGATTGGCCAGACGCAGGTAAACGCCAAAGTGGAGATGACTTTTGCGCGCGGTTTACGCGCCATTCTGCGTCAGGACCCTGATGTCGTACTGGTTGGGGAGATCCGCGATAGTGAAACCGCGCAGATTGCGGTTCAGGCATCCTTGACCGGGCATTTGGTTCTTTCAACGCTCCATACCAACAGTGCGTTGGGGGCATTATCACGTCTGCAAGATATGGGGATTGAACCTTTTTTACTGTCTACGTCGTTATTGGCCGTATTGGCGCAGAGGCTGGTGCGGACTCTTTGCCCCGATTGCCGCCAGCCCTACTTAGTCGCTCCCGCGTTGGCCCATCAGATGGGGATTGCGCCCGGAGCTCGCTTATGGCAGCCGAAGGGATGTCCGCAATGCGGCTTTACTGGCTATCGTGGGCGTACCGGGATACATGAATTACTGCTGATTGACGATAGGATCCGTACCGCAATCCATAAGGGCCACGGCGAGTTCGCGATTGCCCGCTTACTGCAGCATGAATACAAAACGTTACGCTATGCCGGGCTGGAAAAAGCCCTGTCCGGCGAGACAAGCTGGGAAGAGGTCATCCGGGTGACTGAAAACCAGTCGCAGGAAAAGGAGTGACCGCGTGTTATTCCATTATCAGGTGTTAGACGAGCGGGGTAAAAAGCGGCGGGGGAGCCTGGAGGCAGATTCCGCTCGTCATGCGCGTCAACGCTTACGAGAACAAGGGCTGGTTCCGCTGGCGCTGGTCGAAGGGCTGAATGAGGCCCGGCGGAATAAACGCGGGTGGCGTATTTCCTGGTCGCGTGGAATAAGCAGCGCCGATCTGGCGCTGCTGACTCGCCAGCTGGCGACGCTGGTCGCCGCCGCTTTACCTCTGGAAGATGCGCTGGATGCGGTGGCAAAACAAAGTGAAAAACCGCGCCAGCGTAGCCTGATGGCCGCCGTGCGTAGCAAAGTTCTTGAAGGTCATTCGCTGGCGGAAGCGATGGCAGGATATCCTGCCAGTTTTGAGCGGTTGTACTGCGCGATGGTGGCGGCGGGTGAAGCTTCTGGTCACCTGGACCAGGTTCTGAATCGACTCGCTGATTACACCGAACAGCGCCAGCAAATGCGAGCGCGCATCATGCAGGCCATGATTTATCCCTGCGTACTTACCGTTGTCGCTATTAGCGTCGTTGCCACGCTTCTTTCTGCCGTCGTTCCCAGGGTCGTTGAGCAGTTTATTCATATGAAGCAGGCGCTACCGCTATCAACGCGAGTGCTCATGGCGATGAGCGACGGGGTTCGCACTTTTGGTCCCGGGATACTGTTGCTGCTGTTCGCCGGGCTGGTGCTGATACGTCGATTGCTACGTCATGAAGGTCGACGTATTGCCGTTCATCATCGGCTGCTGCGCCTGCCCGTTATTGGGCGCGTTGCGCGCGGCCTGAATACCGCTCGTTATGCCAGAACGCTGAGTATTCTGAACGCCAGTTCCGTGCCGTTGCTGCAAGCGATGCGTATTAGCGGCGAGGTGCTCACCAACGAATATGCGCGTCAACAGCTGTCGTTAGCGACGGAATCGGTGCGCGAGGGGGTTAGCCTGCATCGCGCGCTGGAAATGACCGAACTCTTTCCCCCCATGATGCGCCATATGATCGCCAGCGGTGAACGTAGTGGGGAACTGGACAGCATGCTGGAACATGCTGCGGATAACCAGGACCGGGAATTTACGTCTCACATGCAATTAGCGCTGGGGCTGTTTGAGCCTCTCTTGATCGTCGGTATGGCGGCAATAGTGTTATTTATCGTCATCGCCATTCTGCAACCGATCCTGCAATTAAATAATTTAATCAGTATGTGAATCTGATGGGCAAATATAAGGAGATAAAAATGCGGCGGCAGAGTCAGCGTGGTTTTACGCTGCTGGAAATCATGGTGGTCATTGTCATTATGGGCATTCTGGCAAGTTTAGTTGTACCTAATCTGATGGGAAATAAAGATAAAGCCGATCGTCAAAAAGTCGTCAGCGATATTGTGGCGTTAGAGAGCGCGCTGGATATGTATAAATTGGATAACAGCCGATATCCCACCACGGAGCAGGGGCTGCAGGCGCTAATCACTAAACCGTCGGTACCACCCGAAGCGCGTTATTATCCCCAGGATGGCTATATTCGCCGTTTGCCCCAGGACCCGTGGGGTGGGGATTATCAGCTAGTCAGTCCGGGTCAGCACGGACAGATAGACATATTCTCCTCCGGGCAAGATGGCGTGCCGGGTACTGACGATGATATCGGTAACTGGACGCTGAGTAAGAAATAGTGCGTCAGCGTGGTTTTACCGTGCTGGAAATGATGCTTGTTGTGCTGCTGATGGGGAGTGCGGCCAGTCTGGTCATCATGTCATTTCCGGCCATGCAGCAGGATACCGCGGAGCGGCAGTTGCAACGCTTTCAGGCGCAGCTGGAGTTTGCCATGGATAGCGGTATGCAAAACGATCGGCTACTGGGGATCCAGATTCGACCCAATGGCTGGCAGTTTCAGGTACTGCAAAGCCAGGCGGCGGAAACGCGCTCTTCGGTGGCGCATTCGGATCGTTGGCAGGGCTATGTCTGGCAAATATGGCAACCGCGTCAGGCTGCGTTAGGCGGCCAGGTTCCGGATAACCAGCCGCTCACGCTACGTCTCCCTCCTCCGCAGGAGTGGCCGCCAACCGCGGAACCGGCGGCGGACCCCGATATTTTGCTATTGCCTGGCGGGGAGATTACGCCCTTTACATTAATTTTCGGCGAGAAAGACGATCGCTCCGAAGTCTGGCTGCGGGTAGATGAAAGCGGCGCGATCGCGACATCGGCAAAAGGAGGCGCGCCATGAATAAACAAAAAGGGATGACGCTGCTGGAGGTTCTGGTGGCGCTGGCCATTTTTTCCCTGGCCGGGCTGACACTGCTGCAAACCACCGCCCAGCAGGCCAGAAACGCTGGCATGATGAAAGAGAAAATGCTGGCAAGTTGGCTGGCCGATAACCAACAGGTCAGATTACATCTCAACAAACTATGGCCCGAAAAAAGCGCGACGGGCGCTTTGGTGACCTATGCCGGAGAAGAGTGGTATCTCAGCTGGCAGGGGGTTGATACAGAGTTCAGCCAGCTACGGGCGCTGGATATTGAAGTGCGGCGCCATAAACAAGATACCGCGGCGATATTTTCTTTACGCAGCTACGTGGTGCACGAATGAGCCGTTGCCGCGAACGAGGTTTTACGCTGCTGGAAATGCTACTCGCATTAGCCATTTTTGCGGCGTTGAGTCTCAGCGCTTTCCAGATATTACAGGGGGTGATGCGCAATGATGAGATGGCACAGCGTCAGGTGCAGCGGTTAACCGAGCTTCAGCGCGCCTTCGTTTACCTGGAGGGCGACTTTGGTCAGATCATTCCGCGCCCTCCGCGAGGGGATGAACGTCTGTTCTACGCTGCTCGTTATCAGCGCCAAAGTGCGGACTGGAGCATCTCCTTCATGCGTAACGGTTGGCAAAACCCGATGGGA
Source organism: Klebsiella sp. ME-303 (assembly GCF_007910085.1). Lineage (NCBI taxonomy): Bacteria > Pseudomonadati > Pseudomonadota > Gammaproteobacteria > Enterobacterales > Enterobacteriaceae > Klebsiella > Klebsiella sp. ME-303. Next base: position 169,811 of record NZ_VOJB01000062.1, on the reverse strand, counting down.
ATATTACCCCGCTCCGAGCTGCAGCGGGTGGGGTATCGTCTGCGCCATCAGCAGCTGGAGCGGCTGAGCTATGTTCATACGGATCCGCAGGCTGGGGAAGAGCCAATCGTGAAGGTTTTGCTGAAAGACGTGAGCGCTTTTCGTTTGCGCTTTTTTGCCAACGGTATGTGGCGCGATAGCTGGAACGACACAACGCGTTTACCCGAGGGAATTGAAGTGTCGTTAGTCGTGGCCGACGTGGGTGAAGTGAGCCGCTTATTTTTCGTCACGACCGGGGAGCAAGCATGAAGCGGCGGCAAAGAGGCGTGGCGTTGCTGGTGGTATTGCTGATTCTGGCGCTCATGGTGACCATGTCGACAACGATAGCCGAGCGTAATGGCCGAGCCTGGCAGCGGACGATGGCTCAAGTGGAGCGTCTGCGGGCGAAATGGTATGCCCGGTCGGCGGAATCATTGGCCGCAAAAATATTACAGAGAGACGCATCTGGTTCACCGAATAAAATGGATTTAGCCCAAAAGTGGGCGCAGGGGCCTCGCCGTTTTACCATTGATGATGGCGAAGTCTCCGGGCTGATCGTTGATGGACAGGCCTGTTTTAATCTCAATGCGATTAACCAGGGGGGCGCCGGCGAGGGAAGGCAGTCGACGTTACCTTACTCCAGACAGGTTTTTAGACAGTTACTTATCAACCTGGGGGAGGGGGCATTGCGTGCGACGCAGATAACCGCAGCCCTGAGCGACTGGATAGACAGCGATAATGCGCCGGGAATCGAGGGGAGTGAAGATGCGCGCGACGGGCCGCAATCGGCGCCTTATCTACCCGCGCATCAACCGATGCAGGATATCAGCGAGCTGCGGACCGTTTCCGGCGTTGATGCCGAACTTTATCGTCGCCTTTTGCCCTATGTTTGCGTACTGCCTGTCCAGACGCTGTCGATAAATATCAATACGTTGAGCGAGTCGCAAAGTCCCTTATTCGCGGCGCTATTTGTGGGGGAACTGGATCCCGCGGGGGCGATGAAGCTGCTACAGCAACGTCCGCACGGCGGCTGGAATAGCACAACAGCATTTTTGGCTCAGGAGGCGCTTAAGGACAGGGATACCTCTGCGATCAAGTACGTATTGACCGTAAAGAGCGATCTGTTTTTTGCCGATTTTAATGTGCAGGTGGGGGACATTCACTATAGCCAGCGCAGCCTGTTGAGCAAGTCGGGTCATCGCTTCCAGGTGATACGACGACAGCCTGGATTGAGCATGCTGAGGGAGCCTTAATGAAAAGCAAAAAATCGCGTCTACAGGCCCGGTTGATACTGCATTTGCCCGGTGATGAAAAACAGCCCGTGCGGTGGTCTTTCCGTTCGCCAGACGGGGATGAGCAAGGCGAACTGGCGGCGGGGGAAAACGATGAGAGATTAACGCATCTTTTCGCGACTTATCCGGCACATATCCTGGTCCCTGCGAGTGAGTTTGTTTTCCATCAAGTGACGCTTCCGCCTAACGCCGGGCGCCAGCGTCTGCAGCTGCTGTCGTTCATGCTCGAGGAGCAGCTGGCAACCGAGGTTGATGGGCTTCATTTTGCCATTTTACACCAGCGCGGCGAGGTATGTGACGTTGCGGTAGTCGACAAACACGATATGCGTCAGTGGATCAGCCGTTGCGATCGGCTAGGGGTACGGGTGCTGACAATGCTTCCGGATGTGCTTGCGCTGCCGCGGGTCGACCACGGCTGGAGCGCGGTGAACGTCGATGATCGGTGGTTATTTCGGCGAGAGGCTCACGCCGGGATGGCGGTGGAATCGTCCTGGCTACCCGAGTTTTTGGCCATCTGGAGTCCGAAGGTGATTGAGAGCTATTCCCAACCGCCTGCGTTAAGCCCCCCTTATTGTGAATGGCGAGCGCATACGCCGCAGAATTTTCTGCAACTGGCGGCCGGGGGGGAACCCTATGATGGCGCCGATCTTCGTCAGGGTGAATTTGCCCGCGTCGGGACTTTGCGAGCGGGACTACGGCCCTGGCGGCCGGTGATGATGTTATTCATCGGCTATTTACTCTTGTCGTGCGTGAATGCCGGTTTATCTCACTATCAGCTGGGACAACAGGCAGACCATTGGCGGCAGGAAAGCCGTCGGGTCTACCAGGCGCTGTTCCCGGCGGATAAAAATGTGCTTAACCCTCGTACGCAGCTGCAAAAGCATCTACAGCAGCTACGGCCGGCCGGGCAGGATGGACTGGCTGTACACATGCATCAGTTGCAACAACTGATGGCGAAGCATCCGCACATCGAGTTGCGGGCGTTGTCCTATGATGCCGGGCGTAAAACGCTGAAAATTGATCTCTATGCCGCATCTTTTCTGGTGTTAGAGCAGTTCCAGAGCGGCGCGGGGCAACATTATCGGGTGCAGCCGGGCGAGGTTAAACAGAATCCGCATGGGGTCGAGAGCCGGCTGACGCTGGAAATAAAAGATGAATACATTTAAGCGCTACTGGCAACAGCTTAGCCTACGGGAGCGTGCCCTGGTATTGGGGGGCGGAGGCCTGGCTGTCGCGTGTCTGTTTTATTACATCCTGTGGTTACCGTGGCGGCAGCAGGCGGCGCAATGGCAGCGCACGATTGCCGATGAAAAGAGCACGATAGAGCGGATGTTGCAGCTGGCGCCACGTATACGCCAACAGGATACACGGCCGCTATCCGCCCGTGACGAAAATCTCAGCGTGTCGGCGGTTGTTACGCAGAGCGCGGCAGCTCAGGGGGTGAGTATCACGCGTATTCAGCCGCAGGGACAACAGCTGGCAATAACGCTGGAGCCCGGCGACTTTAACGGATTCATGCATTGGCTGATTACTCTGGAGCAACAGCATCGCATCCATATTACGGCCCTGGAGGTGGCAGCGTACCGCGATAAACCGGGATGGGTAGCGGTAAATAAACTGACGCTGGAGCGTAAAGATGAGCCTTAAACTCAAGAAGCTGGTGCTTGTATTGGTCTGTTATCTGCTGCTGCTGGCGGGAAATGCCCCTGCCGGGGTAGTGCGCGTTTTTATGCCCGCCGATATTAAGGCCGGTCGCTTTTCCGGGTCTTTATGGCAAGGTCGCGTGTACCAGCTCACCTGGCGCAACGTTACGATTGAAGACGTCCATTGGCAGCTCACTTTCTCCTCCTGGCGGCCTGCAATAAAAGTCGCGTTGCGGGATCCCCGGGGCTTGCAGGGAACCGGAACTTTACGCGGTTGGCACGATCTTGAATGGTATGAGTGGCAACTTTCCGCGCCTGCCGATTTTGTCCGCCAGCAGCTGTCGCTGGCGTTAGCGATGACCCTCAAAGGGGGGCTGCAGCTGCAATTGCACCAGGGGGAGTTTACCTCCCATGGCTGCCAGCGTCTTGGCGGCGTCATCAAGTGGCGGCAGGCTCAGATGGCGACGCCTCTGGGCGATTTGGATCTCACCGATGTTGACGGAGAGTTGAGCTGCAACGGAAAAGGGGAACTGGCGTTGGTCCTGAAACAGGACTCTCCTCATCTGAACATCGAGGGAAGGGGAGTCGTGGGGGCTGGCGGCGGCTATCGATTTAACGGACTGGTGCGGAGCGGACCGATGCTGCCTGAGGTCATGAAACCATTGATAGCGCAGGTTGGCCGGGCTAACGAGCAGGGCCAGATAGCCTGGCAAACGCAGGGGCAATTATTTTGATCCGTGATGTCCCCCTCCGACAGGAAAAAGAGGGAGATGCTGGACCCGCAGAGGGCGCTTTATGACATTATTAGTGGCTTTTTCATCCACGTATCCCATCATTTGGTGGTTTGGTCTTGGGGCGACAGGCGCTATCGTCGGGAGTTTTCTGAATGTGGTGATCTGCCGCTTACCCGTAATGCTCGAGAAACACTGGCAGCGTGAGGCGTTGCTGCAGCTGTCACTGCCTTCACCTGAACCCACGGCGCGCTTTAATCTGGTATTGCCGCACTCTCGTTGCCCATATTGTCATACTCCTGTTGCCGCAAGGGATAATATACCTCTGCTGAGTTTCCTGTTGTTAAAGGGCAAGGCTCGCTGTTGCGGCGCGCCTATTTCCGCGCAGTATCCGCTGGTTGAGGCGGCCACCGCTGCGCTGTTTGTCTTAACCGCACGTGTATTTCCGCCGGGGCTGGCGCTGTGTGGCGCCTGGGTATTCGTCTCTTTTTTATTGATCCTGGCCGTTATTGATTATCACCGACAGCTGCTACCCGATGTCCTGACGCTGCCCTTATTGTGGATCGGCTTACTGTTTAATCTTCAGTCGTATTTTGTTTCGTTGCCGCAGGCGACGATTGGCGCAGTGGCAGGATATCTCTGCTTGTGGTGCCTGTTCTGGCTGTTCAAGCTACTGACAGGCAAGGATGCGCTGGGCTATGGCGATTTTAAGCTACTGGCCGCGTTGGGAGCCTGGCTAGGCTGGCAAGCATTACCCCATGTGGTTTTACTGGCGGCGTTAAGCGGATTGCTGTTTGCGTTCGTACAGCGAGGAGGGGCAAAAAAAGATCTCAATCAGCCGCTGGCATTCGGCCCGTGGCTGGCGTTAGCCGGTGTGGCAAATATGCTGCTATTTCAGGGTATTTGACCGAGAGACGGTTGATGTTCGCGCCCGGAAGGCGGGTCAACGGCGATATCCTTCCTGCGGAGCGCTAACGGCAGAAAAAGAGGGGGGAAAGAGAGGGGGAAGAAAGCCCCGGGCGAGGCGCAGCTGCGCCATGACCCGGGCGTTCCCGGCTGAAGGGAATTAAATCTCGGTAATGGTCGTCGCCTGCGGCAGGCGTGATTTCGGCAGCGTCGCGTTGAAGTCTTCGACGCTATGATGGCCGACCGGCACCACCACCAGGCTGGTGTAGCCCTGGGCTTTCAGGTCGAATTCGGCATCGAGAATCGCGAAATCGACGCCTTCAATCGGCACGGCGTCCAGGCCCATTGCCGCCACGCCCAGCAGGAAGTTGCCGACGTTGAGATAAACCTGCTTCGCCATCCACTGATCGTCGTCGTGCAGCTCTTTGCGGTGCATATCGGCAAAGAAGGTGCGGCCTTTATGGTTCGCGGCTTTGGCGTCGGCGTTTGCGAAGCGGCCATCGGCCTCTTCCTGGTTCACCACGCGCTCAAGCCAGGCGTCGTCCATTGCGGTTTTGGCGCAGAACACCACCACGTGGGAGGCATCGAGAATTTTACGTTCGTTAAACACGTAGGTGCCGCTCGCCGCTTTGGCAACGCGCGCTTTGCCTTCATCGCTGCTGGCAACGATAAAGTGCCACGGCTGGGAGTTGGTGCTTGACGGGCTGTACTGCAGCAGCGTTTTCAGGTTTTCCGCCTGCTCGGCAGTTAGCTTTTTGGTGGCGTCAAATGCCTTGGTGGAGTAGCGCTTTAAGGCAACCGATACGATATCCATACTCTTCCTCACTGTTTACAACCCCTTGCGGGTGCGTTTCGTGAAGGAAGAGTACAGCGATGGCGGGCAAATGATAAGGGGCAAAAATGCGATAACACTTATCGCGCAGCGCTGAAAATCACCCCGGACGTAGGCGCTGCTGCTCTTTTTTGCTGAGTTTATCGACGATCAGATTCCACGAATCATCGATCAGCTCCGCCAGCAGATCCACGCTGATGTCCTCGCCGGGAACTACGGTGATCCAGTGCTTTTTGTTCATGTGATAGCCGGGCTCGATGCTGCGGTAAATCGCCTGATGAAGCAGCGATTTTTGCGGATCGCACTTCAGGTTGACCAGCGCGCGGCCGCGTACCGTCGCGGTGAGCATAAAAATCTTCCCGCCGACTTTAAACACATCGTACTCCGGGCCAAACGGCCAGCAGTGCTCGGTAAAGGGGAGCTCCAGCGCGATACGATGCGCGTTGTCATGCAGCGAGCGGTGATCCATCAGCTATTGTCCTCGGCAAGGGCCTGCCACATGGCTTCAAAGCCCAGCTCGACAAAACGGACGGCGCGCTCCGGCTCGTGGCTGGCGTATTCAATGGTGGTTTCGGCCAGCGAAAGAAACAACGCATCGCCGAAGGTACGGTACTCGTCGGATTGAAAAACGGGTTTGATTGAGCGCTGGCACAGTTCATTGAGCTCGGGAAACATCTCCTGGACGCGGTTGCGGGTTTCGTCGGTGATCCGTTCACTCAGCGCCATCCGGCGAATCGCTTTATGCTCCATGGGGTTACGTACGCCCCAGCCGATATAGCTATTCCAGATATTGCGCGTGTTCTCTTTTGGCCGGGTTTCGTTCGGGTTGAGACCCGCTATCATTGTCTGAACCAGGTCTGCTTTTATGGTCAGATAAAGCTCGTTGAGCAAATCGTCCTTGGTGGCAAAGTAGCGAAACAGCGTACCCTCGGCAACCCCTGCGCTGCGGGCGATGGCGGAGGTTGAGGCGGCGATTCCCGATTGGGCAAAGGCGGCGGTTGCTGCCTCCAGTAACGCTTGCTTTTTATCTTCACTCTTAGGACGAGCCACTACACTTTACCTCACTCATAATAAAACCACGATCTAAGCACGCCCGGCATGGGCGCTGCAACGCTGTCTGTCAAAATTTGAAAATCGTCTTGACGACTTTCAGCTTCTTCCTAATAATGAGTGCTTACTCACTCATAATCAAGCCTTATAACAAAAACCTCCAGGAAGGGGGATTTCGCCAGGTCAGGATATGAACCGTGTCACTTTCAGCGTGGTCGCCATCATGTTATTAGCGTCAGCAACAACTTTGCCGTTTGTGTTAAATGCCGGATTTGGTCAGGCGCCGCAGGGCGCGCAGCTCAGCCTGGTGGAGCAGTCGCCGCACTATCACGACGGTCAGTTTCACAATCAGCTTCCGACGCCGGGGTTTACCGGGCAAAAAAATATGCTGGCCGCATGGTGGGAGTTTCTGGTCGCCAAACGTGAAAATGCCAGACCGGCGCAGCCGCTGCCGCTGGTGAACACCGATCTGGCCAGCCTGCCGTCAGGGCAGGACGTGATGGTCTGGCTCGGTCACTCCTCCTGGTACCTGCAGCTGGCGGGCAAACGCATCCTGATCGATCCCGTATTTAGCAACTATGCCGCACCGTTTTCGTTTATTAATAAGGCCTTTGCCGGGGATTACCCGTGGCACGCTGAGGGCATGCCGGATATCGACCTGCTGATTATCTCGCACGATCATTACGACCACCTCGATTACGCCACCATCAAAGCTCTGATGCCGAAGGTCAAGCGCGTGGTGACGCCGCTGGGCGTGGGGTCGCACCTGCGCTACTGGGGAATGGAGAGCGCGATCATCAGCGAGGCGGACTGGAATCAGTCGCTGCAGGTGAGCGATGAGCTGACGGTACACGTCCTGCCCGCGCGCCACTTTTCCGGCCGCGGCCTCAAGCGCAACCAGACCCTGTGGGCCAGCTTTATGTTCGTTACCCCGCAGCAGAAAATTTACTACAGCGGCGACAGCGGCTACGGCCCGCACTTTAAAGCCATCGGCGAACAGTTTGGCGAAGTGGATTTGGCGATCATGGAAAACGGTCAGTATGACCAGGACTGGAAGTACATCCACATGATGCCGGAAGAGACGGCGCAAGCCGCTGACGATGTTCATGCACGCGCGGTACTGCCGGGTCACGCCGGGCGCTTCGTGCTGGCAAAACACACATGGGACGATCCGTACAAAAGGCTGGCGGAGGCCAGCACAGGGCGACCGTGGCGACTGCTGACGCCAATGTTGGGTGAGCCGGTTTGGGTCGCTGATAAAACGCAATCATTTAACGCCTGGTGGCGCTAACGATGAGAGTGGTTCAGGAGGAGAGAGGACATATGACTATTTCCGCTCAGGTCATTGATACTATCGTCGAGTGGATTGATGATAATTTGCATCAGCCGCTACGTATTGACGATATTGCGCGCCACGCCGGTTATTCGAAGTGGCATTTGCAACGACTGTTTTTACAGTATAAAGGGGAGAGTCTTGGGCGCTATATCCGCGAGCGTAAGCTGCTGCTGGCGGCCCGCGATCTGCGCGATACCGATCAGCGGGTCTACGATATTTGCCTGAAATACGGTTTTGACTCGCAGCAAACCTTTACCCGCATCTTCACCCGCACGTTTAATCAGCCGCCGGGTGCCTACCGTAAAGAAAATCACAGCCGCGCGCACTGAAAAGCGCCCGCCGGGGGAAGACCGGCGGACGCTTTTTTACCAGGCGTAGTTGACCGTCGCCGTCACCGTCCGACCAATGCCGTAGAAGCAGGCGCTATCGCTGGCGCAGGAGGCCACGTATTTGGTATTGGCGAGGTTGTTGACGTTGAACTGCACTTTCGCCCCTTTCAGGCTCGAATTCAGCTCGCCTAACTCATAGCTGACCATAGCGTCGTACAGATCCACTGCCGGTACTTTAAACGTGTTTTTCGCATCGCCGTAGCTGGTGCCGATATAGCGTACGCCAACGCCCGCGGTCAGGCTTTTTAACGCGCCGTCCGGCAGGGTATAGCTGGTGAACGCCGAAGCCATATGGGTCGGAATGCGTGCCGGCGTTTTCCCTTCGGTACCGACGACGGTGGTATTGACGGTTTCCGCGTCGGTATAGGTGTAAGACGCGATCAGATTGAGGTTATCGAAGACCGTCGCGTGCGCTTCGGCTTCAACGCCTTTCGAGCGCACTTTACCGCTGTTTTCAAACCACCCGGCCGCGCTGTTGTAGGTCGCGACGTTGCTCTGCGTCAGATCGTACAGCGCGAGGGTCATTAACGCGTTTGGGTCAGGCTGGTATTTCAGACCCACCTCTACCTGTTTGCCTTCGCTGGGATCGAATGGTCCGACGCCCGGCGCGCGGTTGGTCTGTAGGTTAGGTTCGAAGGAGGTGCTGTAGCTGATATAGGGGGAAAGACCGGAATCAAAGGCGTACAGCAGGCCGGTGCGCCAGGTGAGCTTATTATCATTCTGCTGGGTGCTGCTGGCGTCGGTAAAATCGGTGGTGCGTACTTCCGCCCAGTCGTAGCGCCCGGAAACTAACAGTTCCCAGTTTCGCCAGCTCAGCTGATCCTGAATATACACCCCAACCTGGTCGAGATTTTGCTGTTCATTAGTGGCGGGACTGAAGACGCTTTCATCGACGCTAACCCCGTAGGTCGGGCTGCGCCAGTCGATATCGTACTGCGAGCCGCCGGCCCGACCAAGGTACTGCTTATCCTTACTGGTTTTGTAATCCACACCGCCAATCACCGTATGCGCCACCTGACCGCTGGCGAACTGCGCTTCAAGCTGGTTATCGATGCCAAACTCATCGGTCTGACGCTGTTCATGCTGGGCGCGGCGGGAGAGTACCGAGCTGTTGGCGGCGCTGGTGGAATAAACCAGGTAGCGATACTTCTGTTTGATGGTGGCGTAGCGGGCGTTCTGGCGCAGAGTAAAGGTATCGTTGAGCTGGTGATCAAATTCATAGCCAATCATCGTTTGTTCACGCCACGACTGGTTGTAGCTGGGATCGCTGACGTTAAAATCGCGAGGAATATAGCTGCCGTCGACGCTTTCCACGGTGCCGTAACGCGGCAGGAAGTTACGGTAGCCGGCGTCCGGGTCTTTCTGATAGCTGGTTAACAGGGTAAAGCGCGTGGCGTCATCAGGATACCAGGTGAGGGCGGGGGCGATAGCCATCCGCGTCTCTTTATAGTCATCGATCTGGTTATTCTGGGTGCGGGCGATCCCGTTCAGGCGATAGAGCAGGTGGCCGTCATCGCTCAGCGGGCCGCCAACGTCGAAAGCCCCTTCGGCGAGCTGGTTATTGCCGGTACGGAACTGTACCTCATGAATTGGCTGGCTGGTCGGGCGTTTGCTGGTCATGCTAATCAGCCCGCCGGGGTTGACCTGACCAAACAGCACCGAGGCCGGGCCGCGCACCAGCTCGACGCGTTCCAGCAGCCACGGGTCGAAAGTGCCGGTTTGTGACGAGGCGGTGGCACCGTAGCTCAGGCCATCGAGGAATTTGGGCACGTAGCTGAAGCCGCGCACGAATACTTCGTCGTTGCGGTTAGATGAACCTCGGTATTCGGTAAAAACGCCCGCGCTATAGCGCAGCGCCTGGGAAACCGAGGTGACGTCCAGCGCCCGCATTTGATCGCGGGTGACCACCGATACCGACTGCGGCGTTTTGACGATCTCCGCAGCGGTCTTTGTTGCCGACAGGGTTTTTGTCGCCACTATTCCCTTCAGCGGCGCTGTAGGATCCTCGCCGCTGCCGGCGGTGACGACGATCGTTTCCTCCGCTGCCAGCGCCGGCCCGCCAAACAGAGATGCCGCCACGCCCGCGGCCCAGAAAGCTGTTATCTTATTATATTTAAACATGTTTATTTTTTATCCTTGGTTGAATCGCCATCAAAAAACGCCCGAGTCGAGGGGAATCGACCGGCGGTTATCATTAACGGTGTTAATGTTATTGCAAATAGTTATTATTTGCATTAGCGTTATTAACAAATTCTTACAAGGAACTATTGGCTAATGAAGACGGCGTGGAGCGGCCTGCTGATTGGCATGAGTACCCTACCGGCGGCGGCGATGAACTGCGAATCTCCTTCGTTACAGGGGGAACTGGAGGGGAAGTTCGACGCCAGCGGCGAGGTCTGTTTTGACCTGCCGACATTGGGCGAGAACTACGTCGCGGCGACCCTCTCCGGCGTCACCGATGCCCGACTGCTGGATGACAATAACCGCCGTCTGCGCACGCTGCTGACGGGCGGTCCGGCGGACGGCGAGCAAACCCTGCTGTTTTCTCTGCCGGTAAATCGCGCCTCCTCGCTGGTGCTGCACGGCGAAGAGGGGGCGCGCTGGCGCTTTCAGTGGCAGATGCGGGAAACCACCGCTCTGGCCAAAGTTCAGCCGCTGGATCCGGTCAGCCCGCGCCTGCTGCGGCTGAAGCGTGAACTGGCGGCGGGAGGTTCAACGGCGCATTTCTGGCAGGAGCGCGAGCGGGAAGGGACGCCAATGGTGGAACCGGTGGACGCCGGCCATAAGCGGGTAACTTTCCTGTGGCGCGGGGCGAGCCGCAACGTGTTTATTCTGGGTTCGCCGGCGGGGGATCACGATCCGCTGTTTCGCCTCGGGGATTCTGACGTCTGGTTTCGCAGCTACGTGGTGCCCGCCGATACCCTCATGCAGTATAAGCTGGCCCCGGACGTGCCGCAGGTAACCGGCAGCGCGCGGGAGCAGCGGCGGGCGATTCTGGTCAGCGCCCAGGCTGACCCGCTCAACCCGAACAGCATCAATGCCGCCCACGACCGCTGGAATCGCCACTCTCTGCTGGCCCTCAACGCCGCGCGTTTTTGCACCGCCCAGCGTATGGCGCAGCCGCTACGCTACGGAACCTTAACCCGCCATCAGCTGCGCAGCGACTTTCTGCAAAATACGCGGGAAGTGCTGATTTATCGCCCGCGGTTGCCGCAGCCCGCGCGCTGGACCCTGTTGCTCTTTGACGGTAAAACTTACCAGCACGAATACCGCCTCGCCAACGTGCTGAACGCCCTGATCGCCAGTCACCGGCTGCCGCCGATTAACGTGGTGTTTATCGATAGTCTCGATCATTCGCGACGGGCGAAGGAGCTGCCGCCAAATCCGCACTTTGCCGATTTTATGGCCCATGAGTTGCTGCCCTGGCTGAACCGCCAGGGGATCAGCCTGACCCGGCAAAAAACCGTGGTTGCCGGGTCCAGCTACGGCGGGCTGGCCGCGTCCTGGGTAGCGCTGCGCTACCCCCGGCAGTTTGGCAACGTATTGAGCCTGTCCGGGTCATACTGGTGGGCGCCGCAAGGGGAGGAGGCCGGCTGGCTGACCCGCCAGTACCAGCAGTCGCCGCGCTATCCGGTGCGCTTCTGGCTGCAGGCGGGGAAATTCGAAACCAGCGGGCCGGACGGCGGCATTTATGCCAATACGCTTGAATTTGAGCGGGTGCTAAAAGAGAAGGGTTATACGGTGAGCTTTCATCCCTCCTCCAGCGGCCACGATTACGCCGCCTGGTGCGAAGCGCTGGTCAACGGCATGCGCGACCTGACCGGCTTAGCGCTCAAGGGAAAACCAGCGACGCCAGACCCAGCGCAGCAGCAGATACTCTATGGCGCCCAGCGCTAAAAACCACAGGCAAAAGATCAGGGTATAAAGCTGGTTGAGATCCATCAGATGGAATGTCGCAACCAGCTTCTGCGCCAGCGTCAGGCCCAGCGAGGGCGCCGGCAGCAGCAGGCAGGAGAGTAAAGCCAGCAGCAAAATGCCGGCGGCGCTGAGGAGCGTTTCTAGCGGATGTTTCATTATTTGTTAATCATCAGTTAAAAACATATTGTCCGGTAAAAAGAGAATCAATGCAATATCGTTTCGTACGTAATTATAATACGCATTAGATATTATATTTAAACGTCCTCGTTTATTCCCATGTTAATTATTTTGGTAATATTTGTGATTAAGTTAATTACATTGCAATGTAAATTAACGTCATTATTAAGCCAGCGCTTTTACAAAAGTATAGGTGCTATATCCTACAAGTGTAGCGATAATAATGGCCAGCAGGATGTACAGCACCAGACGGCGTCCGCGATAGATTCCAAACATAGTAGACCTCGTTTAGTTTTGGTTTATTAATATTCTGCAATAGTTGTTTTATAGAATTAACTTACCATAAATTTTGTATTGGCGAGAGAGTAAATATTGCGCAAGCTCAAATTATCTCCCGCCTGTTTGAAATTTTTCTCATTGGCCCGGAATGATTCCAGGCTTTCCGCCTCACGGAATTTTAAGGGAGATATATTTTGACCAAAACGATCAAAACTAATAATACCACCCCCTCAGGGGATGTCGCGCCACGCCGCGCATATCAGCAGACGGTTGATGCGGTGCTGGCGCAGAATAAAAGCCATGCCAACGGCCTAAGCGCCGCCGAGGCCGCCGAGCGTTTGAAGACCTTCGGCCCCAACGCCTTGCCGGAGAAAAAAGGCAAGCCGGCCTGGCTGCGCTTCCTTGCCCACTTTAACGACGTCCTGATTTTTGTCCTGCTGGCCGCCGCCGCGCTCACCGCGGTCATGGGCCACTGGGTCGATACGCTCGTCATCCTGGGCGTCACGGTGATCAACGCCCTGATCGGCCATATCCAGGAGAGCAACGCCGAAAAATCGCTGCAGGGCATCCGCAATATGCTCTCCAGCGACGCGCGCGTGCAGCGCAGCGGCAAGCATGAAACCATCCCGACCCGCGACCTGGTGCCGGGCGATATCGTGATACTGCGCGCGGGTGACCGCGTACCTGCCGATATGCGCCTGATTGAGAGCCATAATCTGCGGGTCGAAGAGGCGATTCTCACCGGCGAGTCGACGGTGGTGGATAAAACCACCGACGCGCTGGAAGGCGAACTGCCGCTGGGCGACCGTACCAATATGCTCTTCTCAGGCACCACCATCAGCGCCGGCGGCGGCGTTGGCGTGGTGACCGCAACCGGTCAGGAGACCGAACTCGGCCACATCAACCAGATGATGGCGGGGATTGAGAAGCACCGCACGCCGCTGCTGGTGCAGATGGATAAGCTCGGTAAAGCGATTTTCGTTATCATCCTGGCGATGATGGCCGCGCTGTTCGTCTTCAGCCTCGCGCTGCGCGACATTCCTCTCGGCGAGCTGCTGCTCTCCCTGATTAGCCTGGCGGTGGCCGCCGTGCCGGAAGGCTTACCGGCGATTATCTCGATTATTCTCTCTCTGGGCGTACAGGCGATGGCGCGTCAGCGGGCGATTATCCGCAAGCTGCCGACGGTGGAAACCCTGGGCGCCATGACCGTGGTGTGCTCGGATAAAACCGGCACCCTGACGATGAACGAGATGACCGTCAAAGCGATCATCACCGCCGACTGCTGCTACCGCGTCGAAGGCGACAGCTACGAGCCTCAGGGTAACATCTGCCTGGAAGGCAGCAACGAGCCGGTGCAGATTAAACCGGGCAGCGTGCTGGAAACCTATCTGCGCACCATCGATCTGTGTAACGACAGCCAGATGATTCAGGACGAGCGCGGCCTGTGGGGCATTACCGGCGGGCCGACCGAAGGGGCGCTGAAGGTGCTGGCGGCGAAAGCGCAGCTTGCGCCCGTCGACGCGCGCCTGGTGGCGAAGATACCGTTCGACTCGCAGTACAAGTACATGGCGACCCACCAGAAAATGGGCGACGTCGAGCAGGTGCTGATTACCGGCGCGCCGGACGTGATTTTTGCCCTGTGCCGCCATCAGCTGAGCAAGCAGGGGGCGGTGCCGTTCGAGCCGCAGTACTGGGAAGAGGAGATGGCGCGCTTTGCCCGCCAGGGCCTGCGTATGGTCGCCGCCGCCTACAAACCGGCCACCGTTGGCAGCACCACGCTGACCCACGACGATCTGCGCGAAGGTCTGGTCTTCCTCGGCATTGCCGGAATGATGGACCCGCCGCGTCCGGAAGCGATTGACGCTATCCACGCCTGCCAGAACGCGGGGATCCGCGTGAAGATGATTACCGGCGACCACCCGCAGACGGCGATGAGCATTGGCCAGATGCTGGGGATCACCAACAGCAGCCAGGCGATGACCGGCTATCAGCTGGAGCACATGGACGACGCCGAGCTGGCGAAAGCCGCCGTTGAGTACGATATCTTTGCCCGTACCAGCCCGGAGCACAAGCTGCGCCTGGTAAAAGCGCTGCAGGATAACGGCGAAGTAGTTGGCATGACCGGCGACGGCGTCAACGACGCCCCGGCGCTGCGCCAGGCCGACGTCGGGATCGCCATGGGGATTAAAGGCACCGAGGTGACCAAAGAGGCCGCCGACATGGTCCTGACCGACGACAACTTTGCCACCATCGCCAGTTCGGTCAAAGAGGGGCGTCGGGTCTACGACAACCTGAAGAAGACCATTCTGTTCATCATGCCGACCAACCTGGCGCAGGGGCTGCTGATTATCATCGCCCTGCTGGCGGGGAACATCATTCCGCTGACGCCGGTGCTGATTCTGTGGATGAACATGGCCACCTCCGCGACGCTCTCCTTCGGCCTCGCGTTTGAAGCCGCCGAGCGCAACGCCATGAACCGGCCGCCGCGTAAAACCGGCCAGCACGTTATGGACGCCTTCGCCGTCTGGCGCGTCGCTTTCGTCGGCACCATGATCGCCGTCGCCGCCTTTATGCTTGAAGCCTGGCTGGCGCCGCGCGGCCACAGTCCGGAGTTTATCCGCACCGTCCTGCTGCAGATGCTGGTCACCGCACAGTGGGTTTATATGATTAACTGCCGCAGCAGCGACAGCTTCTCGCTGAGCATGGGACTGCTGCGCAACAAAGGCATCTGGCTGGTGAGCGGCGTGCTGCTGCTGATGCAGCTGGTCATCATCTACGTACCGGTGATGCAGACGATGTTTGGCACCGAAGGGCTGCCGCTGCGCTACTGGTTCATCACGCTGGTCATCGGTATCGCGATGTTCCTGGTGGTGGAAGTTGAGAAGCGCCTGACCCGTCGTTTCCGCAAAGCCGCATAGCGTGTCTGACCCGCCCGGCGTCCCTTCTCCTGAGGGGGGAGGGACGCCGCATCGTCGTAAGGAATTCCCCATGAACAAGATTATCCGCTCCGCCCTGCTGGCCTGCGGCCTGGCAGGCTACGCGCTTATTGCCGCCGCCGCGCCGGCTATTCCGGTGCGCGTCGCCACCGTGGAAAACGCGCCGCATGCCGATGAACGGCAAATCTCCGGCCGAGTTGAGGCCATTCACGCCGTCGATATTCGCGCCCGCACCGAAGGAAAGATTGTGCAGCGCCACTTCCAGGATGGGCAGTACGTCAACCAGGGCGATCCGCTGTTTACGCTGGATGACGCCCAGCCGAAAGCCGCGCTGGCGCTCGCCCAGGCTGAACTGAAAAGCGCGCAGGCTTCGCTACGCCAGGCCCAGCAGCAGCTGAGCCGCTACCAGCAGCTGAAAAATAACCACGCAATCAGCCGCAACGACGTAGACACCGCGCAGATGCAGCGCGATGTCGCCGCCGCCGCCGTCGAGCAGGCCCGGGCGCGCATTGCCGCCCAGCAGATTACGCTCGGCTACACCCGCATTACCTCGCCGGTCACCGGGCGCGTCGGCCATAGTCCTTTTCACGTCGGCGGTCTGGTGAATCCCGCCAGCGGCGTGCTGGTCGATGTGGTCCAGCTTGATCCCATTCGCGTGGCGTTCTCGCTGGATGAAACCGCCTTTTTCGCGAAAGCGGGGCAGCACACGGATATCGCCGCGCTAAAGCAGGCGTGGCTGGCGCAGGTGGATGTCGATGGACGGCGTGAAGTCGGCGCCCTGACCTCCGTCGATAACCGTATTGATAGCCGCACCGCCAGCGTGGCGCTGCGCGCTGAGTTTGCCAACCCGCAGCACCGTCTGCTGCCGGGCGGCAACGTCACGGTTTTCTTCCGGCCGCAGCAGCTTAAGGAGAGCCCGATCATCCCGGCCTCTGCGCTACAGCAGGATGCGCTGGGCTTTTACTGCTGGGTACTGACGGCGGACAACACCGTGACGATGCGCCGTTTAGCGCCCGCCGGTCAGCATGGCCAAAGCTTCGTGGTGGCCGATGGTCTGAAAGCGGGGGAGCGCGTAGTGACGGAAGGCGCCCAGCGCCTGCGTGACGGCGCGGCCGTTCAGCTGCTGAGTGAATAAGGGAGAGGCGATGCTCACATTTTTTATCCGTCGCCCGCGCTTTGCGATGGTGATTGCGCTGCTGATGACCTTTGTCGGCGCGGTCTCGCTGAAGCTGATCCCGGTCGAGCAGTATCCGCAGATTACGCCGCCGGTCATCAACGTTAGCGCCAGCTGGCCGGGCGCCAGCGCGGCGGACGTGGCGGAAGCCATTGCCGCGCCGCTGGAGACCCAGATCAACGGCGTCGATCATATGCTCTATATGGAGTCCACCAGTTCCGATGAGGGGACCTACAGCCTGAGCCTGACTTTTGCCGCCGGGACCGATGCCGATTTAGCCGCGATCGATGTGCAGAACCGCGTGTCGCAGGCGGTGGCGCAGCTGCCTGCCGACGTGCAGCAGAACGGCGTACAGGTGCGCAAGCGGGCGACGAACCTGCTGATGGGCGTGAGTCTCTATTCGCCGCTCGGCACGCTATCGCCGCTGTTTGTCAGCAACTACGCCAGCACTCAGGTGCGCGAGGCGCTGGCGCGTCTACCCGGCGTCGGGGAAGTACAGATGTTCGGCGCGCGCGACTACAGCATGCGCATCTGGCTGCGGCCCGACCGCATGAACGCGTTGAATATCACAACCGACGATATTGCCCAGGCGCTGCGCGAGCAGAACGTGCAGGGCGCGGCGGGGCAGGTGGGGACGCCGCCGGTATTTAACGGCCAGCTGCAGACGCTGACCATCAACGGTATCGGGCGACTCAGCGACGCCGCCGGCTTCGGGCAAATTGTGGTTCGCAGCGGCGAACGCGGCCAGCTGGTGCGCCTGTCTGACGTGGCGACCATTGAGCTGGGCGCGCGCAGCTACAGCTCCGGCGCGCAGCTGAACGGTAAAGATTCCGCCTATCTCGGTATCTATCCGACGCCCACCGCCAACGCTCTGCAGGTCGCCACCGCGGTGCGCGCTGAGCTGACCCGGCTGCACGCGCGTTTCCCGGCGGATCTCACCTGGGAAGTGAAGTTTGATACCACCCGCTTTGTGGCGGCGACGATCAAAGAGATCGGCGTGTCGCTGGCGCTGACCCTTATGGCGGTGGTGGTGGTGGTTTCGCTGTTCCTCCAGAGCTGGCGGGCAACGCTGATTGTCGCGCTGGCGATCCCGGTGTCGCTTATCGGCACCTTTGCCGTGCTTTATGCGCTGGGCTACAGCGCCAATACCCTGAGCCTGTTCGCGATTATTCTCGCCCTGACGATGGTGGTGGATGACGCCATCGTGGTGGTGGAGAGCGTGGAAACGAAAATGGCGGAGGGGCTGGATCGCGGCGCCGCGACCGCCGAGGCGCTGCGGCAAATCGCCGGGCCGGTGATCGCCACAACTCTGGTGCTGCTGGCGGTGTTTGTGCCGGTAGCGATGCTGCCGGGGATCGTCGGCGAGCTGTATCGCCAGTTTGCGGTGACCTTATCGACGGCGGTGACGCTGTCGAGCGTGGTGGCGCTGACCCTGACGCCCGCGCTGTGCGCGCTGCTGCTGCGTCCGCGGCCGCAGCAGCCAGCCGCCATCTGGCGCGGTTTTAACCGCGGTCTGGATACGGTGCGCGATGGTTACGGGCGTCTGGTCGGGAGGATGAATCGTCGCCCCTGGCTGGCGCTGGCGGCGACGATGGCGGCGGCCGGAGTGGTGGTGTTTAGCTTTACCACTATGCCAAAGGGTTTTCTGCCGCAGGAAGATCAGGGCTACTTCTTTGCCAGCGTGCAGCTGCCTGAAGCTGCCTCGCTGGAGCGTACCGAAGCGGTGATGGCCCAGGCGCGCGAGCTGCTGTTGTTGAATCCGGCGGTTGAGGATGTGATTCAGGTCTCCGGTTTTAATATTCTCAACGGTACCAGCGCTTCAAACGGCGGATTTATCTCGGTGATGCTGAAGGACTGGCACCAGCGGCCGCCGCTGGAGGCGGTGATGGAAAAGGTGCAGGGCCAGCTGATGGGGCTACCGGAGGCGACGATCATGACTTTTGCGCCGCCGACGCTGCCGGGGCTGGGCAACGCCTCCGGGTTTAATTTACGCATTCTGGCCCAGGCCGGACAATCGCCGGCGGAGCTGGAGCAGGTGACGCATCAGGTGCTGCGGACGGCTAACCAGTACCCGCAGCTGAGCCGGGTATTTACCACCTGGAGCAGCAACGTGCCGCAGCTGACGCTCACCGTCGATCGCGACCAGGCGGCCCGCCTGAACGTACCGGTGGCGAGGATTTTCAGCAGCCTGCAAACCGCGTTTGGCGGCACCCGCGCCGGCGATTTCAGCATCAACAATCGTGTCTACCACGTGGTGATGCAAAACGAGATGCAGTGGCGCGAGCGGGCAGAGCAGATAAGCGAGCTGTACGTGCGCAGCGACAGCGGCGAGCGGGTTCGCCTGAGTAACCTGGTGACGATTACGCCGACGGTGGGCGCGCCGTTTATTCAGCAGTATAACCAGTTCCCGTCGGTATCGGTGAGCGGGTCGGCGGCCGAAGGCGTCAGCAGCCGGACGGCAATGGCGGTGATGGAGCAGATTTTACAAGCGAACCTGCCGCACGGTTATGATTACGCCTGGAGCGGCATCTCCTGGCAGGAGCAGCAGACCGGTAACCAGGCGGTGTGGATCGTGCTGGCGGCGGTAGCGATGGCGTGGCTGTTCCTCGTCGCCCAGTATGAGAGCTGGACGCTGCCAGCGAGCGTGATGCTGTCGGTGCTGTTCGCCATCGGCGGGTCGCTGCTGTGGCTCTGGTGGGCCGGTTATGCCAACGATGTGTACGTACAGATAGGCCTGGTGCTACTGATCGCGCTGGCGGCGAAAAACGCGATTTTGATCGTCGAGTTTGCCCGGGCGAAGCGCGAAGAGGGAATGTCGATCGTCGATGCCGCCCGCGAAGGGGCGACCCGCCGCTTCCGCGCGGTAATGATGACGGCGGTCTCTTTTATCATCGGGATTGTGCCGATGATGCTTGCCACCGGCGCCGGGGCGCAGAGCCGGCGGATTATCGGTACCACGGTGTTCAGCGGCATGCTGGTGGCGACGGTAATCGGCATTTTATTTATTCCTTCGCTATACGTGCTGTTCCAGCGGCTGCGCGAGTGGGCCCACCGCCGGATGTAGGTGGCCCGCGCCTGTCCGGGCTACAGTACTGCATATTGCCGATAACCCGTAGCCCGGGTAAGGCGTTTACGCCGCAACCCGGGGAATATGCCGCGACGTGGTATTGCTGTGGCTTCTTCCCGGCTTGCGCTGCGCTTAGCCGGGCTACCGGGCCGCAGATTGCCGGTAATCCGTAGCCAGGACAGGCGCGGCAGCGCCGCCTCCGGGAGATTTTCATGCCGCTGCGGATATGTTTCTGAAACAACGTGTCATGCAGCAATGCCCTGGCCCCCGCTGAAATCGGCGAACCGGAGGACCGAAGACAAGGGCTGGCCGCCAGGGATGGCGGACAGAGGCGAATCGAGACAGTGATGTCGAGTTGAGCCGACCGCAGGCTGAGGTCCGGGAGGTGAGCGCAGTGCGCAGCACCGATTTCTTTGCGGGACCGCGGGGATTGTAAAGGGGGAGACGGTTTTCTCCCCTTTTACCCGTTCACGTGCCTCGATGAGACATTTTCTGCGACTTGATGGTGAACGGAACCCCTCAACACCGTCCCGGAGGCGGCGCTGCCCAATCTCCCTCCCTCAGGCACCGGGCCCGGAAATCCCGGGTCGCGGCGTAAACGCCTTACCCGGGCTACTCCCCGCAGACGATGTTATGAAAACTATCTGCTCTCCACCGCGATCATGGTGACGAACGGATGGTACTGCCACGGCACGCTGCCGCCTTTCTGGTACATCTTCGAAATGGTACCGTCGAGATAGAGCATCTGGCGCACGTTGAGCCTGGACTGCGCGTAGCAGGCAAAATCATAGAAATTGGTTTCGCGCGCGCTGAGCATAAAGACCACTTTGCCATCGCCGGTGATGCCCACGCCGTTACGCAGCTTGCGCGAGCTGGCGGACGGCTTCAACCGCCAGTTGATCTTGCCGTTTTCAATCAGCATCGGCCCGGACTGCACGGCGTAGCGGATGGCCGGCGACGGCCTGAATTTATCGATGCTGACAATCCCCGCGTTTTGCCCGCGCAGATAAAACACCCCGCCGGGACGAATAAAAAAGTTGCCGCCGCCGGAAGCGCGGTTAAGCGGGGTCAGCTGCCTGCCTTTCTCGATATACAGCCCCAGCGGCGCGTAGGCTTTATCATAAATTCCACCGTTCATCGCCATCTGCACCTGTCCGTTGTGGTCGATATCCGCCAGCAGGGAGCGCAGCGATCCCCAGGCTTTGCCGTCCTCTTTTTGCCAGTACATCACGATGCGTTCGCGCTGCGGATCAACGGTATAGCTTTGCAGCGTCAGCGACGGGTCGGTCAGCGAGCACTTCCCGCTGGCGAAAGCGGGCAGGGATAACAGCAGCAGCGGCAGAAGAGAGAAAAAGCGCACGACAGGTTCCAGACAGACGACGAAAGCGTGCAGTATAGCGTTTTATCGCCGCTACGCCGTCCAGATTTCGCAGTGCTTTTGTACCAGCCCGATCAATGAACCGCCGTTGGCGACGAACTCGCGCATTTGCTGCGGCTCGCTGCGATCCTGCTTCGCCTGGCGCACAATCGCCTCCAGCGCGCTGCCGGCATTCAGCTTGTGGGCGCTGGGGGCCAGCCTATCCGCCAGCTGTAAAATTTCTTCGCGCAATGTTCGTTGTTCGCCGCCGTTAACATCGGTATTGATCCCATCGAGCCCGTAGCGACAGGCCTGATAGCGGTTGAAGGGGTAGAGCAGATAATCCTCGGGCTGATGCTTAAACGGCCGCTCCGTCAGCAGCCAGCAGGCGATGATCTGAATAAACCCGGCGATATTCACCGCCTGAGCAATCGTCAGCGGCGTATCCATCACCCGGACTTCGACGGTACCAAAGCGCGGGCTGGGGCGGATATCCCAGTGCAGATCCTTCATGCTGTCGATCATGCTGGTATAGCTAAGACGGCGAAACAGACCGGTAAAAGCCTGCCAGTTATTCACCCACGGCATCGGGCCGTTATCGGGATAGGCGGCAAAAAGGTTAAGCCGCGAACAGGCAAAGCCGCTATCGGTCCCGTCGAGCCAGGGCGATGCCGCATTCAGCGCGATAAAATGCGGTACGAAGCGCGACAGGCCGTGCAGAAGATAGATGGCATCATCGCCGTTTTGACACCCCACGTGCACGTGCTGGCCGAAGATCGTCGCCTGCTTCGCCAGGTAACCAAAGTGCTCGACGGTTTTCAGGTAGCGCGGGTTATCGCTGATCTGCTGACGCTGCCAGCTTTGAAACGGATGCGTTCCGCCGCCGCAGATTTGCACATGATGGCGGGCGGCGGCGCGCAGCACCGCCTGTTGAATCGCGCTCAGCTGCGCGGTGGCCTGGTGGATATCGCGGCAGACGCCGGTGGCGATTTCCAGCATGCTTTCGGTGATGTCATGTTTGGCCTCGCCCGCTTTCAGCGTGCCCTGGACCTCATCAATAAGCGCAGAAGAGTCCTGGCTCAGATCGAAGCCCGGCGGGTTGACGACCTGGAGCTCCAGCTCGATGCCAAGGGTAAACGGCTCGGAGCGGTGAAAATCAGGTAACGGCATGGCGACTCCCTCTTTCTCTTTATCAGAAAGTATATACCCGTCATACTTCAAGTTGCAGGTGTGTTGGCTTTCCTCGCTCACCCCAGTCAATTACTGGAGTAAGCTCCTGGGGATTCCCTGCGTCGCCGCCTTCCTGCAACTCGAATTATTTAGGGTATAGAAGACAACGCCTCAAACTGATGATCTGCCGGACATTATGAATTTAATTTATAGAAAATAACGCCACGTGATTATCCCTTTAAAAAGAAAGTAAGGCTGGTGCAATCCTGCAACAGAATTCCCGCCGGTGGTGCAAAAAGATAAGGTTATTCTATTTTTTAAATAAAATCATATAGATGATATAAGTCATTCTTATTTTATAAGCCATTTCACGCTTATTCCCCGCGCGTTCAGAACTGGTATGTATCTTGCCTGTTAAATAGCGACTTTTATTTAACAGGGACAATGTGATGCTGAAGAAAAAAATATTTTCGCGTAAATGCCATCTCGCCGTTGCTGTTAGCGGAGCATTGGCGCTGATCGCCTCTTTGCCGGCCAATGCCTCAACCCTGCGGATCGCCATGACCGCCGCCGATATCCCTTTGACCCTCGGCCAGCCCGATCAGGGCTTTGAGGGCAATCGCTTCACCGGCATTCCGCTCTACGACGCCCTCGTTGAATGGGATCTCTCTCAGGGAGAAAAGCCCAGCGGCCTGGTGCCGGGGCTGGCGACCGAGTGGCACGTTGACCCGCAAAATCAAAGCCGCTGGATTTTCACCCTGCGCCCGGGCGTTAAGTTTCACGATGGTTCAACGGTCAACGCCGATGCCATCGTCTGGAACGTGGATAAGGTGCTGAATAAAGCCGCGCCGCAGTATGCCCCGGGCCAGATAGGCAACACCCTCTCACGCATGCCGACCCTGACCGGCGCGGAAAAGATTGACGACCACACCGTGGCGCTGACCACCTCCGAACCGGACGCGCTGCTGCCGTACAACCTTACCAACCTGTTTATCGTTTCGCCGACGGCGTGGCAGAAGCTGTATGACGCGGTGCCGGCAAACGCCGGCGATGCCGCCGCGCGTAGTAAGCAGGCGTGGACCGAGTTCGCCGCCCACGCGGTGGGCAGCGGTCCGTTCAAAATGGAAAAACTGGTTCCTCGCCAGCAGCTGATCCTCGATAAGAACCCCGACTACTGGAACAAAGATCGCATTCCGCGAGTGGACAAAGTGGTGCTGATCCCGCTGCCGGAAGCTAACGCCCGCACGGCGGCGCTGCTCTCGAAGCAGGTGGACTGGATCGAAGCCCCGGCCCCGGACGCGGTCGATCAGATAAAAGCCCAGGGCTTTAAAATCTACGCCAACACCCAGCCGCACCTGTGGCCGTGGCAGTTCTCCTTCGAAGAGGGCTCGCCGTGGAAAGATATTCGCGTGCGCAAAGCCGCCAACCTGTGCCTGAACCGCGCGGAGCTCAAAAGCTATCTCGGCGGCTATATGACCGAAGCGACCGGCGTCTACGAGGCCGGCAGCCCGTGGCACGGTAAACCCACCTTCCAGATCAAATATGACCCGGATACCGCCCGTAAGCTGATGACCGAAGCCGGGTATAGCGCCGGGAAACCGCTGCACGTCACGGTCGCCACCTCGGCCTCCGGCTCCGGGCAGATGCAGCCGCTGCCGATGAATGAGTACATCCAGCAGAGCCTGAAAAGCTGCTTCTTTAACGTCGACATTAAGGTCAACGAATGGAACACCCTGTTTACCAACTGGCGTCTCGGGGCGAAAGATCCGTCGGCGAAAGGGATCGACGCGATCAACGTCAGCGCCGCGGTTAACGATCCCTATTTCGGCATGATCCGCTTCTCCACCGCGAAGGCCTTCCCGCCGGTGGCGACCAACTGGGGCTACTTCTCGACCCCGGAAACCGAAAAGCTGGCGGCGGCGGTGAAACACGCGTTTACCCCGGCTGAAATGGATAAAGCCGCGGGTGAACTGCACGCCGCGCTGGTCGATCAGGTGCCGTTCCTGTTCGTCGCCCACGATGTCGGACCAAGGGCGATATCGCCAGCCGTCACCGGTGTGGTACAGCCGCAAAGCTGGTTTATCGACCTCAGCCTGGTGAGCAAAAAAGAGTAATCGACACGGGAGCAAGAGATGATCAATACGCTGCTATATCGCATCCTGCTGGCCATCCCCACCATGCTCGGGGTCGCGGTGATCTGTTTTATGCTGGTGCAGATAGCGCCGGGCGACCCGCTGGTATCGGTGATGCCGCCGGACGCTTCGGAATCGCTGCGTCAGACCTTAATGCAGGCCTACGGCTTTGATAAACCGCTGCCGCTGCAGTTTGTGCACTGGCTATGGCGGGCGCTGCACGGCGATCTGGGCATGTCGGTCGCTACCGGGCGCCCGGTCATCGATGAAGTGATGACGGCGGTCGCCTACTCTCTGCGTCTGGCGCTGCTGGCGACGGCGATCGGGTTTGCGCTGGGCAGTCTGTTCGGTTTTGTCGCCGGCTACTTTCGTAACAGCATTATTGACCGTCTGGCCTCGGTGCTATCCGTGTTTGGCGTCAGCGTACCGCACTACTGGCTGGGGATGCTGCTGGTCATCGTTTTTAGCGTCAAATTCGCGCTGCTGCCGGCGACCGGCGGCGGGCCAATCGGCGAGGTGGGCTGGCAGTGGAACTGGGAACACCTGCAGTTTATGCTGCTGCCGGCCTTCACGCTGTCGGTGATCCCGACCGGCATTATCGCCCGCACCGTTCGCTCGCAGGTGGCGGACATTCTCAGCCAGGAGTTTATCGTCGGCCTGCGCGCCCGGGGGCTCAACGAGTCGCGGATCTTTCTGCACGTGGTGAAAAACGCCGCCCCGACCGCGCTGGCGGTGATGGGGCTGCAGGTCGGCTATCTGATGGGCGGCTCGATTCTGGTGGAAACCGTCTTCTCCTGGCCCGGCACCGGTCTGCTGCTCAACACCGCTATCTTCCAGCGCGATCTGCCGCTATTGCAGGGCACCATCTGGGTACTGGCGCTGTTCTTTGTCCTGCTCAATCTGCTGGTGGATATTCTGCAAACCAGTCTCGATCCGCGAATTAAGAGGAGCTGACGATGGTGGATACCGTGACGACCAAAGGCATTACCGTCTCTGCCGCGACGGTTGCCAGACAAGGCTACTGGCGCGGCGTGTTTCGCCGTCTGCTGCGCGACCCGGGCGGCGTATTCGTCGGCGCGATCATTCTCATCCTGCTGGCGCTGGCGCTGTTCGGTCCCTGGCTAATCGTGAAAGATCCGTATCAAACGTCGATGTTTTTACGCCTCAAACCGATTGGCGCCGACGGCTTTCCGCTGGGCTCCGATGAGCTCGGGCGCGATATGCTATCAAGGCTGATTCTCGGCACCCGGCTGTCGCTGTTTATGGGGATTGTCCCGGTGGTGTTCGCCTTTTTCATCGGCGGGGCGATCGGCATCATCGCCGGCTATGCGGGCGGTAAAACCAACACCCTGATTATGCGCACCGTGGACGTGTTTTACGCCTTTCCCTCGGTGCTGCTGGCGATCGCGCTCTCCGGCGCGCTGGGGGCGGGGATCGGTAACGCGCTGCTCTCGCTGACCCTGGTGTTCGTGCCGCAGGTGGCGCGTATCGCCGAAAGCGTCACCGCGCAGGTGCGGCATATGGACTATATCGACGCCGCCCGGGCCACCGGGGCCAGCGCGTTCACCATTATTCGCGTCCAGGTGCTGGGCAACGTGCTGGGGCCGATTTTCGTCTTCTCCACCGGCCTGATTTCGGTGTGCATGATCCTCGCCTCCGGGCTCTCTTTTCTCGGTCTCGGGGTTCGCCCGCCGGAGCCGGAATGGGGGCTGATGCTGAACACCCTGCGTACGGCGATTTATACCCAGCCGTGGGTAGCGGCGCTGCCCGGCCTGATGATTTTTATCACCTCCATTTCGTTCAATATCCTCGCGGACCGCCTGCGTGCGGCAATGGCGATTAAGGAGTAAGCGATGCAACCCTTTATCAATATCGACCTCGGCGGACCGGCGCAGCCGCTGCTGAAGGTCAACAATCTGCTGAAACATTTTCCCGCCGGCGGCGGCAAAGCGCGCGAAGTGGTGCAGGCGGTGGACGACGTCAGTTTTTCGGTGATCAAAGGCGAAACCCTCGGCGTGGTGGGGGAGTCGGGCTGCGGTAAATCCACCACCGCGCGGCTGCTGATGCAGCTGCTTAAGCAGGACAGCGGGGAGCTGATCTTCGATGGTCTGGAGGTGGGCTCATCGCGCCTGCCGATGAAAGCGTATCGCCGCCAGGTGCAGATGGTTTTCCAGGATAGCTACGCCTCGCTCAACCCGCGCATGACCATGGAAGAGAGCATTGCGTTCGGCCAGCGGGTACACGGCGTCAGCGCCAAAGAGGCCAGCGAGTACGCCCGCTATCTGCTGGCGCACGTCGGCCTTGAGCCGGAACGTTTTGCCCATCGTTATCCGCACGCGCTTTCCGGCGGCCAGCGCCAGCGGGTGAATATCGCCCGCGCGCTGGCGATGAAGCCCCGTCTGGTGATCCTCGACGAGGCCGTCTCGGCGCTGGATAAGTCGGTGGAAGCTCAGGTGCTGCAGCTGCTGCAGGAGCTGAAGCGGACGCTGGCGCTGACCTATGTGTTTATCAGCCACGATCTGCACGTGGTGCGCTGGCTGTCGGACCGCATTCTGGTGATGTATCTCGGCGAGGTGGTGGAGATTGGCCCGGCGGAGCAGCTGTTTACCGCCTCGGCCCACCCCTATACCCGGGCGCTGTTAAGCTCGATGCCGTCGATGGACCCGCACAATCGCACCTTAACCTCGCCGCTGAGCGGCGATCCGCCCAGCCCGATTTCTCCGCCCTCCGGCTGCCGCTTTCATACCCGCTGCCCGCACGCCAGAGCGGTGTGCGCCGAGGTGAAACCGACGCTCGAAAGCGTCGGCGAGGGGCACCAGAGCGCCTGCCTGATGGCGCAGCCCGCGTCGCCCTGGCATCAAAATATCGCCATTCAGGAGGTCAGCCATGTCGCATGAAGCCTACGTCCATATCCGCGACCTGCGGGTTGAGTTTCGCCGCGACGGTCAGACGGTCAACGCGGTCAACGGCGTCTCCTTTGATGTGCAAAAAGGCGAGGTGATGGCGCTGATCGGCGAGTCTGGCTCCGGGAAAAGCGTCACCCTGCGCGCCCTGATGCGGCTGCACCCGCCGAAAAGCAGCGTGCTTTCCGGTACCCTGAGGGTCGGGGAAGAGGATGTGTTGAACATGAGCGCCGGGCAGCTGCGGCGCTACCGCGGCGCGCGCTGCGCGATGATTTTCCAGGAGCCGCTGCTGGCCTTCGACCCGGTCTATACCGTGGGCCAGCAGATTGTCGAGGGGCTGCGTCGCCATGAAGGCCTGTCGCGGCAGGCGGCGCGGGAAAGGGCGCTGGAGGCGCTGCGTCAGGTGCGCATTCCGAGCCCCGAGCGGCGGCTGGATGCTTACCCGCACGAGATGTCCGGCGGGATGCGCCAGCGGGCAATGATTGCCCTCGCGCTCTCCTGCAACCCGCAGCTGCTGCTGGCAGATGAGCCGACCACCGCCCTCGATGCCACGGTGCAAATCCAGATCCTGATTCTGCTGCGCGAGCAGCAAAAGCAGCGCGATCTGTCGATTATATTTGTGACCCACGATATCGGCGCGGCGGTGGAGATCGCCGACCGGGTGGCGGTGATGTACGCCGGGCGCATCGTGGAGGAGGCGTCGATCGAGGAGATTCTGTATCGTCCGCGCCATCCCTATACCCAGGTGCTGCTGGGCAGCCGGCCGAAAGAGGGGTTGAAAAAGGGCGATGCGCTGCACTGTATCCCCGGCTCACCGCCGGATCTCTCGCGCCTGCCGCCGGGCTGCGCGTTTGCCGAACGCTGTCCACACGCGCGCCCCGCCTGCGCGCAAAGCCAGCCGACGACCGAACCGGCCGGGCCGCGTCACGTGGTAAGTTGCCATCGCTGGCGTGAGCTGAGCCCGTCCGTTGAAAACCAGGCGCTTTACGCCTGAGGCCAGGAGGAAACCATCATGCAGGACGACATTCGCGCCTTTATGCCCTATCCGCCGCATCCGGTGGCGCATGCGCTCAGCGGGCCGCTGAGCGGCTTAACCTTTGCGGTCAAAGATCTGTTCGACGTGGCGGGCTACCCCACCGGCGGGGGCAATCCGCACCTGCTGGCGCTGTCCGGGATTAAAAACCGCACCGCGCCGGTGGTGCAAAAGCTGTTAGATAACGGCGCGCGCTTTATCGGCAAAACCCATACCAGCGAGCTGGCGTATTCGATGAGCGGGCACAACGTGCATTACGGTACCCCGCGCAACGGCGCCGCGCCGAATCATATACCCGGCGGATCGTCGTCCGGCTCGGCGTCGGCGGTATCGAACGCGGCGTGCGACTTTGCCCTCGGCAGCGATACCGGCGGCTCGGTACGCACGCCGGCGAGCTACTGCGGACTGTTTGGCCTGCGTCCAACCCACGGCCGTCTCTCCCTCGACGGCTGCCAGCCGCTGTGCGCCACCATGGACACCTGCGGCTTCTTTGCCCGCTCGCCGGAGGTCTTTTCCGCCGTCGCCGCCTGTCTGTTCGATGCTGAACGCGCGGATTTCAACGGCGTGCGGCTGGCCTGCCACGATGGGCTGTTTTCCCGCCTGCCGCTGCGCAGCCAGCAGGCGCTGCTGCCGGTCCGCCAACGGCTGGCGCGCTTTTTCGGCCCGTTAGCGCCGCTCGACGCGCCGCTGCCCGACGCGGACGATATTTATCTCGCCTTCCGCCAGATTCAGGGCTACGAAGCGTGGCAGGCGCAGGGCGAAACCATTGAGCGCTATGGTCTGCAGCTAGGCCCGGACGTCCGCGAGCGCTTTTTCTGGGGCAAAGCGGTCACCCGCGCGCAGTTTGACGCCGCCTGCCAGCTGCGCGAGCGTTTTACCGCCTGGTGGGATGCGCAGCTGGGCGATGCGGTCCTGGTGATGCCGACCGTTCCCGATGGCGCGCCGCTGCTGACGGCGCAGGCCGAAGAGATAGAAGCGGTCCGGCGCCTGTCTCACGACCTGCTGTTAATTTCCGTGATGACCCAACGTCCGCAGGTGACGCTGCCGGTCGCCCAGACGGGCGGTCTGCCGCTGGGGATGTCATTTTTAGGCCCGCGCGGCAGCGATCGTCTGCTTGTCGAGCTGGCCGCCGCGTTTATGCAAGGAGACCGAAATGAGCAGTGATGTCCTTTTTACCCCGATGACCGAAACCACCGACTGCCGGGTTAACGGCGAGCGTCTGTGGGAGTCGCTGATGGCGCTGGCGGAAATCGGCGCCACGCCGAAGGGCGGCTGCTGTCGTCTGACGCTCACCGATCTCGATCGCCAGGGGCGGGATTTGGTGATTAGCTGGGCGCAGGCGGCGGGGATGCGCGTCACCGTCGATAAAATCGGCAACGTCTTTATGCGCCGGGAAGGGCGTAATCCGGCGCTGCCGCCGATTGTCTCCGGCAGCCATATTGATACCCAGCCCACCGGCGGCAAATTTGATGGCAACTACGGCGTGCTGGCGGCGCTGGAGGTGGTGCGCACCCTGAACGATCGGCATATCGAAACCGAAGCGCCGATTGAAGTGGTGTTCTGGACCAACGAAGAGGGCTCGCGCTTTGTGCCGGTGATGATGGGCTCCGGGGTGTTTGCCGGGGTATTCCCGCTAGAAACAGTCTATGCCGCGCAGGATGCGGACGGTAAAACCGTGGGCGAGGAGCTGGCGCGCATCGGCTATATCGGCAGCCAGACGCCGGGCGATCATCCGATTGGCGCCTACTTTGAAGCGCATATTGAACAGGGGCCGATTCTGGAGGATGAAGCGAAAATTATCGGTATCGTGCAGGGCGTGCTGGGGATCCGCTGGTATGACTGCGTGGTGACCGGCCAGGAGTCCCACGCCGGACCGACGCCGATGCGCCTGCGTCAGGATGCGCTGCAGGCGGCGACCCGCATTATGCAGGAGGTCGTGGCGATCGCCGGGCGCAGCGACGAGGGGCGCGGTACGGTAGGGAGGGTGCAGGTCTATCCGAACAGCCGCAACGTGGTGCCGGGAGAGGTCACTTTTTCGATTGATATGCGTAATCTCAGCGATGCGCTGGTGGATGAGATGGACCGCCAGCTGCGGGCGTTTATCGCCGGGGTTGAGCGGGAGAGCGGCCTGAAGGTGGCGCTGAAAGAGGTGAGCCACTATCCGGCGGCGCCGTTCCACCCGGAGTGCCAGGCGGCAATCGCCGACGCCGCGCAGCGGCTGGGCTATCCGGCGCGGGAGATTGTCTCCGGCGCCGGGCACGACGCGGTGTATATGAGCTATCTGGCGCCGACCG
This sequence comes from Klebsiella sp. ME-303, assembly GCF_007910085.1. Taxonomy (NCBI): domain Bacteria; kingdom Pseudomonadati; phylum Pseudomonadota; class Gammaproteobacteria; order Enterobacterales; family Enterobacteriaceae; genus Klebsiella; species Klebsiella sp. ME-303. The sequence continues at coordinate 139,174 of NZ_VOJB01000062.1, read as the reverse complement.
GGATGATTTTTATCCCCTGCAAGGACGGGATCAGCCACAACGAAATTGAGTATGCGTCGCCGGAGCACGTTGAGGCCGGTGCGAACGTGCTGCTGCAGGTGATGCTGCAGTACGCGCGGGTGGTATAAACGGCCGCTCTCCCCGGTCGCGCTGCGCTTACCGGGGCTACGGGTTTCCAGCTGCCTGCGGGGCAGTAGCCCGGGTAAGGCGTTTACGCCGCGACCCGGGATTTCCAGGTCCGGAGCCTGAGGGAGGCTGATTGAGTAGCCCGGACAGGCGCGTCAAGCGCCGCCTCCGGGACGGTGTGGTAGGGGTTCCGTTCACCGCTATTTCGCAGAAAATGTCTCACCGTGGTAGGTGAACGGGTAAAGGGGGAGAAAACCGTCTCCCCCTTTACAATCCCCGCGGTCCCGCAAAGAAATCGGTGCTGCGCACTGCGCTCACCTCCCGGACCTCAGCCTGCGGTCGGCTCAACTCGACATCGCTGTCTCGATTCGCCTCTGTCCGCCATCCCTGGCGGCCAGCCCTTGTCTTCGGCCCTCCGGTTCGCCGATTTCAGCGGGGGCCAGGGCATCGCTGCATCTCACGTTGTTTCAGAGATATCCCCGCTGCTGTATGAAACTCTCCCGGAGGCGGCGCTTGACGCGCCTGTCCGGGCTACAAGAGCTACGGGTTTCCAGTCGTCAGCGGGGAGTAGCCCGGGTAAGGCGTTTACGCCGCGACCCGGGATTTCCGGGCTACAAGGGCAATACAGGCTAGCTGCCAAATTTGCGCGAACCGATAACGCACAGAATCACGCCCAGGGTTACGGTCAGCATCAGGCCGTTCTCCCCGGTCGCGCTGCGCTTACCGGGGCTACGGGTTTCCAGCCGTCTGCGGGGCGGTAGCCCGGGTAAGGCGTTTACGCCGCGACCCGGGATTTCCGGGCTACAAGGGCAATACAGGCTAGCTGCCAAATTTGCGCGAACCGACAACGCACAGAATCACGCCCAGCGTCACGGCCAGCATCAATGGGCTGACGGTTTCGTGCAAAAGCGCCGCCGCCAGGCCAAGCCCGAAGAACGGCTGTAATAGCTGGAGCTGGCCGACGGCGGCGATACCGCCAGCGGCGAGCCCTTTGTACCAGAAAATAAAGCCGATAAGCATGCTAAAGAGCGACACATAGCCGAGCGCGATCCAGGCGGAAGGCGATATAGCGCCCCATGACGCTGGCCGGGTCATCCACGAGGCCACCAGCATAAAAGGCAGCGCCATAATCAGCGCCCAGCTAATCACCTGCCAGCCGCCGAGCTCCCGGGTCAGCTTCGCGCCCTCCGCATAGCCGAGGCCGCAGACGATCACCGCCGCCAGCATCAGCAGATCGCCGCTGAGCGACGCCGCCGCGTTTTGCGTCAGGGCGAATCCCACCACCAGCAGGCTGCCAATAACCGAAAAGATCCAGAAAGCGCGGCGCGGACGTTCTCCGCCGCGCAGTACGCCAAAAATGGCCGTCATCAGCGGCAATAGCCCGATAAAAACGATCGAATGCGCTGACGTGACGTGCCGCAGGGCCAGCGCCGTGAGCAGCGGAAAGCCGATCACCACCCCTGACGAGACGATGGCCAGCGGCACAAGCTGCTACGCGCGCGGCCGTTTCTGGCGAAAGCCTGCCCGTCCCGCTATCGGCCGGAGATTGAGCGCGCTATACGGGCCACCACGTGGAACACCCCTTCGCTGGTGAGTTCGCTGATCTGCACCTGGATTGAAGATGGCACGGTGGCGCGTTTTGAAGCGCAGAAACGCCAGGATGCGCGGCGGCGGCAGGGGGTTGCCCGCGAGGTTCTCGGCGCGCTTCCCTTCGTCAGCCATCCGGGTTCGTATTTTGTCTGGCTGCCTCTGGGCGAGGAGAGTCGGGCCGATCGGCTGGCGAAAACGCTGATGGAGCGCCATATTTCCGTGTCGACCGCCGAGCCTTTTTGCGTTACAGCGAACGTTCCGCAGGCGCTCCGCATCGCCCTCGGCTCCGTTCCCTTCGATAGCCTGCGCGCGGCGCTGAACCAGGTTCGCGAAGCCGTGGAGTATGAGCAATATCGCTAGCGTTTCGGCGGCGAGCGATAGGGTGACTTATTAGTAACGTTTTATGGGGTAGATAGCGGGTTAATAGTCTTAAAATAAATGTTGTTTTTTTATTGTTATGATTTATAGGGTTAATTTTAAATTTAATGACAATATAAAATTGTTACGGTAGTGTACAAAACACATCAAGTACGGTTGTGCTGTTGACGCTGAGCGAGCGCACGTCCTGAAGATACGACGTTGTTAATCATTTCAGGGGCGGAGCCGCGCCCTGTTCTGTACAGGATACTTTTTCAATGCAGCAGCTCTACCTTTATATACTGATTGCCAGCCTGACCATTGCCAGCCCCGGGCCAGGAGTGCTTCTGACGCTGACCAACACCCTGAATTATAATCTGCGTAATGCAATGGCGGGGATTATCGGCGTGGCGGTGGGGATGGGCGTCATATCGATTATTGCTGCCAGCAGCGTTGGCGTGATGATTACCACCTCTCAGCTGACGCTGTTGATAGTCAAGGGGGTTGGGGCGGCCTATCTGATCTATCTGGGCGTAAAGCTCTTTCGCTCGGTGCCCCGCGCGCTGAATCAACCTCTCTCTTCCGCCGATTCAACGATGCCTTCCGCCAGCCAGCGGTTTCGTCAGGGAGTACTGGTGTCGTTGTTTAATCCCAAACCCATTGTGTTTTTTATGGCGCTGTTTCCCCAGTTTATTCATCCGCAGCAGCCCTTTATTCCGCAGTTCAGCGTGCTGTCGATAACCTTCTGTATTCTGGTGGTTGTCATTCATTCACTCTACGGCCTTTTCGCACACAGCGTAAAAACGAAAATGTCGTCCGGGAATGCCTTTGTTAAGCTGAATAAAACCGGTGGCATCGTGTTTGTGTGTTTTGCCGTCGGTCTTATTGTTTCCGCCGTTCATCCTTATTTGTCGTCATGACCGTGAGGGCGCGGGGCCCGGCGTTCAGCCCATCTGCGCCAGCTGGCCGCGCAGTACCTCCACGCCCTGTTCGATGGCGTCAGGGTGAATGGCGTGGAACCCCATCCGGAAGAAATTAGCCGGCGGCGCGTCGCTGAGAAAATGCCGCGCGCCGGGCTCAATCAGTACCCCGGCGTGGGCGGCGCGCCAGGTCAGCTGCTGGGTGTTAATTTGCTCCGGCGTGGCCAGCCAGAACGCGTTGGCGTGTTCGCTGCCGGGGATGATGCGGCACTCCGGCAGATGCTGCTGTAGCGCGTTGTTGAGACGGTCCCAGCGCTGGGCAGAGTCGTAATGGTAGCGCCGCAGGTGGGTTTCATAGTGGCCCTGGGCGAGGAAATGGGCCATCTGATACTGAATATTGGTCGGCGGATGACGATACACCAGCCGCCGCAGCGCCCGGGCTTCGTCAATCAGATCCGGGTCAGCGACCATAAAGCCCAGCCGCAGGCCCGGCGATAGCGCTTTTGACAGGCTGCTCACGTAGATCACTCTTCCGCAGCGATCGCTGGCCTTCAGCGCCGGCAGCGGGTTGAGCATAAAGTTACTTTCAGAGTCGTAATCGTCCTCAATAATCACCGCATCATGGCGAGCGGCATGCTCCAGCAGCTGGTCGCGCCGCGCTTTGCTCATCGCCACCCCGGTTGGCACCTGGTGTCCGGGAGTGACGTAGTAGTAATCGCAGGGGGCGTCGTTGAGGACGATCCCCTGTTCATCCACCGGATGCGGCACGATATCGGTATCGGCAAGCAGAAAGGTGTTAATGGCCTCGCGAAAGCAGGGATTCTCCACGCCAACGCGCGTGCTGGATGACATCAGCAGGCGCGTCAGCAGGTACAGCGCGTTTTGCGAACCGAGGGTAATCAGAATCTCGTCCGGCGAGGCGACAATGCCGCGTTTGGGCAGCACCCGGGTGCGGATCTGCTCAATCAGCATCGGCACGTCGCGATCGATGTGATCCACCACCCACTCCGGGTCGCGAACCCCGCCGTGCAGCCAGTTTGCCGCCGAGCGCCAGGTCGCCAGCGGGAACTGGCGAGTATCCGGCTGGCCGTAGATAAACGGATAGCGGTAGTTCATCCAGCCGGCCGGCTTCAGAATCGACTCCTGCTGGCTGGGGGTGATTTGCAGCCGCGTGCCCCAGCGTGGTGCAGAACCCTCGTCCTGCGGTGCAGCTTCCGGCGCCGAAGAGGGGCTGGCGTGCTGGTAATCCGGATGCAGGTAATAACCGCTGCGCGGGCGGCTCACGAGGTATCCCTCGTTAACCAGACCCTCAAAAACCAGCGCCGTGGTGTTGCGCGAGACCCGCAGCTGGCTGGCCAGCTGGCGGCAGGAGGGGAGCGGCGTGTCGGCGGAAAAAATGCCGCCCAGAATGGCGTTAATCAGCGTCTCGCGCACCTGCTCCTGCAAACCGCGGCGCGGGTCGAAATCAACGTGTAACAGGTGTCGGATCATGCCTGGCTCCTTACTCAAACGCTCAGTACAGACACTGGAGCAAATTCCATACCACCCTGAGAATGACTGACACATCCGCGCGGTGAATCTGGCTCTATCCGGAAATTTAAAACGCTCCCTACAGTAAAAACGTATTCATCAGTCGCGGACCGGAACTTCCGTCGGCACATATTTTGCAAAACCTTTTCATGTTCTGGAGTGAACACGTCTGGCGAATTAATTAGGGGTGAATTAATGAAAAAATCATTAGGTTCAATTTGTCTGGGCGCCATCATGGCGATGGCCTTTTCTTATCACGCAGCCGCCGCGGATCTTCCGGAAATAGAAAAATCCGGCACCCTGAAAGTCGCAACCGAAGATGATTACGCGCCTTTTAACTTTATGAATAACGGCCAGGCGGATGGCTTCAACAAAGATATGCTCGATGAATTACGCAAATACGCGAAATTCAACGTCGACCAGAGCATTTTGCCGTGGACCGGATTACTGGCGGCGGTTTCTACCGGCCAATACGATATGGCCTTAACCGGCGCGGTAATTACCGACGACCGTCTCAAGGTCTTTGATTTCACGCCGCCGTGGGCGTCAGCGCAGCACTATTTTGTCAAACGCGCGGGCGATAATTCATTGAACACCATTGCCGAACTGAGCGGGAAAAAGGTGGGCGTTCAGGCGGGCAGCGCGCTGCTGGCAAGGCTGCCGGAACTGAAAGCGATGCTGGAGAAAACCGGCGGTAAGCTGGGGCCGGTGGTGGAGTATCCCTCCTACCCGGAAGCCTACGCCGATCTCGCCAACAAACGCCTGGACTACGTGATTAACGTGGTTATCTCGGTCAACGACCTGGCGAAGGCCAAGCCGAAGGTGTTCGCCAAAGGTCTGGCGGTATCCGGCCCGGGCTATATGGCCTGGCCGATCCCGAAAAACTCGCCGCAGCTGCTGGCCTATATGACCAAATTTATGAACCACATGAAGGAGACCGGCAAGCTCGCGGAACTCCAGAAAAAGTGGTTTGGCGAAACCTATGACGATCTTCCGAACGTGCCAATCACCAGCCCGGAACAGTTCCATAAATTGGCCGGTCTGTAATGCGTTCTGCGGCGGGTAACCGCCGCCCGTTGAGTGAAGGAGGGCTTCATGGATGCAATTTCCTGGCAGTTACTGATTGAAGGCGCATGGACGACCCTCTGGATTTCGGCCATCGCCATTGCCTTTGGGGTGGTGATTGGCCTGCTGATTGCGCTGGTGCGCATGCTGCGCATTCCGGTTATCGATCAGCTGCTGGTGGTCTATATCAGCCTCGCCCGCGCGACGCCGCTGGTCACGCTGGTGCTGTTCCTGTTTCTTTCTCTGCCGACCGTCGGGATTAACCTCGACAAAAACGTCGCGGCGATTGTGGCGCTGACGCTCAATACCTCGGCCTTTAACGCCGAAATATGGCGCAACGCCTTTCGCACTTTTCCCCGCGAACAGCGGGAAGCGGCGGAGTCGGTCGGGATGCGCCGCTGGGCCTACTTCCGCTACATCATGCTGCCGCAGATGTGGATTGAAAGCCTGCCCGCGCTGGTTAACGAGATGTCGTTCCTGATTAAGGGCAGTCCGGCCATTGCGGTGATTGGCGTGGTGGATTTGACGCGCGTCACCAACCGGATTTCTTCGGTCACCTATGAACCGCTTTCGCCGATTCTGGCGGCGGGTCTGCTGTACGTGGTGATTATTGGCCTGCTGCTGAAACTGCAGGGAATGGCCGAGCGTAAAGCGAAGCGTCTGGCACGATAAATACGGGAGGTGCTATGAATCAGTGGGCCGTTATCTGGTCGGTGCGCGACAGCTTTATTGCCGGTTTACTCGCCACCCTTGAGCTTTTTATTACCGCGGCAATTGCCGGATTAATTATCGGCATTGTCCTGTGCTATTTAACCGAATATCAAAAGAAAACCCTTAACCGGCTTATTATTGCCTTTGTCAGCTTAATGCGGGCGATTCCCTTTTTGATCCTCGCCTATTTGCTCTATTACGGGCTGCCGCAAGTGGGTATTAGTATGGAGCCCTGGACCGCCGGTTTAATTGCCTTAATTATCTACCACGGCGCCTATTTCTTTGAGATTTTGCGCAGCCAGCGGCGGGTATTTTCCGGTGGCTATATCGAGGCGGCGGTCGCGCAGGGGTTTTCGCGCTACAAAATATTCCGCCGCATTATTCTGCCCAATATTCTCTCTTCCGCGCTCCCGCTGATGGGGAACCAGCTGATTATCTGCCTGAAAGATACCGCTTTCCTCAGCATTATCACCGTCCAGGAGATAACCGCCGCGGCTAACAGCGTGCAGGCCACCTATTTTATCCCGTTTAACGCTTTTATCGTCGCGATTGGGCTCTACTGGGCGATCAGCATCCTGCTGGAGCTGCTGATTAAACGCCTGAGCGCCTGGGGAGTCAGAAGAGGAATGAGTCATGTCTGATACTACTGCTGTAAGCGTCAAAAACGTCTCTAAACAGTTTGATAACGTGGAAGTTCTGCGTGATATCAACCTGACGGTAGAAAAGGGGACCGTGGTGAGCATTCTCGGCTCGTCGGGGTCGGGTAAATCGACGCTGCTGCGCTGCATGAACTGGCTGGAACAGCCGGATCGCGGCGAGATCCGCATCAGCGGCCAGCGGCTGGGGATTGATGAGCATAATGGCCGCGCGATGTCCCATCGCCAGCTGTCGAAAATCCGCGAGCGGGTAGGCATGGTGTTTCAGAGCTTTAACCTGTGGCCGCACCTGACGGTGCAGCAGAACGTCAGCGAAGCGCTGCTGCACGTGAAGGGGATGAAGCGTGATGAAGCGAAAGCTATCGCCATGCAGCAGCTGGAGAAAGTGGGGATGGCGCATAAAGCCGACGTTTACCCGATTACGCTCTCCGGCGGACAGAAGCAGCGGGTGGCGATTGCCCGTTCGCTGGCGATGTCGCCGGAGGTGATTCTGTTTGATGAGCCGACGTCGGCGCTGGACCCCGAGCTGGTCAACGAGGTGCTGGGGGTAATGAAGGCGCTGGCCGCCGAGGGCTACACGATGGTGGTGGTGACCCACGAGATGGACTTTGCGCGCCAGGTCTCGGATGAGGTGGTGTTTCTTGAGAAGGGGTTGTTGATTGAGAAAGCGCCGCCGGAGAAGTTTTTCACCAACCCGGATTCCGAGCGCGTCAGGCAGTTTTTGCAGAGCAGCCGGTAAGCATCAGCGGCCGTTCTCCCCGGTCGCGCTGCGCTTACCGGGGCTACGGGGTTCCAGCCGTCAGCGGGGAGTAGCCCGGGTAAGGCGTTTACGCCGCGACCCGGGATTTCCGGGCTCGGCGCCTGAGGGTGGCAGATTGGGTAGCCCGGACAGGCGCGTCAAGCGCCGCCCCCGGGACGGTGTGGTAGGGGTTCCGTTCACCGCTATTTCGCAGAAAATGTCTCACCGTGGTAGGTGAACGGGTAAAGGGGGAGAAAACCGTCTCCCCCTTTACAATCCCCGCGGTCCCGCAAAGAAATCGGTGCTGCGCACTGCGCTCACCTCCCGGACCTCAGCCTGCGGTCGGCTCAACTCGACATCACTGTCTCGATTCGCCTCTGTCCGCCATCCCTGGCGGCCAGCCCTTGTCTTCGGTCCTCCGGTTCGCCGATTTCAGCGGGGGCCAGGGCATCGCTGCATAACACGTTGTTTCAGAGACATATCCGTAGCTGCATGAAACTCTCCCGGAGGCGGCGCTTGACGCGCCTCTCCGCTCTATCAAACCTTAATCCCGATCGATGGCGAACGGCTGCCAGGCCTGACGCACCGGCATCACCTCGACCCGGTTGATATTCATATGGTCCGGCAGCGTGGCGATGTAGAACATCTGTTCGGCAATATCCCGCGCGCTCAGCGGCGTGGTACCGCGATACAGGTTGTCCGACGCCGCCTGGTCGCCTTTGGTGCGCACCAGGGTAAATTCCGTTTCGGCAATACCCGGCGCGAGATCGGTCACGCGCACCCCGGTCCCGAGCAGATCGCAGCGCAGGTTATAGCTGAACTGCTTCACGAAAGCCTTACTGGCGCCGTAGACGTGGCTGCCGGGGTAGGGCCACTGCCCGGCGATAGAGCCGATATTGATGATGCTCGCGCCCGCGCCGTGGTTAATCAGCGTCGGCAGCAGCGCGTGGGTCACGTTGACCAGCCCGGTGACGTTGGTGTCGATCATCGTTTTCCAGTCGTCCAGATCCACTTTCTGCGCGGGCTGCGGCGACAGCGCCAGCCCGGCGTTGTTAATCAGCGTCGTGATATCGGCGAAGCCCGCGGGCAGCGCCGCCACGGCCGCGGCCACCGCATCGCTATCGCGTACGTCGAGTTCGATAATGTGCACCGGCACCTGCGAGGCGAGCTTATCCTGTAGCGTCTTCAGCCGCGCAAAACGGCGTCCGCTCAGCACCAGCGACCAGCCCGCATCGGCGAAGACCTGCGCCGCTGCTTCCCCAAATCCCGAGGTCGCCCCGGTAATAAACACCACTTTGCTCGTTGCCATTTCATTCTCCTGTGCAGGTTGTCGCTCCCACTATAAAAACCGCGCGCGTGCGGGCACAGGGCCAGTCGGCGCGCGGCGATGTGACACGGTGTCACATCATTTTCGCCTGACTGGCTCTATCCGTTTCTCCCCCGCACGGCCAATGATGAGGCCAACAACAACGACATGAGAGAGGGCAGGGTATGAAGCTGGCACTACAGAACGAGGTAGCGATAAGCAATGATGAAGTTCGGCAGCTGGATCGCGCTTATGTGTTTCATTCATGGTCGATGCAGGGCAATTTACATCCGCTGGTGATCGCCGGGGCAAAAGGCTGCGAGCTGTGGGATTACGAAGGCAATACTTACCTGGATTTCAGCAGCCAGCTGGTCAACGTCAACATTGGCTATCAGCATCCTCGCGTGCTGGCGGCGATGAAAGCCCAGCTGGAAGAGCTGGTGACCATCGCGCCCGCCACCGCCAACCTCGCCCGCGGCGAAGCGGCGAAGCGGATTGTCGAGCTGGCGCCGGAAGGCTTTAGCAAAGTGTTCTTCACCAACGCCGGCGCCGATGCCAACGAGAACGCCATCCGTATGGCGCGGCTCTATACCGGGCGCGATAAAGTGCTCTCCGCCTATCGCTCCTATCACGGCAATACCGGCAGCGCGATTGCCGCCACCGGCGACTGGCGCCGCGTGCCGAATGAGTATTCACGCGGTCACGTGCACTTCTTTAACCCCTATCTCTACCGCAGCGAATTTAACGCCGCGACGGAAGAGGAGGAGTGCCAGCGCGCGCTGGCCCATCTGCGGCGGATGATCGAGTGCGAAGGCCCGAACGCGATAGCCGCGATTCTGCTGGAGTCGATTCCGGGCACCGCCGGGATTCTTGTCCCGCCGGAGGGCTATATGCAGGGCGTGCGGGCGCTGGCCGACGAGTTTGGCATTGTGCTGATCCTCGATGAAGTGATGGCCGGTTTTGGTCGTACCGGGAGCTGGTTCGCCTTCGAGCAGGATGGCGTGGTGCCGGATCTGGTGACTTTCGCCAAAGGGGTGAACGCCGGCTATGTCCCGGCCGGCGGCGTGCTGATTAGCGAGCCAATCGCCCGCTACTTTGATGACCATTTCTTTGCCGGGGGGCTGACCTATTCCGGCCATCCGCTGGCGATGGCGGCGATTGTCGCCACCATTGACGCGATGAAGGAAGAGAAGGTGGTGGAGAACGCGGCGACCATCGGCAACGAGGTGCTGCGTCCGGGGCTGGAAGCGCTGGCGGAGAAGCACGCGATTATCGGCAACGTGCGCGGCCGCGGTCTGTTCCAGGCGCTGGAGCTGGTCAGCAGCCGCGAGCGGAAAACTCCGCTGACCGCTGCCGATATGGCGGCCATTAAAGGCGCGTTAACCGAAGCCGGCCTGCTGGCGTTTGTGGTGGAGAACCGCATTCACGTGGTGCCGCCGTGCACCATCAGCGCCGAACAGGTGGCAAAAGGGCTGGCGATTTTTGATGCGGTATTCGCCCGCTTCGCGAGCCTGGCTCAGTAAGGGGATGATTTCCCGGGTCGCGGCGTAAATGCCTTACCCGGGCGACCTTCTCGCAGATGGCGGCGAACCCGTAGCCCCGCTAAGCGTAGCGCGAGCGGGGGCGGGTTTTCAGCCTATCCGATGTTCGCCGTTCACCAGCGCTTCGCGGTTAAAGAAGCGCTGAATCACGCCTTCCGCCATAAACGCCGCCCGGTCCGACATATGGGCAATCACATCGGCATCGTGGCTGACCAGCAGATAGGTCATTCCGTGCTCCTGCTTTAGCCGATTGAGCAGATTCAGTATTTCCGCCTGCACCGACATATCCAGCGCCGACGTTGGCTCATCCAGCAGCAGAATCTTTGGCCGCAGCAGCAGCGCGCGAGCAATCGCCACCCGCTGGCGCTGGCCGCCGGAAAGCTGGTGCGGATAGCGGCGCGCGGCGTCGGCAGGCAGCCCCACCTCTTGCAGGGCGGTGGACACCCGCTGTTCGATCTCGCCGATAGCGTGAATTTTCAGCGGCTCCGCCAGCGTGCGCCATAGCGTATGATTGGGATGCAGCGAGGCGTACGGGTCCTGAAACACCATCTGTACGTTGCGCCGCAGCTCGCCCTGAAAACGCGCGCCCGGCGTAATGGCCTTATCGAACAGTTCAACGCGGCCGCGCCAGTCCCGCTGCAGCCCGGCTAATACCCGCAGAATCGTTGATTTTCCGCAGCCGGATGCGCCGATCAGGCTGAACGTTTCTCCCGCGTCAACGGCAAAGCTGGCGGCGGACACCGCGGTTTTTTCGCCAAAAATAACCTGTAAATCCTTGAGATTAACGACCACCATGCGCCGCCTCCGTCAAGTTCAGGGTTCGGTCGAGGGTCGGCAGCATCTGACCGTAAGTTTGCGCGGCCGGGCGACAGGTCCAGAGCGTACGGGTGTAGGGATGCGTCGCCTTCGGCAGATCTCGCGCCGCCATCTCATCGACCTTTTCCCCTTGATACAGGACCAGCACCCGCTGGCAGTGCTCGGCCACCAGCGGCAGGTCGTGGCTAATCAACAGCATCGCCATCCGCCGCTGTTCGCACTGCTCTACCAGCAGTTCGAGGATCTGATTACGCAGCCGGGCATCGAGGGCTGAAGTGGGCTCATCGGCGATCAGCACCTGCGGATTATTGAGCAGCGCAAGGGCAATCATCACCCGCTGGCCCATCCCGCCGGAGAGTTCGCCTGGATAACGGTTGAGCACCGGTAAATCCAGACCGACGGCGGCAACGGCGGCTTTGACCGCCTCCAGCCGCGCGCGGCGGCTAAGGCGCTGATGCAGAGTTAATGCCTCTTCCAGCTGCGCCTGAATGTTTTTTACCGGATTGAGCGCGTAGCGCGGGTCCTGCAGCACCATCGCTATATCGTTGCCGCGTAGCTCGCGCCAGCCGCGTTCGCGAAGGGTTAATGCGTCGCGCCCCAGCACGTTGAGCGCCTCGGCGCTGACGACGCCGGGCCGGCGTACCAGCCCCATCAGGGCGCGGGCGGTCATGGATTTACCGGAGCCGGATTCGCCGACCAGCGCCAGCCGCTCGTTGCCGAGCGTGAAGCTTAAATGGTCCACCACTCTGGCGGTGGGATAGTCGATGGTCAGTCCCTGAACGATCAGGCGAGGATCAGTCATGTTGCGGCTCCAGAACGTCGCGCAGGCCATCGCCCAGCAGGTTAAACGCCAGGCTGGCGATCAGGATAACGGCGCCAGGGGCGGCGGCGATCCACCACTGGTCGAAAATAACCTGCATGCCGTCGGCGATCATCGCGCCCCATTCCGCCATTGGCGGGCGGGCGCCGAGGCCGAGGAAGCCGAGACCGGCAGCGGCGAGAATAATCCCGGCTAAATCCAGCGCCAGCCGGACGATAGCTGAGGGCAGGCAGAGCGGCAGAATATGACCCATCAGCAGACGCCAGCCGCGAATGCCCATCATCTCCGCCGCCGCCAGATAGTCGCTGTGGCGCAGGCGCTGAATTTCGCTGCGCGCCTGACGGGCGTAAGCGGGCCAGGTCGTTAGCGCCAGCGCCAGGGCGCCGTTCACCAGGCCCGGGCCGAGCATCGCGACAAACGCGAAGGCCAGAATCAGCCGCGGCATCGACATTACCACGTCGGTAAAACGCATCAGCACGCGCTCCAGCCAGCCGCCGTAATAGCCGGACAGGATCCCCACCAGCAGACCGGCGGGGAGCGTAATCGCCGTCACCAGCGCGACCAGCCCCAGCGCCGGACGGGCGCCGAAAATCAGCCTTGAGAGAAGATCGCGGCCGTAGCTGTCGGTGCCGAGCCAGTGCCGCGGGCCCGGACCCTGCAGCCGCGCGGCGGCGTCCTGCCAGTTCGGGTCGAGAGGAGCCAGCCAGGGTGCAAAGAGCGCAATCAGCAGGAGTACCGTAATGATGATCAGGCCGCAAAAGGCGGCGGGAGAACGGCGCAGGCGGCGTAAAAAAAGGTAGCCAGGCATCAGCGTATCCTCGGATCGGTCAGCCGCACCAGCAGGTCGGTGAGGTTATTAATCAGCACAAAGCTCGCGCCGATCAGCAGCGTACCGCCCATAATCGCCGTGGTATCGCCGGCAAAGAGCGCGGTGGTCAGATAGCGGCCAATTCCCGGCCAGGAGAAGACGGTTTCGGTCAACACCGCGCCTTCCAGCATGGAGGTCCAGGCGAGGGCGGTCACCGTCAGCAGGGTGCCGCGGATATTGGGCAGGACGTGACGCAGCAGAATCGTCATCTCACCGGCCCCTTTGGCGCGCGCCAGCAGGATGTACTCTTTGTTCATTTCGCTCAGGCAGGCGGAACGGGTCAGGCGGGTGATGCTCGCCAGAGAATAATAGGCCAGCAGCAGCACCGGCAGCAGCAGGTGCCCGGCGGCGTTTTTAACCGCCTCTTTATCACCCGAGAGCCAGGTATCAATGAGCGCAAAGCCGGTGCGCGGTTCGACGGTGTACTGATAAATATCGTCCAGCCGCCCCGGCCCCGGCGTCCACTGCAGTTTGGCGTAAAACAGCGCCAGCATCAGCAGACCGAGCCAGAAAATCGGCACCGAGTTGCCGAGCAGCGTAAAGGTGCGCATCGCCAGATCCCACGGCGAGCCGACGTAGCGGGCGCAGAGAACGCCTGCGATAACGCCCGACAGCGCGCCGATAATCAGCGCCAGCGTAGCCAGTTCGAGGGTGGCCGGGAAAGCGGCAAGCAGGTCGTGCAGCACCGGCTGGCCGGTTGAGCTGGCGATACCGAGATCGCCGTGGGCGAGATTCACCAGATAGTGCCAGAACTGCAGCGGCAACGGCTGGTCAAGGCCGAGCTGGTGGCGTACCTGATCATAGGTGGACTGACTGGCGTGGTCGCCGACGATTTGCAGCACCCGATCAACCGGCGACAGCGCCGAGAGCGCAAAGGTCACCAGCAGCAGGCCGAGCAGCGTCAGGGCCAGCGTCAGCAGTCCCTGAAACAGCGCGAGCAGGGGGCGTTTTGCGCGCCGCTCTGCTCGGGGGGGTAACACAGCAGACATGGTTATTCCGTTGGTAAAAAGTACAGTGTTATCAGCTGGCGCGATCTGTTGTTGTAGCCCGGTCAGCGCAGCGCCACCGGGAAAACATAAGGTATCGGGGCCTGCGTTCCCGGAGGCGGCGCGTTGCGCCTGTCCGGGCTACGTGATCGTACCTGCCCCAGGCGTTATTTGGTTACCCGGTCATACCAGACCATATCGGCATTGAGACCCTGCTGATAACCCTTCACGTTATCGCGAACCACAATCTGGGTTTTACCCTGATCGATAAACACGTAAGGCGAACTGCGCTGCAGCGCCTCCTGCATGTTTTTATACAGATCCAGGCGCTTCGCTGCGTCCGGCTCGGCGACTGCCGCCAGGGTCGCTTTATTCAGCTCCGGGATCTGCCAGCCGTTTAGCCCGGCGACGGTACTGGATTTACCGTCGTTGTACGCAAAGGCGCTGGCGTTAGAGTGGGCATCGAAATAGTCAGGGATCCACAGCCGAATCGCCGCCTGATGCTGTTTGGCGCGCACGCGAGCATAGACCTGGCTACCCGCGGCCGGCAGCAAATCCACCTTCACGCCGCCCTGGGCGAAGCTCGCCTGCATCGACTGGGCGATGGTGATAAACGGCGGCTTGTTTTCGACGTCGAGGGTGAAATGCGCCTCTTTGATGCCCGCTTTAGCGAGGATGTCTTTGGCTTTTTGCGGGTTGAATGTAAACGGGTTATTGTCCAGCGCGCCCGGCAGGCCGACCGGCAGGAAGCTCTGATGGACGAAATATTGCCCCTTCAGCAAATCTTTCGTGATGCCGTTGTAATCTACCAGCCAGCGCGCCGCTTCCCAGAAGGCCGGGTTTTTCAGCAGCGGGTTGGCGCTGTTGCCGGTATTAAAGACCAGATAGTTCTGCTCAGCGGAAGGGATGCTGAGGACCTTGACGCCCGGTTTACCCTGTAGAGCCGCAATCTGGTCGGCGCCGAGATCGCGCGCCACGTCGGCATCACCCTGCTGGATGAGAAGACGACGTGAGGCCGGGTCCGGAACGTTCTTAATAATGATGCTTTTCAGCTTCGGCGCGCCGCCGGGTGCGCTGCTGTTGGCCTCCAGCACGATGGCCTGATGCGGCTGATAGACCCGCATTTTATACGCGCCGCTGCCCGCCGAGTGCATTTTCAGCCAGCCGTTACCGAAGTCGTTATCTTTGGCGTTCGGGGCGACCTGTTTCTCATCGACGATAGAGGCGATCGGCGTGGAGAGAATATTCAGCGCCACCGCCGGGCTGACGTCGGCGGTCCAGCGTAGCTCCAGGGTATGGTCGTCTACCTTCTTCAGCTGGCTGGCGATGTTGTCCGGCTGCCAGCCGAGGACGTTAAGAATAAACGCTGGCGATTTGTTCAGGATGACCGCGCGGGTGTACGAGTAAATGACATCTTCCGGGCGCAGCGGGTTACCGGAGGCGAATTTGGCGTCGGGCTTTAGCTTAATGGTCAGGGTTTTCGCCGCCGGATCGGCCTGCCAGCTTTCGGCCAGGATCGGGGTGATTTTTTCAGGGTTATCGCGGTCCGGCTGCACCAGGCGCTGATAAAGGCTCGGTACCGTCTGGATGCTGGAGAGCTCGTTGGCTTCCGCCGGGTCGAGGCTGACGATATCGTCGAGGCCCTGCGCGACCACCAGGGTCCCCGGCGGCGTGGCGGCGTGAACGGCGGCGGATAACGCGGCGAGCACCAGCAGCGGCAGCAGTTTTTTAGTCATATGCGATCCCTGAAAAAAGTTATTGTGATTATTGATGTTTCGCTACGTTAGGCCGCTTAATTACGGGCGTAAAGTCAAAGATCGGCTAAGTTTATGCTTAAAAAGCATAAGCAAGACCAAGGGGTTATGACGATCGATCGTACCGGGCATCTTCCGGCCATTCGCCTTTCTTGATATAACAATTTGATAACACTACGGGAGAGATAAGCGTGCCGGAAATTAATGAATTTGGTCAGCAGGTCAACGATCGCGTGCCAGGGTGGCAGGGCGCGGGACTTCTGCGCCGCACGGCGTTAAATGGCCGCTTTTGCCGGCTGGAGCCGCTGGATACCGAGCGGCACGCGGCGGATCTGTTTGCCGCCTATGCCCTCGGCGACGACAGCGACTGGACCTGGCTTGCCAGCACCTGTCCACAGAGCGTGGAGTCAACGGCGAACTGGATCACCGGTAAGGTTATGGACGACGGGCTGGTGCCGTATGCGGTTATCGATTTGCGCGCCGAGCGGGCCGTCGGGCTGGTCAGCTATATGGCGATTGAGCGGGCGATGGGCACGGTGGAGATAGGGCACGTCACCTGGTCGCGGGCGATGAAAAATACGCCGCTCGGGACCGAGGCGGTGTGGCTGCTGCTGCAAAATGGTTTTGCTCACGGCTATCGTCGGCTGGAGTGGAAGTGCGATTCGATGAATCTCGCCTCCCGCCGCGCCGCCGACCGGCTGGGGTTTACCTGGGAGGGGCGTCTTCGTCAGAGGATGGTGCGCAAAGGACGCACCCGCGATAGCGATATGCTGTCGATTATCGATAGCGAATGGCCCGCGCGCGACGCGGCGCTGCGGGCGTGGCTGGCGCCGGAGAACTTTGATGCTGATGGACGGCAGCTAAAGCGGCTGGAAGATTTTCGCTAGTTTTTCCTCACCCTAACCCTCTCCCGCAGGGAGAGGGGCGGGGGCTTACTCTTACCGGCGAACCGGCGCGCCGTTCGCCACGTAATACGCCGCGGTGCTCTTCGGCAGCGGCTGACGGCCGCGAATGGCGTCAGCCATTTTTTCGCCAATCATGATGGTGGTCGCGTTAAGGTTGCCGGTAATAATCTGCGGCATAATCGAGGCGTCGACCACGCGCAGGCCTTCCAGCCCGTGAACCCGACCTTCGCCATCCACCACCGCCATCTCGTCGTAGCCCATTTTACAGGTGCCGCACGGATGGAAGGCGGTTTCCGCATGATTGCGCACAAACTCATCCAGCTCGGCATCGCTCTGGCACTCCGCCCCCGGACTGATCTCCCGGCCGCGATAGTTATCCAGCGCCGGCTGATGCATGATTTCGCGGGTAATGCGAATCGCGTCGCGGAACTCCTGCCAGTCCTGTTCGCTGGACATATAGTTAAACAGAATCGCCGGATGTTCGTGCGGGTCGCGCGACTTCAGACGCACGTGGCCGCGGCTTGGGGAGCGCATGGAGCCGACGTGGCACTGGAATCCGTGCTCTTTCACCGCGTTTGAGCCGTTGTAGTTAATCGCGACCGGCAGGAAGTGGTACTGAATATTCGGCCACGCAAAGGCTTCCCGGCTGCGAATAAATCCGCCCGCTTCAAACTGGTTGCTGGCGCCGATGCCGGTCCCGTCGAACAGCCATTCGGCGCCGATTTTCGGCTGGTTCCACCACTGCAGCGCCGGGTAAAGCGACACCGGCTCTTTACATTCGTACTGCAGATACATCTCCAGATGATCCTGCAGGTTCTCGCCGACGCCGGGCAGGGCGTGAACCAGCGGAATATCGAACTGGCGCAACAGTTCCGGGCTGCCGACGCCGGAGCGCTGCAGGATTTGCGGCGAAGCGATGGCGCCCGCGCAGAGCAGCACTTCTTTACTGGCGGTGGCGTTTGACGGCGCGGTGCTGTCGCCCTCCAGCCACTCGACGCCGACGGCGCGTTTGCCGGCAAAAATAATGCGATCGGTCAGCGCATGGGTGCGAATGGTCAGATTGGGACGCGCGCGCGCCTGGTCGAGATAGCCGCGCGCGGTACTGGCGCGGCGTCCCTGCGGCGTCACGGTACGATCCATGGGGCCAAACCCTTCCTGCTGGTAGCCGTTAAGATCGTCGGTGCGCGGGTAGCCGGCCTGTACGCCGGCTTCAATCATCGCGTGGAACAGCGGATTGTTGCCCTGCTTTGGCGTGGTGACGCTGACCGGGCCGTCGCCGCCGTGGTAGTCGTTGGCGCCAATATCGCGGGTTTCCGCTTTGCGGTAGTAGGGCAGGCAGTCGAGGTAGCTCCAGTGCTCAAGCCCCGGCGCCGAGGCCCAGTTATCGAGATCCATAGCGTTGCCGCGGATATAGCACATGCCGTTGATTAACGAGGATCCGCCGAGGCCCTTACCGCGTCCGCACTCCATGCGGCGATTGTTCATATGCGGTTCAGGCTCGGTCTCGTAGGCCCAGTTATAGCGCCGACCCTGTAGAGGAAAGGCCAGCGCGGCGGGCATCTGGGTGCGGAAGTCGAAACGGTAATCCGGGCCGCCCGCTTCCAGCAGCAGGACGGTGGTCTGGGGATCTTCCGTCAGTCGTGTAGCCAGTACGTTGCCGGCGGAACCGGCACCAATAATAATGTAGTCAAACTGCAAAAATGACCTCCTGGTTAAAATATGGATTGAAACTGACCCATCTCAACCTGGATGGATTTTATCTGGGTGTAGCTGTGCAGCGTCTGCACGCCGTTTTCGCGGCCAATACCGGAGTGCTTGTAGCCGCCGACCGGCATCTCCGCCGGGGATTCACCCCAGGTGTTGATCCAGCAGATCCCGGCCTCCAGCCGATGAATCAGGCGATGGGCGCGGTTTAAATCCGGCGTGACGACGCCGGCGGCGAGGCCGTATTCGGTGGCGTTGGCGCGGCGAACCGCTTCTTCCTCATCGTCGTAGCTCAGAATCGACATCACCGGGCCGAAGATCTCTTCGCGGACGATGGTCATCTGGTCATCGCAGTCGGTAAACACCGTCGGGGCGACCCACGCGCCGCGGTCGAAGCCTTCGCCTTTCAGCACCTCGCCGCCGCAGAGCAGGCGCGCGCCTTCTTGCTTGCCGATCGCGATGTAGCGCAGCACGTTATCGCGGTGCGGGAAGCTCACCAGCGGCCCGAAGTTGGTGCTTTCAGCAAACGGATCGCCGGGGCGGATACGCGCCACGCGAGCGAGGATTTTCTCTTCAAACGCCGCCTTCAGGCGCGCCGGAACGAATACCCGGGTGCCGTTGGTGCAGACCTGTCCTGAGCTATAGAAGTTAGCCATCATCGCGATGTCGGCGGCGAGGTCGAGGTTGGCGTCTTCGCAGACGATCAGCGGCGATTTACCGCCCAGCTCCATGGTGACTTCCTTCAGCGAGGAGGCGGCGGAGTTGGCCATCACTTTTTTGCCGCTGGCGACGCCGCCGGTAAAGGAGATTTTGGCGATGTCCGGGTGCTCGGTGAGATACTGGCCGGTTTCGGCGCCCGTGCCCGGCAGCACGTTAAATACCCCCGCCGGCAGTCCCGCCTCGCGGTAAATTTCCGCCAGCTTCAGGGCGGTGAGCGGGGTGACTTCACTCGGCTTAAAGATCATCGCGTTACCGGCCGCCAGCGCCGGGGCTGATTTCCACAAGGCGATCTGGATCGGGTAGTTCCAGGCGCCGATCCCGGCGACGACGCCCAGCGGTTCCCGGCGGGTGTAGGCGAATGAACTATCGCGCAGCGGGATCTGGCTCCCTTCCAGCGCCGGGATCAGGCCCGCGTAGTACTCCAGCACATCGGCGCCGGTGACGATATCGACGGCGGCGGTTTCGCTCAGCGGTTTGCCGGTATCGAGAGTCTCCAGACGCGCCAGTTCATCGTTGCGATCGCGCAGAATATCGACCGCTTTACGCAGAATGCGCGAACGTTCCATGGCGCTCATCGCCGCCCAGATTTTTTGCCCTTTTTGGGCGCTCTTTACCGCCCGGTCGACGTCTTCGCGGCCGGCGGCCTGGACGGTCGCCAGCACTTCCCCGCTGGCGGGGTTAATCGTCTCGAAGGTTTTACCGCTGGTGGCGGAAACATAACCACCGTCGATGTAAAGCTGCTGTTCGGCCATTCGGGACATGGGTCCTCCATTAGTGAGAAGTCGGTGGCAGATATTTGCTGATGAAGTGCTCGGCGAGCGTTTCGGCGCGGGCTTTATCCAGCGGTTTACCGCTCAGCGCCGCGCGTAGCCACAGCCCGTCGATCAGCGCGGCGAGACCGTATCCGGCCTCCTGCGCCTCTTCGCGCGGCAGGGCGCGCTGAAACTCATAGACGATATTCGACAGCAGTCGCCGGCTGCTGACCTGCTGCAGGCGATAGAGCATCGGCTGATGCATGCTGCTGGCCCAAAAGGCGAGCCAGGCCTTCATTGCCGCGCTGCTTATCTGGCTGTCGTCGAAGTTTCCCGCCACGATGGCGCGCAGGCGTTCCTGCGGGCCGGCGCCGGGCAGGGCGTGCAGACGGCCCAACACCGCCTGGCGCAGCTGGCCGGTGATATCGCGCATCGTCGCTTCCAGCAGCCCGTTCTTATCCTTGAAATAGTGGCTGATGATGCCGGTTGATACGCCAGCCCTCCGGGCGATCTGCGCGATGGTGGCATCGTGCATTCCCACTTCATTGATGGCGGCCAGGGTGGCGTCAATCAGCTGCCGCTGCCGTATCGGTTGCATCCCCAGTTTGGGCATTTCTCAGACTCCATTCATCAGCTTTGTTTATCTATTAAAGCGGTTTTTGATTGGACGTTCAATATAAAATGTGTCTTAATTGTTGCCGATTTTGGTTCTAATAGTTGCAAAAACAGTAAGGAGAATGGATGACAGACCTTTCGCCGAGCAGAGAAAAGGACAAAATCAATCCGGTGGTTTTTTACACTTCCGCCGGACTGATTTTGTTGTTTTCCCTGATGACTCTCTTCTTCAGCGATTTTTCCGCGGCCTGGATTGGCCGTACCCTGAACTGGGTTTCCCGCACCTTTGGCTGGTACTATTTGCTCGCCGCGACGCTCTATATCGTGTTTGTCGTGTGCATCGCCTGCTCGCGTTTCGGTTCGGTGAAGCTCGGGCCGGAACATTCGAAGCCGGAATTTAGCGTGCTCAGCTGGGCGGCAATGCTGTTCGCCGCCGGTATCGGTATCGACCTGATGTTCTTCTCCGTCGCCGAACCGGTGACCCAGTATATGCAGCCACCGGAAGGGGCGGGGCAGACCATGGAGGCGGCGCGCCAGGCGATGGTGTGGACGCTGTTTCACTACGGGCTGACCGGCTGGTCGATGTATGCCCTGATGGGGATGGCGCTGGGATACTTTAGCTATCGTTATAATTTACCCCTGACCATCCGCTCCGCGCTCTATCCGATCTTCGGCAAAAAGATTAATGGCCCAATCGGCCACAGCGTGGATATCGCCGCCGTTATCGGCACCATTTTTGGTATCGCCACCACGCTCGGGATTGGCGTGGTGCAGCTAAACTACGGCCTCAACGTGCTGTTTGATATTCCGGACTCGCTGGGCGCGAAAGCGGCGCTGATCGTGCTGTCGGTCATTATCGCCACCATCTCCGTGACCTCCGGGGTGGATAAAGGCATTCGTATTCTTTCCGAGCTTAACGTGGTGCTGGCCCTCGGGCTGATCCTGTTTGTCCTGTTTATGGGCGACACCGAGTTTCTGCTCAACGCGCTGGTGCTCAACGTTGGCGACTATGTGAATCGTTTTATGGGCATGACCCTGAACAGCTTCGCCTTCGATCGTCCGGTAGAGTGGATGAACAACTGGACCCTGTTCTTCTGGGCGTGGTGGGTGGCGTGGTCGCCGTTTGTCGGCCTGTTCCTGGCGCGTATTTCACGTGGACGCACCATTCGTCAGTTTGTGGTGGGAACGCTGATTATCCCGTTCACCTTTACCCTGCTGTGGCTGTCAGTGTTCGGCAATAGCGCGCTGTATGAAATCATCCACGGCAATGCGGCCTTCGCCGCCGAGGCGGTCGCCCACCCGGAGCGCGGCTTCTATAACCTGCTGGCGCAGTATCCGGCGTTTACCTTTAGCGCTTCGGTGGCGACGATTACCGGCCTGCTGTTCTATGTGACCTCCGCGGATTCCGGGGCGCTGGTGCTGGGTAACTTCACCTCGAAGCTGAAGGATATCAACAGCGATGCGCCAAACTGGCTGCGGATCTTCTGGTCGGTGGTTATCGGCCTGCTGACCCTCGGGATGCTGATGACTAACGGAATTTCCGCCCTGCAGAACGCGACGGTGATTATGGGGCTGCCGTTTAGCTTCGTGATCTTCTTCGTGATGGCGGGATTGTACAAGTCGCTGAAGGTTGAGGATTATCGCCGCGAGAGCGCCAACCGCGACACCGCTCCGCGACCGCTCGGCGTGCAGGATCGCCTGAGCTGGAAGAAGCGCCTGTCGCGGCTGATGAACTATCCCGGCACGCGCTATACCCGCCAGATGATGGAGACGGTGTGCTTCCCGGCGATGGAAGAGGTGGCGCAGGAGCTGAAGCTGCGCGGCGCTTACGTCGAGCTGAAAAGCCTGCCGCCGGAAGAGGGAGACAGCCTGGGCCATCTTGACCTGCTGGTGCATATGGGCGACGAGCAGAACTTTGTTTATCAGGTCTGGCCGCAGCAGTACTCCATTCCCGGCTTTACCTACCGGGCGCGCAGCGGGAAGTCGACCTACTATCGTCTGGAGACCTTCCTGCTGGAAGGGAGTCAGGGCAACGACCTGATGGACTACAGCAAAGAGCAGGTCATTACCGATATTCTTGACCAGTACGAGCGTCATTTGAACTTTATCCATCTGCATCGCGAAGCACCGGGCAACAGCGTGACCTTCCCCGGAATGTAGGTCATCTAAACGTTTTCTGAAAAAGGATTGCGGCTGGTTAAATATACAGTGAATTGCGCAGGGAAGCGTATGATGGCGGCGGGTGCCTGAGGCTTTCTGCGTTCAGGCTTAGGTGAGGATTCAGAAAGACGAAGCCCCAGGAGATGTTCCCATCAACCTGAGGCTCACGATCCAACCCTAGCACGTTGGATAGTAGCCTCTTCTTCGCATGGAGGCAACGAGATGCTGACAAAATACGCCCTGGTGGCAATCATCGTGCTGTGTCTGACAGCGCTGGGATTGACGTTAATGGTGCGCGATTCGCTGTGCGAGCTGAGCATCAAAGAACGTAGTATGGAGTTCAAGGCCGTTCTCGCTTACGAAACGAAGAAGTAGCCGGTATGCGGGGAGCTATCCCCGCTTATCCGCAGGCTGGGTAAGGAACCTTAAGGCACCTTTTTTCTGCTTATGGGGGCAGGATGGACGGCGAGAGAACATCGACCGGTTAAAACAATCGCGCCGCCACCCTGCATACTGCTTCGCTGACGTTAACCTCACCCTTACCGGCATTTTTCTAAGCTAAATCCGTTCTACCAGCAGACAAAACCACCATCAACCACCAGGTCAACGCCGGTGCAGAACGAGGCGGCATCGCTGGAGAGGAACAGCGCCGGGCCGGCCATCTCCTCAACCTTCGCCATGCGCTGGATCGGCGTCTGGCTTTCGAATTCGCGGGTCTGATGAACCATCTCAGGGCGGGTGTTCATCGGCGTGGCGGTATAGCCGGGGCTGATGGAGTTGACCCGAATCCCTTTGCCGATCCACTCCATCGCCAGGCTTTTCGACAGGTGGATAACGCCCGCTTTAGAGCAGTTATAGTGCGCCTGATCGAGACCGCGGTTAACGATAATGCCGGACATCGAGGCGATATTAATAATCGAACCGCCGCCCGTTTCCTGCATCAGTTCGGCTTCCGCTTTGCAGGAGTTCCACACGCCGGTCAGGTTAATATCGATAACCCGCTGCCACTGCTCGGTTTCCATCTCCAGCGCCGGATTGGCGTTGGCAATCCCGGCGGCGTTGACGGCTATATCGAGGCGGCCAAAGCGGCTTTTCGCTAATGCCACGCCGGCGCGTAGGTCGCTAAGCTGGCGCACATCACCGGTGTAGAAGCAGGCCTCTCCGCCGATGGCTTCAATATTTTTGACGGTTTCGGCGAGGCCGCCGTCTTCGCGGAGATCGAAGCAGACGACCCGAGCCCCCGCGCTGGCGAGCCCGTAAGCAATCATCTGGCCGATGCCGCTGCCCGCGCCGGTGACAAAGGCCACGCGGTCCTGCAGGTTAAACAGCTGTTGGGCAAAATCTTTTGCGATCATAGTTATTACTCTCTAAAAAAATATTCTTTAGCATGCCCGGTGTTGGCGTTCCCGGAGGCGGCGCGTTGCGCCTGTCCGGGCTACGGGGCTTGTGCCGTCGGGTAGTCGGGTAGCCCGGACAGGTGCGCAGCACCGCCTCCGGGACATGATTTGTGTAGCCTGACCTGAAAAATGCCAGGCTGGCGGCATTACGACATAATCAAGCCGCCATCGATATTGATGGTCTGCCCGGTGAGGTAGCGCGCATCGTCGGAGGCGAGAAACGCCACCAGCCCGGCAACGTCTTCCGGTTTGCCGGCGCGCTTCATCGGAATGCCTTCGACCCACTCTGCCATCAGCTCGCCTTTACCGTAGCGCTTCTGCTCGGTGCTGAGGATTTCGCCCCAGACGCGGTCGTTGTAATCCCACATCTCGCTTTCGATAATGCCCGGACAGAAGGCGTTAACCGTGATATTCCACGGCGCCAGCTCGTGCGCCAGGCTTTGGGTGATGCCGATCACGCCCATTTTGCTGGCGGCATAGTGCGGGGTGTAGATAAAGCCCTGACGACCCTGGCCGGAAGAGGTGTTGATCAGGCTGCCGTGGTTCTGCTTGACCATATATTTGGCGGCTTCGCGGCAGCACAGCCAGACGCCGGTGGTGTTAACGGCCAGCACTTTTTCAAAGTCGGCCTTCGGCATGCGATCGTAATAGTCGATGGTGATCACGCCTGCGTTCTGGATAGAGACGTCGATGGTGCCGAAACGCGCTGCCGCCTGCTCGTACAGCGACTGCACCTGCGCTTCGTCGGTCACATCAACCTGTAACGACAGGATGTCGGCCTGGTAGCGCTGGCGGAGGGTTTCCGCCGTTTCGTGGACGCGCTCGGCGTTAGAGACCATCACCAGATTCGCGCCGTCGCGCGCAAAGCGCTCGGCAATACCTGCACCAATTCCGCGGCAGGCGCCGGTGATAACAACCGTTTTGTTGTGGAAATTTCTTTGCATGTTTTTCATCCCTTATTGAAGCCGGACGGCAGAGCATCCGGCGGGGTAATAAAGACGTGATTAGCTGGTGGCGCCTGCCGCCGCCAGCTTCTCCTCATGGCGGCGCATCAGGATGACTTTGTTCTGCAGTTTCTGCTGGAACTGGTCGACGACGACGGCGGTGACGATAACCACCCCCTTAATGACCATCTGCCAGAAATCGCTGACCCCCATCATCACCATGCCGTCGGCGAGGAAGACGATGACGAACGCGCCAATGATTGACCCGGTCACCCGGCCGCGACCGCCCGCCAGCGCGGTTCCGCCGAGCACGGTGGCGCCAATGGCGTCCATTTCGAACATATTGCCGGTCATCGGGTGCGCGGTTTGCAGCTGCGAAGCGACGATAAGGCCGACGAACGCTGAGCACAGGCCGGAGAAGGCGTAAACGAAGATTTTTGCCTTGACGATAGGCACGCCGGCCAGGCGTGCGGCGGATTCGTTACCGCCGATAGCGTAGATATAACGGCCCAGCGGGGTTTTGGTGGTCAGCCAGTAGCCCAGCAGCAGGAAGCCGATCATCAGCCAGATTGGCAGATAGATGCCCAACAGCGTCCCGGATCCCAGGGTGGAGAAACCGGTGTTGCCCAGCGCTTCCATGCCGTTGAGGTTGGGGTAGGTGCTGCCGTCGTTGAACAGCAGCGCCGAGCCTCTGGCGACATACATCATGCCCAGGGTGCAGATAAAGGGCGCGACGCCGAAGCGGGTGATGACCGCGCCGTTAACGAAGCCAACCAGCACGCCGAAGAGCGCCACGCAGAGGATCACTTCCGGTACGTTGAAGAAGATAACGCTGCCGTTCCATAAGGGCAGGCCGTTGGTTAACAGCGCTCCGGCCACCATGCCGCAGATGCCGGCCACGGCGCCGACGGAGAGGTCGATACCGCCCGTCAGGATAACCAGCGTCATGCCGATGGCCAGCAGGCCGGTGATGGCCACGTGCTGGGTCATAATCAGCAGGTTAGATGTGGTCAGGAAATTCGGTACCATCACGCTGAAGAACGCGATAACCAGCAGCAGAGCGATGAACGTTCTGGCCTTCAGCAGGTACATATAAATCATATATTTCTGGTTCATGATGGGTTCCAGCCTGATTAATCTTGAGGTGTTGAAGCCGCGATTAATTTTTCGCGGGTCACCGCATGACGCGGTAAATCGGCGGTAATCCGACCGTCGGCCATGACCAGGATGCGATCCGCCAGCGCCATCACTTCATCCAGCTCCGATGAAGAGAACATCACTGCCAGACCCTGCTGGGCCATTTTGCCGATCAGATGATAAACGTCGGTTTTCGCGCCGACGTCGATACCGCGAGTGGGCTCATCGAGAAACACCACTTCCGGCTTCGTCATCAACGCCTTGCCGAGCACCACCTTTTGTTGGTTGCCGCCGCTGAGCGAGGTGACAGGCAGATCGGGGTCGCTCACCTTGATTGCCAGTTCGCGAATCATCTCTTTGACGCAGGCGATTTCTTTCTGCGGATTCAGCCATTTCCACGCCCGGCGAAATCCCTGCAGGCTGAAATCGGATAAGGTCATATTCGATTGAATCGACATCATCTGCACCACGCCTTCGCCCTGACGGTCTTCAGGCACCAGCGCCAGCCCTTTTTTCAGCCGCGCCTGGAACGGGGCCTTTTCGATATTTTCGCCGTTGAGATGGACGTTACCGCTCTGGCAGGGCATCAGGCCGACCAGACCTTTAAACAGCTCCGTGCGTCCGGCGCCGAGCAGGCCGTAGATGCCGATCACTTCTCCCTTACTTAAGGTAAAGGTCACATCGTTGAGCTTATAGCCGCCGCTGGGGTGCAGCGCCGTCAGGCCTTCAACGGCAAGGACCGCTTCGCCTTTCGGCGCCGGCCGGTAGTCGAAATGTTTTTTCTTATCGCCGACCATCTGTTCGATAATCCACGGAATACTGGCGTCGCTGACCTCGCGCTCGCTGATAAAGCGCCCGTCGCGGAAAATAGTGATGTGGTCGCCAATTTCCATCAGCTCTTCCAGACGGTGGGAAATATAGATAATGGTGACGCCGCGGCGTTTAAGCTGTTCGATCACGTTAAACAGGATTTTGACTTCCGACTGGCTGAGCGCGGAAGTGGGTTCATCCATAATTAATACCCGGGTGTCCTTAGAAAGCGCGCGCGCAATTTCCACCAGCTGCTGATGGCCAATGCCTAATTCGCCAAGCTGGGTGTAGGGATCGACATTCAGCTCCAGTCTTTCCAGTAATGATTTGGCTAACTCATATTGATATTTTTCGTTAATCTTCCCTTTTTGAAAGAATTCGTTAGCCATAAAAATATTATCCATGACGTTCATATTCGGGAATAAATTTAATTCCTGAAAAATGATGCTGATTCCCTGCTTTTCAGCCTGATGCGTCGAGCTAAGGGTCACCGGGGCGCCATCAAGAATAATTTGACCGGAAGAGGGTGTTTCAACGCCAGCAAGCATTTTCATCATGGTGGATTTACCCGCACCATTTTCACCGATCAGAACGTTTACTTTATTTCGATAGACCCGGTAATTCACGCTATCTAAGGCGACAACGCCCGGATAAACGCGAGATAATTCGCGAGTTTCGATAATAACTTCAGAGTCGACTGGTTGGGAATTGACGAGTTCTTGCCGCTGCATGTTATTGCCCTCCCAAACGAACAATTTTGGCTGGCGTAATATCAGGCATGGTCTGCGGAATATCCCAGGCCGAGAACACGCCGTACACCTGTACCGCTTCGCCGGTTTTCACCTGCGCCGTCTGGATCATCTTCACCGCATGTTCGTTAATCGCCCGGCTATATTCGCCAAACAGCACCTGATCGTTAAAGTCCTGATAGCTGGCGCCCTGATAGCCGTCGCGTAATAATGTGCCGCGCAGCGTTGGGCCAATTTGCACCACCACGTTGCCGCCGCTGATATCCTGAATCGTCATTTTTCCGCTGCGCGAAGCGGAATCAATTTTGCTGATATTGCCTTCGACTTTGACGTAAAACACGCAGGGGTTTTCGTCCTGAGCGCGATAGCCTAAGGTTTTGCAGGCGCTATCGATATCTTTCGCCGCGCGCAGGGCGGTCATCAGCTCGGCAACGGGGCGGGCTTTAGCCACAACCTGGGGAACCAGCTGGTCTTGCCATGTCCGATCGATATCCGCCATATGCGGGTTGGGCGGAGATTTAAGATCGGCCAGCTCCTGCTGAGAGACGATACGACAGCCCCCGAGCGCAAGAATAACCAGCGTCAGCGAGATTTTTTTATACATAATACGCTCCTGTGCGCCCCGGACGGGGCGCAACAACCCGAAATCAGGATTTGATATTGAAGTCCTGCACTTTGTCTGCATTGTCCTGAGTAATCAGAATGCCGCGGAACATCACGCGCTGCTTGGCCGGTTTTTCACCTTTTTGCAGGTAGTTATCGAGGTCGGTCACTCCCTGAGCGGCGATGGCCTGCGCCTGAAGCATCACGGTGGCCTGCAGGGTGCCGGCTTTTACCGCGTCGCGCTCATCGTTGCTGCCATCGATACCGACCACCACCACATCGTTACGGTTCGCGGCTTTCAGCGCGGCAATGGCGCCGAGGGCCACAGGACCGTTGCCGCAAATCACGCCTTTCACGTCGGGGTGCGCCTGCAGAATACTGTCCATAATGCGCTTGCCGTCGATTAAGGTGCCTTTCGCGTCCTGCTTAGCGACGCTGACCATATCCGGGTACTGGTCAATCACCTGGTGGAAAGATTTAGAGCGGGTCACGCAGTTATTATCCGCAAGGTTACAGGTCAGTTCGGCATATTTGCCTTTCTCCGCCATTTTCTCGACAAATACGTTGGCGACTTCAGAACCGGCCTGGAAGTTATTATGGGTAATTTGCTCCAGCGCGATATCATCGACAGGAATTTCGCGGTTAATTAAAACCACCGGAATACCCGCTTTCTTCGCTTTTTCAATGGCGGCGACGCTGGCGGTGGAGTCGGCGTTATCCAGGATAATGCCCTGAACTTTTTTACCGATGGCGGTATCGATCAGCTCATTCTGTTTTTTGACATCTTCACCATGCGACAAAATGGTGGTCTGGTAGCCCAGCTCTTTAGCTTTCTCGCTGGCGCCCTTGGCTTCAGAGGCGTAATAGGGGTTATCCAGCGAGTTAACCATGATCATGATGGTGCCTTTTTCTGCCGCCTGGGCAGCGAAAGAAAAGGCGGTCAGGGTAGCAGCGGTTAAAAGCGTTAAACGTAATTTCATGACAATTTTCTCTCTTGGTTGTTATTGTCGGGTACGGTGAAACAACGTAAGGCCTGTAAATCGAGTTTATGGGCCGGGGGTCTCCTTTTGTTGATGATTAAGAGCCTGTCCATTAGGGCTATTTTACTGGCCATTTTGAACCAGGGCAGTGCTCAAAACCCTCACGTACTACGTGTACGCTCCGGTTCTTCCGCGCTGTCCGTGTTCAAACTGCCTGCGCCAATAACGCCTACTGGGATAGGCTCTAAGGTGCGTCACGCGTTCGATTCCCTGGTGGGCGTCAGGCGGACGTTGCCGGTTTCCATAATGTTCTGTTCACCGCATGTCGCCACTCCTGCCATCTTTTCTGCAGGCGCTGGTGGCGGGCCATATCGGGGATAAATTCGCTGTGTTCGGTTAAAAACGCGTTCAGGTCGGTCACCGATCCGGGATTCAGGGCTTTGCGCGCGAGCAGGGCCGCGCCAATCGCCGACAGCTCGGCAACGTCGCTGCGCATCACCGGACAGCCGAGCAGGTCAGCCTGATACTGCATTAGCCAGTCGTTCCTGGTTGGGCCGCCGTCGACCATCAGCGCCGTTAAGTGGAAGTCGTCCTGCTGGCGCATCGCTACCACGACATCGGCGATTTGATAGGTAATGGATTCCAGCGCGGCGCGAATCAGATGGGCGCGCTTGACGCCGCGGCTCAGGCCACAAATCACGCCGCGGGCGCTGTCATCCCACCACGGGGCACCCAGGCCGGTTAACGCCGGCACAAAATAGACGCCCAGCGTGGAGTCCACGGAGGCGGGCAGGGTGTTGAGTTCATGCGCCAGTTCGGCATCGGAAAGTTCGCTCAGGCCGGTGCTGTCCGCCATCCACGCCACGGCATCGCCGGTATGCGGAATATTACCTTCGAGTCCGTAGGTGATGCTGTCGCCGTCGTGCCAGGCGATGGTGGTGGCCAGCGCGCCGATATCGCACTGTGCGGATTTTACCGGCGCCATCACCGATGACCCCGTACCGTAGGTGGCTTTCACGCAACCGAGTTCGCCCAGCGCGTGGCCAAACAGCGCGGCGTGGGAATCCCCGACCATCGCCATTACGGGAATACCGTCAGGGATAGCGTTCAACCCCCGGGTATAGCCAAACAATCCGCTGGAGGGCTTGATCTCCGGCAGTGCGGCGCGCGGGATCTGGAACAGCGCCAGCATGTTGTCATCCCACTGGCCGGTTTGCAGGTTCAGCAGCTGGGTACGCGCGGCATTGGAGTAATCGCAGTAGAACGCCTCGCCCTGGGTTAAGTTCCACAGCAGCCAGCTGTCGATAGTGCCGAGGCAGATTTCTCCGCGCTCAGCCAGCGCGCGCCCCTCAGGAAGAGATTCCAGCAGCCAGCGCATTTTCGAGGCCGAAAACAGAGGCGCAATCGGCAGGCCGGTCACGGCCTTGATTTGCCGCTCTTTGTCGCTGTGGCGCAGTTCATCGCAAAACGCGGCGCTGCGGCTGCACTGCCAGGTGATCGCGGCGTTGATTGGCTTACCGCTCTGGCGATACCAGCCGATCGCGGTCTCGCGCTGGTTACTGATGGCTAATGCCGCGACGTTTTCTGCGCCAACGTGCGCTACCGCTTGCGCGATAACCGCCAGCGAAGCGTCAACCAGGACTTCTCCCGACTGCTCGACCCAGCCTTCACGCGGCGTCTGGATCGCCAGCGGCTGAGAGAATTTCACCACGACCTGGCCGCGGCTATCGAGTACGACGGCTTTGGCATTGGTGGTGCCTTCGTCCAGCGCAATGATGAACTCTTTACGTGTTGCCTGCATTAGGTAGTCTCCTGAGTCACACTTCGTCCTGGCGCGGAGGGGGAAGTCGGCATTCCTCTTTATCGCATTGCTTCTTAGCAGGCCATGATGTGACAATTCGTTTTCACTTTTTTAATCACTGAATATATATTCGATGGTGATTATTTATTTGTTACCTTAGCCAGAAACTTCCCGTCGGGCTACAGGAAAAGTTATCAATTGTGCTGGCAATCACACTTATCCGTTTGGTGAAGCTTCTGGATGTCGGGGGAAAAGAGCGCGGTTGGCTGGTTATATACGATTGAAATATAAAAATTTATTGGCGAAGCCTTTACGCCTGAAGGAAAGCGTAAAGGCTGTGGGAAAGTGTTTGAGTGAGGAAATTACCCGGCGATAAGCAGCCTGGCCGTTGGATAATCGGTGATCAGAACATCGATATAACCGCCTGAAAGCGCGCCTTTGATAGCCGCCACCTTCTCGCTGCCGCCGGCAAGGGCCACCACGTTAGGGCACTTCTTCACTTTCTCCAGCGCCATGCCGATCACAGGATCTTCATCATCGCGTAACACCGCCTTGCCGTTTTTATCGTAGTAGTGCAGGCAAATGTCACCCACGGCGCCGCGTTCCGCCAGCACCTGCAGCATATCTTCGTGATAGTAGTTACCGGACGTTTTGAGCAGTTGCGAAGGTTCAAGGATGCCAATCCCGACGATGGCGATATCGACTTCGTCGAAGCGCGCAATCACATCGGCGACATCTTTGCTGGCCACGAGGCGATTTTTCTCCTCCGTAGAACCTTCGATGCTCTGGGAAGGGAGCAGCCAGGCTTCACAGTTCAGACGCTGCGCCAGGGTCTGGGTCAGGATGGTCGCCTGCACGTTACCGTTAGGACCCACGCCGCCGAGCAGTTGAATCACGCCGTTGGCCTTCAGGTTTTGCGCGTGAACCTCATCAACCATTGCGCGGATAGTCGAACTCCACGACGAGACGCCAATCAGATCTTTCGGCCGCAATCGCGTTTCCAGATAGTGGGCCGCGGCGGATCCAATGGCGCGCTTGATGGTGTGATCGCTGGCGTCCTCTTCGGTATCCACGACGATGGCCTGTTTAATTCCGTAGCGATCCTCGAGGCCTTTTTCAAGATTGAGGAAAATATTCGATGGCTGAACAACGCTGATTTTGACTACGCCTTCTTTTTGGCAGCGGGCGATCGCTCGGGAGATAAATGACTGAGAAAGCGAGAGAAGTTGAGCGATATCGGACTGCTTTCGTCCTTCAAGATAGTAGAGCGTGGCAATCTTAACTAATAGCCGTTGTTCATCCTGCTTAGCCATATATTTCCCCGAAAATCATTTACGTGCAGCCATTATGTTAGAGCTCATTATCATACGCGAAAAGAAAAGACAGTTAAGTGTGATGGATATCTAACTTTCGCCAATCCTCAAAATCAGCTATGGACAAAAACAGAACAGTAGCCGCATAATTGAATAAAGAGTCGTTAGTGAATATATATTCATGGCGATTTCAGGTCAACTGAAAAGTGCCCGGGTGACGTCACGCCCGGTGGTAAGGAGGCAGAATGTTCCTGAGTATGATGCAGCGGCGTAAGCCTTACGATGCGTTGCCTGGGGATGTCTGGTTTTTTTAGTCCCTGACGGAATAAATATTCCAAGTTGAAAATAAATTCAGAGGTATTAAATGAATCCCTATAGCTATGATGTCCAGGCCCTTGAGCGTAAAGCCCGCGCCGTACGTCGCCATATCGTCAGATTGAACGCCAACAGCCCTGCGGGCGGGCACACCGGCGCCGACCTGTCGCAGGTTGAACTGCTCACCGCGCTCTATTTCCGTATTCTGAACGTCGCGCCGGAGCGTCTTGCTGACGACCAGCGCGATATCTACATCCAGTCGAAAGGCCATGCGGTGGGCTGCTACTACTGCGTGCTGGCCGAGGCGGGCTTCTTTCCGGTTGAGTGGCTGGAAACCTATCAGCATGCGAACTCCCATCTTCCGGGTCACCCGGTGCGCCAGAAAACGCCGGGGATTGAGCTTAACACCGGCGCGCTGGGCCACGGTTTGCCTGTTGCGGTGGGGCTGGCGCTGGCTGCGAAAAAAAGCAACAGCTCCCGCCGCATTTTTTTAATTACCGGCGATGGCGAGCTGGCGGAAGGCAGCAACTGGGAAGCGGCGCTAGCCGCGGCGCACTACGGCCTTGATAATCTGATCATTATTAATGACAAGAACAATCTCCAGCTGGCGGGTCCGACGCGCGAAATCATGAATACCGATCCGCTGGCCGACAAATGGAAGGCCTTCGGGATGACGGTCACCGAATGCCAGGGCAACGACATGGCATCGGTAGTGGCGACCCTGGAAGGGCTGAAGCAGGAAGGTAAACCGAACGTCGTTATCGCCAACACCACGAAAGGTGCCGGTATTTCCTTTATCCAGGGGCGCCCGGAGTGGCACCACCGGGTACCGAAAGGCGAAGAAATTGCACTGGCACTGGAGGAACTGAAAGATGAGTAATGCAGAACACCTGGCGAGCGTGATGGTTCAGGCCTTTATTGATGCGGTCGACCGCGGCGTCGATCTGGTGCCGGTGGTGGCTGACTCCACGTCAACGGCCAAAATCGCGCCGTTTATTAAACAGTTCCCCGGGCGTCTGGTGAACGTGGGTATCGCCGAGCAGAGCATGGTCGGGACGGCGGCGGGTCTGGCGCTGGGGGGCAAAGTGGCGGTCACCTGTAACGCCGCGCCGTTCCTGATTTCCCGCGCCAATGAGCAGATTAAAGTCGACGTTTGCTATAACAACACCAACGTTAAGCTATTTGGCCTTAACGCCGGCGCCAGCTACGGCCCGCTGGCCAGCACCCATCACGCGATTGACGATCTGGCGGTGATGCGCGGCTTCGGTAATATCCAGATTTTCGCTCCGTCTTCGCCACGCGAATGTCGGCAGATTATCGATTACGCCATCGGCTATCAGGGGCCGGTCTATATTCGCCTCGACGGCAAGGCGCTGCCGGAGCTGCACGATGAAAGCTATCGCTTTGTGCCGGGAGCGGTCGTTACGCTGCGGGAAGGCGAGGATATCGCGCTGGTGGCCACCGGCTCGACGGTGCATGAAATCGTCGATGCCGCGCAGAGGCTGGCCGACGCGGGGATTCAGGCCAAAGTGGTGAGCGTGCCGTCCATTCGCCCTTGCGATACCGCCGCGCTGCTGGCGGCCCTGAAGCCGTGCAAAGCGGTAATAACGGTGGAGGAGCATAACGTCAACGGCGGATTGGGGAGCCTGGTGGCGGAAGTGCTGGCCGAAGCCGGCGCGGGAATCCCGCTCAAACGTCTGGGGATCCCGGATGGCGAGTATGCGGCGGCGGCGGACCGCGGCTGGCTGCGCAAACACCACGGCTTCGATGCAGCTTCCGTCGCCGAGCTGGCGCAGAAAATGCGCTGATTTTACGGCGCCGTAAACCGATAACCCGCGCGGTCTGCCGCGCGGGTTTTGTTTTTTACGCTGCGCAGAGCGTGATGACGTAGTCACCGGCCTTAATCCATTGCAGCCGATACTCCCCGGCGGAGAGCCGAAGAAGCAGATTTCCTTCCTTTATATACGTCACCTCAAAATCGCTGAAACCCACGCAGTTCTGTATTTCGGGCGGGCTGGCCTTAAATGCGCTCTCTTTTGCCGAAAACGCCAGCGTCAGCGCCAGCGCCGACGGCAGGCCGCTGGCGTCCAGCAGGCTTTTTTCCGCGCTATTGACGATGCTGCTTTCCAGCTCGGCCGCGAGGGCGGGAGACAGGATGCGTTCAATATCAACGCCGACCGGCCCGGCGGAGACAACCGCCAGCGCGCTGCGTTCGCAGTGGCTGATGCTGCCGTACCACGGCGCGGGCCACAGGGGCTGGCGTTGGTCGCCAATGGCAGGGATCTCTGTCTCACCGACCTCCCGCAGCGCGTAAACCGCGGCGATACGCCCCGCGAGGTGCTCGGTCTGCCGCTTGCGGGCGCAGTCGCTTAGCCGGGCATGATGAGGCAGCCAGAGGAGATCTTCAGGCCGAAAGGTCAATGGGTCGAAATCGACACGCTGCAGCGAGCGATCGGCAAGCTGAATAATAGAACGTTGGGTTTGCATAGGGGGGATGTTAACAGATTCTCCCCGCCGCCCTCTATGGCAAGAGGGCGGGGGGAACGGCCAGACAATCAGAAGTGGGTATTGACGCCCAGATACCAGGTTCTGCCAGATTCGTTATAGGTGTTGGCGCCCGCGCCAGCCATATAAGAAACATCGGTCAGGCTACCGGTGGTTTGCGCATTCCCCGCGCGCCAGTGGCGCTTGTCGAAGACGTTATCCACGCCGCCGGTCAGGCTGACGTTTTTGGTCACATCCCAGGTGGCGCTCAGGCCAACGATGCTGTATGGGCTGACTTCATCCGTTTCAGAACCCACCGCGGGCTCACCTTTGTAGTTATATTTCTTCGGCTGCTGCTTGCCGTACCAGGTGAAGGTCGACTGCACCGAAATATCCTCCTGAATCTGCCAGCTCAGAGTGGAGTTCAGGGTATATTCCGGAATAATCGACAGACGATCGCCGGTTTCCTTGTTTTTACTTTGCAGCATATAAGTGATGTTATTGGTCCAGTTCACCGTTTCGGTGACCGGCACGTTCAGGGTGCCTTCCAGACCTTCAACCACCGCTTTAGGCACGTTTTCCCACTGATAGATATCAGTTTTCACTTTACCGTTCGTAGTCTGCGAAATCGGCGCGTAGCCGGCTTCGATTTTATCGCGGTAGTCGTTGCGGAACCAGGTCACCCCCGCCAGCCAGCCGTCGCGTTTAAACTCAAGGCCAATCTCTTTGTTGATGCTGGTTTCGGCTTTCAGGTCATCGTTACCCATCATGTAGCAACCGGTACCGGTGCCGCTGGCGTAGCAGCCCTGGCCTTTGCTATAGAGAATATAGTTCGGGTTGGTTTGGTACAGGCTCGGCGCTTTATAGGCGCGGGCGATGCCCATTTTCAACGTGAAGTCATCCCACAGACCCTGAGACAGGTTGAGCGACGGGCTCCAGTTGTTGCCGACGATCGTGTGATGATCGAAACGCAGCGCCGGCGTCAGCATGGTGGTGTCGGTCAGCTCCACGTTGTCTTCGGCAAACAGGGAGAAGATCTCGGCCTTCGAGTATGGGCTACGGCCGGTGCTGTCATAGCCGTCGATATCGCCGCCCATAAAGGTCTGGGTATTTGACGCCAAATCCTTCATCCGCTGCTGATTCCACTCGGAGCCCAGCGTCAGGTTCTGGTTAAACACCAGATCCAGCGGGATGTTAACTTCGCTGTGCAGCATCACGTCGGCCAGGTCGATATCGCTGAACTGGTTGCTGTTGAAGATACCTTCCGTACCGCCCGCCAGACCTTCGCCTTTACGCGAGTTGCGGGTACGTTCGTACTGGGCCCAGTTGCTGGTGGTCACGCCGTTATCCCAGCCGCCGTTCCAGGTGACGGAGTAAGTCTGGCGATAGAGGCGGTTCGTCTCTTTCCCGTAGTTCTCTTTTACCAGATCGTTGGTATTGGTGTTCTGCGTATCGCCCGCGTAGAGGTTGCCCTGACGGCTGTAGCCGGATTCAAACTCCAGCGACTGCATCGGGGCGAAATCCCAGCGCACGACGCCGTTAATGTTCTTATTTTTAACCCCTTCACGCCCGGCAGGCATGGTATTAGCGTACGCGCCGGTACGCTCTGACTGATGCCCGTCGTTGATATCCCAGGCATCGGCCTGCGTTTTATCGAGGTTGCCCAGCAGGCGGAAGCTGAAATCGCCGCCCAGCGGGCCGCTGAGGCTAAAGTTGGTGCGTTTGGTCGAGCCTTCTTCTTTATGCTCCGGGGCGTTCATGTAGGTGTTCCATGAACCATGCCATTCGCCGTCGCTTTTCTTGGTAATGATATTGACCACGCCGCCCGCCGCGCCGTTGCCATAGCGCGCGGCCGCCGGGCCGCGAATGACTTCAATACGTTCGATCAGCTCCGGCGGTACCCATGAAGTATCGCCGCGGGTATCGCGCTCGCCGCGCCAGCCCAGACGCACGGAGTTGCGGCTGGTCACGGGCTTGCCGTCAATCAGGATCAGGGTGTTTTCCGGGCCCATGCCGCGAATATCAATCTGGCGATTGTTGCCGCGCTGGCCGCTGGTGGAGTTGCCGGTCAGGTTAACGCCGGGCATGGTACGGATAATTTCCGACACGTCGCGCGCTGGCGGGCGTTTACGAATTTCATCTGCGGTAATGGTTGAAACGCCGGGCGCCTGCAGGTTCTGCTCGGCGGCGGTGACGACCATGGTTTCATCAGCGGTTGCGGTTTTGCTATCGGAGGCGGTTTCCGCCGCGCTCAGCGGAAACGCAGCCCCGTAGATTCCCAGATTGACCAGCAAGGCCAGGGATTTGATCCTGTTATTCATTGTAATTCCTGCTTTTTGTCGCCACCTTCTCCAAAAGACCCTTCCCAGCGGGAGGAGAGGCGGTATCAATGTTGCCGGTAGAGGGCAAAGGGCGCTCCGTCGCGGACTAAATGAGCCCTCTCAGACATGTTTAATTTTGAAAGACGCGCTTCCCACAGCGCGCTAATACGCTATTGCAAATGAAAATAGTTATCAATAATATTATCAATAAATATTGCGTTTATTAATGCGTTTGTTGATAAATGTCACGATAAACATAGGGTTGAAAAGGAATGCATAAGACAGGAAGTGACGACTGGTGGCAGCATATCTCCGGCCCGCAA
This sequence comes from Klebsiella sp. ME-303, assembly GCF_007910085.1. Lineage (NCBI taxonomy): Bacteria > Pseudomonadati > Pseudomonadota > Gammaproteobacteria > Enterobacterales > Enterobacteriaceae > Klebsiella > Klebsiella sp. ME-303. The sequence goes on along the minus strand of NZ_VOJB01000062.1, from coordinate 101,356 downwards.
ATCGAAGCCGTTGACGGCGCGTATCGGGTAACCTTCTGGTGGCGCGATCCGGCGGGCAACGAAACGTCTTCGGCAACCCGGCGGGTATGGATTTATATCACCGGCGTGACTGACCATCATAAAAATGCCGTACCGCAAACCCTGCGGCGCATTCCCGGTACCGATGCCTGGTGCTGGCAAACCACGCTTTCTCCGACCTGGCGCGGCAGCTATTGCTTTATCCCTTCCGCCCGCGACGACGACTTTTCCCCCCAGCTTTTTAACGGTGACGGCCCGGACCGCGCGCTGCTGCGCGAAGGCTGGCGCAGGCTGCTGCCGCAGGCGATTGCCGACCCGCTCAATCCGCAAA
>NZ_VOJB01000062.1:91458-100984 GCF_007910085.1 Klebsiella sp. ME-303 | reverse complement strand
GCGGGCGCGGCCACGCGGTCTCCGCGCTGGAGCTGCCGCACGCCCCCGAACAGCCCGGCTGGGCGCTGCGTGATGAACCTTATCAGCCGCCGGTCTGCATTGAATGGCAGAGCCAGCGACTCGGCAACCGGCGACGGATATGGGTTTACGCCACCGGCGACGCGCAGCCGCAGGCGCGCCCGCTGGCGATCCTGCTGGATGGCCAGTTCTGGGCCGAAAGCATGCCGGTATGGGCGCCGCTGGCGGGCTTAACCCGCGAAAAACGGCTCCCGCCGGCGGTTTATCTGCTGATTGACGCGATTGATAATCCGCACCGGGCCGCGGAGCTTCCCTGCAATGAGGCGTTCTGGCTGGCGGTTCAGGAAGAACTGCTGCCAATGGTTCACCGGCTGGCGCCTTTCAGCGATCGCGCCGATCGCACGGTGGTGGCGGGTCAGAGCTTTGGCGGCCTGGCTTCGATGTTCGCCGCGCTCTACTGGCCCCAGCGCTTTGGCTGCGTGCTCAGCCAGTCCGGCTCTTACTGGTGGCCGCATCGCGGCGGCGCGCAGACGGGCCTGCTGATTGACCGCCTGAGCCGCGGCGAATTACATCCGCAAGGGCTACGTATCTGGCTGGAAGCCGGTATACGCGAGCCGATCATTTTTCGCGCCAACCAGGCGCTGCTCGCGCATCTGGAACAGCAGACGATTTTCTGGCGTCAGGTTGACGGCGGGCATGATGCGCTGTGCTGGCGCGGCGGGCTGACAGCCGGGCTTATCCAGCTGTGGCAGCCTTTATGCCGTGATGAGTAACAACGCGCGCTTTACGAGGAATTAGACATGCAATTCAGTAACCCCTTCGACAATCCGCAAGGGCAGTTTTACATTCTGCGCAATGACCAGCAGCAGTTCAGCCTGTGGCCGCACCACTGCGCCCTGCCGGAAGGCTGGTCGGTGGAGTGCCCGCCGCAGTCGTTAGCGGCGTGCAATGACTGGCTGGCGGCAAACTGGTCTACCTTGACCCCCGCCCACCATGCATCCTGAGGAGCCCACGATGACCATACGTTTACCGCTGGTTGCGGCGCAGCCGGGGATCTGGATGGCGGAGCGCCTCTCGACGCTGCCCGGCGCCTGGAGCGTCGCCCACTATGTCGAGCTGCGCGGTGATATCGACCCGATACTGCTCGGCCGGGCCATTGTCACCGGGCTGTCGCAGGCCGACACCCTCAGCATGCGTTTTTGCGAAGATAACGGCGAAGCCTGGCAGTGGGTCGATGAACATCGCGCGTTTGCCGAACCGGATTACCGGGATCTGCGTGCCGCGAGCGACCCGCACGCGGCCGCGCTGGCGCTGATGCAGGCCGACCTCGGACAAAACCTGCGGGTGGACGGCGGCAATCCGCTGGTTTGCCATCAGCTGCTGCGGGTGGGCGATAACCGCTGGTACTGGTATCAGCGTTACCACCATTTGCTGGTCGATGGCTTCAGCTTCCCGGCGATTACCCGCCAGATCGCCGCGATCTACCGCACCTGGCAGCGCGGCGAAGCGACGCCTGATTCCCCGTTTACGCCGTTTGCCGAGGTGGTGGAAGAGTATCAGCGCTACTACGGCAGCGACGCCTGGCAGCGCGACAAACAGTTCTGGCAGGCGCAGCGTCAGGCGCTGCCGGCACCGGCCTCGCTGTCGGACTCGCCGCTGGCGGGAAGGGCGACCAGCAGCGATATCTGGCGCATGAAGCTGGAGGTGGATGCCGGGGTCTTTAGCCGGCTGGCGGCAGGCGCGCCGCAGTGCCAGCGCGCCGATCTGGCGCTGGCGCTGACCGCCCTGTGGCTGGGACGGCTGTGCAGCCGAACGGACTACGCCGCGGGCTTTATTTTTATGCGCCGCATGGGCTCTGCGGCGCTCACCGCTACCGGCCCTGTGCTCAACGTTCTGCCGCTGGCGGTCACTATTGATGCCGGGGAAACGCTGCCGGAGCTGGCCACGCGTCTTGCCGGGCAGCTGAAGAAAATGCGCCGCCATCAGCGCTATGACGCCGAACAGATTGTGCGCGATAGCGGCAGAGCGGCGGGCGATGAACCGCTGTTTGGCCCGGTGCTCAATATTAAAGTCTTCGACTATCAGCTGGATATCGACGGCGTGGAGGCTATTACCCACACTCTGGCCACCGGCCCGGTCAATGACCTGGAGCTGGCGCTCTTCCCGGATGAAGCCGGGGGGCTGTCGCTGGAGGTGCTGGCGAATAAGCAGCGATACGAGGAACGGACGCTGCGTAACCATATCTCCCGACTCTCCGCGCTGCTGGCCCAGTTTGCCGATAATCCGACCCTGCGCTGCGGTGAGGCGAATATGCTGTCGGCGGCGGAAACGGAACAGCTGCGGCAGGTCAACGCGACCGCTGTCGACCTGCCGCTCACCACCCTGAGCGCGCTGGTAGCGGAGCAGGCGGCGAAAACCCCGAATGCCCCTGCGCTGGCGGACGGCCGCTGGCAGTTTAGCTACCGCGAGATGCGCCAGCAGGTGGTGGCGCTGGCTGAACAGCTTCGCGCGCGGGGCGTCAAGCCGGGCGATAGCGTCGCGGTCGCGCTGCCGCGTTCGGTATTCCTGACGCTGGCGCTGCACGGTATTGTTGAGGCCGGCGCCGCGTGGCTGCCGCTGGATACCGGCTATCCCGACGATCGTCTGCGGATGATGCTGGAAGACGCCCGGCCGTCGCTGCTGATTACCTCTGAAGATCAGCGGGCGCGCTTTAGCGATATTCCCGGCCTGGAAAGCCTGTGCTACCAGCAGCCGCTGACGGCGTCGGATGCCGCGCCGCTGGCGCTCTCACGGCCGGAGCATACTGCCTATATCATCTTTACCTCCGGCTCTACCGGGCGACCGAAAGGGGTGATGGTCGGGCAAACCGCCATCGTCAACCGCCTGCTGTGGATGCAGGACCACTATCCGCTCCGCGCTGACGACGTCGTGGCGCAGAAAACGCCGTGCAGCTTTGATGTGTCGGTCTGGGAGTTCTGGTGGCCATTTATCGCCGGCGCGCAGCTGGTGATGGCCGAGCCGGAAGCCCATCGCGATCCGCTGGCGATGCAGCGGTTCTTTGCCCGCTATGGCGTCACCACCACCCACTTTGTGCCGTCGATGCTGGCGGCGTTCGTCGCCTCGCTGGAGGCGGAGAACGTCGGCGCCTGCCAAACCCTGCGCCGGGTATTTTGCAGCGGCGAAGCGCTGCCGACGGCGCTGTGTCGGGAATGGGAGCAGCTGACCGGCGCGCCGCTGCATAACCTGTATGGCCCGACGGAAGCGGCGGTGGACGTCAGCTGGTATCCGGCCTGCGGTCCCGAACTGGCGGCGGTAAGCGGCACCAGCGTGCCGATTGGCTGGCCGGTGTGGAATACCGGGCTGCGCATTCTTGATGCCGCCATGCGCCCGGTGCCGCCGGGCGTGGCGGGGGATCTCTACCTGACCGGCATTCAGCTGGCGCAGGGCTATCTGGGGCGCCCCGATTTGACTGCCAGCCGCTTTATTGCCGACCCTTACGCGCCGGGCGAGCGCATGTACCGCACCGGGGACGTTGCCCGCTGGCTGGATAACGGCGCCGTCGAGTATCTCGGGCGCAGCGACGACCAGCTAAAAATTCGCGGCCAGCGGATTGAGCTGGGCGAGATTGACCGCGCGATGTCCGCGCTGCCGGACGTTGCGCAAGCGGTGGCTCACGCCTGCGTCTTCAATCAGGCGGCGGCAACCGGCGGTGATGCCCGTCAGCTGGTGGGCTACCTGGTTTCTGACTCCGGCCTGCCGCTGGACGCCGCCGCACTCAAAGAGCGGCTTGGCGAACAGCTGCCGCCGCATATGGTGCCGGTGGTGCTGATACAGCTGCCGGCGCTGCCGCTGAGCGCTAACGGCAAGCTGGATCGTAAAGCGCTGCCGTTACCCACGTTGAGCGGTGAGCGCAGTGGCCGTCCGCCGGAGCCTGGCGTGGAAACCACCGTCGCCACGGCCTTTAGCCAGCTGCTCGGCTGCGAGGTGAACGATATCGACGCCGATTTCTTCGCCCTCGGCGGCCATTCGTTGCTGGCGATGCGCCTTGCGGCGACGCTCGGCCGCGAGCTGGAGCGGCGGGTGACGCCGGGGCAGGTGATGGTCGCGTCTACCGTCGGCAAGCTGAGCGCGCTGCTGGCATCGGACCTCAGCGATGAGCAGGCGCAACGGCTGGGCTTCGACGCTCTCCTGCCGCTGCGCGAGAGCGACGGCCCGACGCTATTTTGCTTCCATCCTGCTTCCGGTTTTGCCTGGCAGTTCAGCGTGCTGGCGCGTTATTTAAGCCCGCGCTGGTCGATCGTCGGCATTCAGTCGCCGCGACCGCAGGGACCGATGGCCACGGCGGCGGATCTGGATGCGGTGTGTGAACATCATCTCCACACTCTGCTGACGCAGCAGCCTCACGGCCCCTATTATCTGCTGGGCTATTCGCTCGGCGGTACCCTGGCGCAGGGGATTGCCGCCCGGTTACGCCAGCGCGGCGAAGCGGTGGCCTTCCTCGGGCTGCTCGATACCTGGCCGCCGGAGACGCAGAACTGGGCGGAGAAAGAGGCGAACGGTCTGGATCCTGAGGTGCTGGCGGAGATCGCCCGTGAACGCGAGGCGTTTCTGGCCGCCCAGCAGGGGCAGGCTTCCGGCGAGCTGTTCAGCGTTATCGAAGGCAACTATGCCGATGCGGTGCGCCTGCTGACCACCGCGCACAGCGCGAAGTTTGACGGTAAGGCGACGCTGTTCGTAGCGGAGAAAACCCGTCAGCCGGGGATGGACCCGCAGGTGGTGTGGGGGCCGTGGGTCGGCGAGCTGGAGGTATTCAGCCAGGATTGCGCCCACGTGGATATTATCTCTCCGCAGGCCTTTGAAGCGATCGGCCCGGTGCTCAGGGAGATATTAGGTTAGGGGCAGATGAACTCCCGGGTTGCGGCTAACGCCTTACCCGGGCTACCGTTTGTGCCAGATTGGGTAGCCCGGCTAAGCGCAGCGCGAGCCGGGAATCTCTACTTGCGACCCAGCGGCACCACCAGCGGCGTATGCGCCACCGGATCGTCAATGATCGTACAGCGCAGGCCGTAAATTTCCTCGATCAGCGCCGCATTGACAATCTCCTTCGGCGCGCCCTCGGCGACGATTTTGCCGTCGCGCAGGGCGATCAAGTGGGTCGCGTAGCGGCAGGCCTGGTTCAGATCGTGCAGCACCGCCGCCAGGGTATAGCCCTTCTCCTGATTCAGCTCGCTTAGCAGCTCAAGCAGGTCGATCTGATGGCTGATATCCAGCCAGGTGGTGGGCTCATCGAGCAGCATAATCGCCGTCTCCTGGGCCAGCACCATGGCGATCCACGCCCGCTGGCGCTGGCCGCCGGAGAGCGTATCGACGCTTTGCAGCGCCAGGTCGGTAATGCCGGTGGCCTTCATCGCCCTGCTGACCGCCTCTTCATCCTCTTTGCGCCAGCGGGTAAACAGCGGCTGGTGCGGATAGCGCCCGCGGGCCACCAGCTCCTGAACCGTAATATCTCCCGGCGTAGTGGCGTTCTGCGCCAGCAGGCCGATCCGCTTCGCCACCTCTTTACTGGCGTAACGCTGGATCTGCTCGCCGTCGAGATACACATGACCGGATGTCGGGGTCATCAGGCGGCTCAGGGTGCGCAGCAGCGTCGATTTACCGCAGCCGTTAGGGCCAATAATGGCGGTGAAGTGGCCGTCGGGAATGGTGACGTTCAGCGATTCGGCGATGGTTTTTTTGCCGTACGCCAGGGTCAGCTGGTCGCCGCGCAAACGGGAGGTTACAGCGGTCATTTTTTGCGGGACTCCTGAATTAACAACCCGATAAGGTAGATGCCGCCAAGGCTGACGGTCACCACGCCCACCGGTAACTGATAGGGCATAAACAGACGCTGCGCGCAGTAGTCAGACAGCGCCAGCAGCAGAGCGCCGCACAGCGCCGCCTGGGCCAGCCCCCAGCGCGCGGTGCCGCTGAGGCGGCGCGCGATATGCGGCGCCACCAGGGCGATAAACGAAATCGGCCCGGCGAGCGCGGTAGCGGCGGCGGTCAGCACCACCCCGACCAGCATCAGCAGCAGCCGCGAGCGCTCAACCCGCACGCCCAGGGCGCAGGCGGTATCGTCACCCATCTCCAGCAGCCGCATGCGCCGCGCCAGCAGCGCCCCGCAGACCAGCATTAGCAGAATCAGCGGCGCCGAGGGCCAGGTTTTTCCCCAGGTCAAACCGTTAAGCGAACCGGCATACCACAGCCCGGCGGAGAGGGCGGTTTCCAGCGAAGCGCGCAGCAGCAGCCAGGTATTGAATGCCACCAGCATAGCGCGCACGCCGATGCCGATAATAATCAGGCGAAAGGTTTCAATCCCGTTGCGCCACGCCAGCAGCCAGACCGCCAGCGCGGTAAGGATCCCGCCAGCCATGGCCGCCATGGCGATGGCCGCCAGGTTCTGGCCAAACATCACCATCGCTACCAGCACGCCGCTCCAGGCTCCGGTGTTAAACCCCATCACGTCCGGGCTCCCCAGCGGGTTGCGGGTCAGCGACTGGAAAATCGCGCCGCTGACGCCGAGGGCGGCGCCAATCAGCAGCGCCATCAGCACGCGGGGCAGGCGCCACTCGGTCACCACCATGGCGACGTTGCGCGGCGCATCGCCGAGCAGCGCCGAGATAACCTGCTCAACGCTCAATGGCACCAGGCCGGTGCCCAGCCCCCACAGGGAGACCAGCGCGCTGGCGACCAGCAGCAGCAGGCAGCTAAAAATCAGGCGACGAGAAGGCGCAATCACATGCCACCTCCGCGCGGCTGGCGGCGTACCAGCCAGATCAGCACCGGCGCGCCGATAAAGGCGCTGACCACCGAAACCCGCAGTTCGCCGGGCACCAGCAGGCGCCCCAGCACGTCGGCAAACAGCAGCAGGGCAGGGGTCGCCAGCAGGGTCACCGGCAGCGACCAGCGATGATCCGCGCCCACCAGCCAGCGGGCCATATGCGGCATCATCAGGCCGATAAAGGCGATGGGCCCGACCACCGCCGTGGCGCTGCCGCACAGGACGGTAATCGCCAGCAGACCAATAAGCTGAGTACGCGCGACCCGGCTGCCGAGCGCGGTGGCCGTATCGTTGCCGAGGCTCAGGCTGTTTAAGGCCCGGCTCAGCAGCAGCGTCACCAGGCCGGCAATGAGTACCGGGATCAGCACGATTTTCAGTGTTTGCAGGGTGCGCACATCCAGCGAGCCCGCCTGCCAGAAGCGCAGCTGGTCGTAGACGTCAGGGTTAAGCAGGGCGATACCGCTGGAAAGCCCTTCCAGCACCGCCGCCAGGGCGACCCCCGCGAGGGTCAGGCGAACCGGGCTCAGCTGGCCGCCGCCCTGGCTGCCGGTAAAGGCTACCAGCAGCGAGGCGCCGAACGCGCCGCAAAAGGCCATCAGCAGCTGCTCCTGCGGCGAGGAGAGACCAAACAGCGCCGCGCCCAGCACGATAGCGAAGCTGGCGCCGGAGTTGACGCCGAGGATCCCCGGGTCCGCCAGCGGGTTGCGGGTCAGCGTTTGCATCAGCGCCCCGGCCAGACCCAGCGCGGCGCCGGCCAGCAGCCCGGCGAGGGTTCGCGGCAGTCGTGCATCAAGGACGATGGTGCAATCGGCGCTCTGGCAGGTGCCGGTGAAGGCATCAATGACGACGCTAAACGGCAGGGGTTTGGCGCCGACCAGCAGGCTGAGCGCAACGGCGATGATTAAAACGATTAAAAGACCCGGCACGGCAAAGGCGCGCGCCGCGGTCGTGGAAGACGACATGGCTTACATCCCTGACATGATAATGATAGTAATTATCGTTATCGATTCTATCCGGTTATGTTAGCATGTGCACCCATAAAAATGGTATGGAAAATAATAACAAGGCGCTGTCATGAACCGACAATCCTGGCTGCTGAATCTCAGTTTGCTGAAAACCCACCCGGCCTTTCGCGCCGTCTTTATCGCCCGCTTTATCTCGATCCTGTCGCTTGGCCTGCTGGGCGTGGCGATCCCGGTACAAATCCAGCTGATGACCCATTCCACCTGGCAAGTGGGGCTGTCGGTGACCTTAACCGGCGGGTCGATGTTTGTCGGTCTGATGATCGGCGGCGTGCTTGCCGACCGCTATGAGCGTAAACGTCTGATCCTGCTGGCGCGCGGCACCTGCGGGATTGGCTTCGTCGGCCTGTGTCTCAACGCCATGCTGCCGGAGCCGTCGCTCATCGCTATCTATCTGTTGGGGATCTGGGACGGCCTGTTCGCCTCAATCGGCGTGACCGCGCTGCTGGCGGCGACTCCGGCGCTGGTTGGCCGGGAAAACCTGATGCAGGCCGGGGCGATCACCATGCTGACGGTGCGGCTGGGCTCGGTGATTTCGCCGATGATCGGCGGCCTGCTGCTGGCAACCGGCGGCGTGGCCTGGAACTACGGCCTGGCGGCGGCAGGTACCTTTATTACGACGCTGACGCTGCTGCGTTTGCCGCGGCTGGCGCCGCCGCCGCAGCCGCGCGAGCATCCGCTAAAATCGCTGTACGCGGGACTGAAGTTTCTGTTTAACAGCCCGCTTATCGGCGGCATTGCGCTGCTTGGCGGCCTGCTGACCATGGCCAGCGCGGTGCGCGTGCTCTATCCGGCGCTGGCCGGGAGCTGGCAGATGTCGACGTCGCAGATTGGCCTGCTGTACGCCGCGATCCCTCTGGGCGCGGCGTTCGGGGCGTTGACCAGCGGACAGCTGGCGCAGACGGCGAGGCCCGGCGTGCTGATGCTGGCGACCACCGTTGGCTCTTTTGTGGCGATTGCGCTGTTCAGCCTGATGCCGGTGTGGGCGCTGGGCGCCCTGTGCCTGGCGCTGTTTGGCTGGCTGAGCGCGATAAGCTCGCTGCTGCAATATACGCTGATTCAGACGCAAACCCCGGAAAATATGCTTGGGCGTATCAACGGACTGTGGACCGCGCAGAACGTGACCGGCGATGCGATAGGCGCGGCGCTGCTCGGCGGCCTGGGCGCGATTCTGACGCCGGCCGCTTCGGCGAGCGCCAGCGGCTGGGCGCTGGTCATTGTGGGCGTGGTGCTGGTGGGGCTGCTACGCGAGCTGCGCCGCTTTCAGCGCCCGGAGACGGCGAGCGAAAATTAATTGAGCCGGGTTTTCCCGGAGGCGGCGCGCTGCGCCTGTCCTGGCTACCGGCCCGCAGACGGCGGTGGACTCCAGGCCCGGGTAAGCGCAGCGCAACCCGGGAAGAAGCCGCACCGATGTATTTATCCCGGCGCATTCCCGGAGGCGGCGCGCTGCGCCTGTCCTGGCTACCGGCCCGCAGACGGCGGTGGACTCGTAGCCCGGGTAAGCGCAGCGCAACCCGGGAAGAAGCCGCACCGATGTATTTATCCCGGCGCATTCCCGGGTTGCGGCGTAAACGCCTGACCCGGGCTACTGGCCCGCAGACGGCGGTAGACTCGTAGCCCGGGTAAGCGCAGCGCGAGCCGGGAAGAAGCCGCACCGATGCATTCA
>NZ_VOJB01000062.1:90522-91448 GCF_007910085.1 Klebsiella sp. ME-303 | reverse complement strand
CCTGCAGTTGCCCGGTAGGACCCGTAGCCCGGGTAAGCGCAGCGCAACCCGGGAAGAAGCCGCATCGATGTATTTATCCCCGTACATTCCCGGTTGCGGCGTAAACGCCTGACCCGGGCTACTAGCCCACAGACGGCGGTGGACTCGTAGCCCGGGTAAGCGCAGCGCGACCCGGGAAGAAGCCGCACCGATGCATTCATCCCGGAGCAACCCAGGCTACCGACCTGCAGTTGCCCGGTAGCGCCACCGGGAAAACCGAAAAGAGCGATAATAAAAAGCCCCGGATCGCTCCGGGGCTGGCTATCACTCGTCAGTGACTATTTACGCTTAGTACGCGCCGAGATCGCTCCAGACCTGGAACTGACCGCAGTTCAGATCCGGCTGGTTGCCCTGAGACCACCATTTCACCTGGTAGTTATGGCCTTTCCAGCTCACGATTTCAAAGCTGCCCCAGTTGCTACCATAGACGGTGCTGGCATTCCACAGCGGGTAAGGCGTGGTTTCGTCAGAAGGAACAACATCATCATCTGCCGGTTGAGGCGTATCATCGGTGCGATCCTGGTCGTCAGCCGGCTCGTCCTCGGTATCATCGGTCTGAGTCGCGGCGACGACGGAGAGCACAAAGCGCTGCTGCGTTGACGGTTCACCCCAGGTATCGCGCACGAACAGGGTGAAGGTATACTCGGTATCCTCAGCCACTTTCGGCACATCGAACTCAATGACCGCCGCGGTTTTATCGGCGACGTTGATCGCCGCGGGCACGCCCCAGCTAAAGGTCAACTCGTCGTTATCTTCATCAGAAGATTTTTCGCCGGAAAGGCGCACGCGGGAGCCGCCTACCACCATCAGTTCGATAGCGGCTTTCGGCGCATGGTTTACCGACGGTTCAGGCTGGACGGTATCCTCCTCCTCTTCCTCCGGTTCAG
>NZ_VOJB01000062.1:82960-90362 GCF_007910085.1 Klebsiella sp. ME-303 | reverse complement strand
TGTCGGTGTAGACGTTGAAGCCGTTACGGCCTTTCTGGTTTTCCAGATCCAGGTAGTTATAAATGATGTCGTACCATTCGGTGGTACCCGATTCGAAGGAGCCGACGGTGGTGCCGGTGCCCGGGCTATAGGTGCCTTTCAGCGGGGACAGGGATTCCAGCTCCGCGTTGCGCCCGTTACGGGTATAAGCAGCGTAACCAATGTTGATTCGCTCTGCCGGGAAGCCTTCGGACAGCAGATGGCCGACAACGGTATCCACCCCCCAGCCGCCTTCTTCCAGCGCCTTCAGGTTGGTGTGGTGGGTCACGCTCTCCGCCCACGGGGTACCGAAGAAGTCATAGGTCATGACGTTGATACCGTACAGGCCCGCTTTCAGCAGCGCATTGACGTTGGAGTAGCCGAGCGTCTTGACCACCGCGGAGCTGGCAATGGAGATTTTGACGTTGCTCAGGCCTGCGGCGTCCAGCTGCTTACGCAGTTCGCCAATCAGCAGGGCGTAGTTCTCGCCGTCTTCCGGGCCGTACGGGTTGCCAGCGCCTTCGGCGTTCGGATATTCCCAGTCAATGTCCACTTCGCTGAACATCGGGAACTGCTTGAACAGTTTTACCACGCCTTTGGCAAAGACCTTACGCGAGGCGTCAGACGCGGCAGTTTCATGGAAACCGTTACTCATACTCCAGCCGCCGATGCTCATGGACAGCACCAGGTCGTGGCCCTGCTGCTTCGCTTTAGCCTGCAGATCGCGCAGGCCGCCGAGCAGGCCTTTAGTATTACTCTGGGTCACGGTCTTCGGATCGACATCCCAGCCGCTGACGGTATGGCCAACGTTAACGTAAGACTGGAAGTCGCCCCACGGGTCGAGGAAGGTGGGCTCGTACTTCACTTTTCCGCACTGATCGGCACCTTCGGCAACCACGTCGCGCCACAGGTTGTCCACTTTGTGGAAGCCGGTCACGCCGACGAAACCGACGATGATTTTGTCGTAGGCGGTAGGAGAAACGTTGGTCAGGTCGTAGCCGCGACCGCGGTTATCTTTTGAATTATCGCCCTGCAGACGACCATCATACTGTGACCAGTCGGTGTAGTAGCCGAAGACTTTGGGTTTGGTGGTGGAGGCTTTGTATTTGTTATAGACCGGTTTAGCGACGCGAGCGGAGGTATAGCTGTATGCGCTCACTTCTGTTGCCGGGTTAAAGCCGTCTGCGGCGTTGCTGGTTTCGGTCAGCGTATCGCCCTTAATCAATTTGCTCGTTGCCACGTTAATTTCCTTCTGTGTTGAATGACCACCTCAAGCGGTGTGGGGCAGATAATCGGGCAACGCGGCGGCCGGGGCTAATCACAAATTAACACCTGAAACGATGATATTTCGGCTGATGGGCGATGAGGGTGATAGGGCGCTAAACGGTGAAAAAGCCTGTTATAACAACGCGATGATATATGAAATGAGGCGCGATGAGATCCCGGCGACCGACGCCGGGAAGCGTGGCTTATGAAAAGAGGGCCGCTAAGCGCTGCAGCACCAGCACGGCGCTGTAGTAATCCAGGCGGAAGGTTTCCGTCCCCAGCGGATAAACGCGTTTGCCTTCAACGGCGGGCAGATGCGCCAGCAGCGGGTTGGCGTTAATCGCGTCGGCATCCTTTTGGTCGCCGGCAAACAGGAACAGGCTCTGGCCGTTAAGTCCGGCGGCTAAGTTTTCCCCGCCCAGCTGCACGATATCATGACGTTTTCCCTGGCTCTGGCTGGCATGCAGCCCGCCGGGCAGGTCGGCGAGGGTAAAGCCCAGCTGCTCGAGCAGCTGTCCCTGAGCGGATTCTTTGGTCCAGATATTGGCGCTATGGGCCGCGGCGGTGTAGACCAGCGCGGTGACCGGCTGCGGCGGCAGCTTCATTTTCTCTTTCAGCGCCGCCAGCTTTTTATCAAACTCCGCGATTCTCTCCGCCGCCTGTTTTTCGTGGCCGGTAATCTCCCCCAGTTGGATCAGCAGGGCCTGCCAGCTTTTATCATCGTAGTTAATGATAAGCGTCGGGGCGATGGTGGAAAGCTGGTCGTAGAGCATCATCGCCGAATCGCCGCCGGTGGCGCTAATCAGAATGAGATCCGGCATTTGCGCCGCGACGGCCTCAGCGCTCGGTTCGCCAATATAGAGGCGCGACAGCTTGCGCGCTTTCGCCACATCGCTCCACTGGCGTAAAAATCCCTGACCGTCGGCGACGCGGTTATTGGGCGTCGTGGCCCCGCTGGCCACCACCGGCGCGTCAATCGCCAGCAGCGAGCCGGTCAGCGTCACGCTGGTGGAAACAATGCGCAGCGGCTGGCTTTCCAGCGTATGGGGTCCCCGGCTGTCGGTTATCTGACGCGGCCAGTCTGTCGCCAGCGCTGAGCTAATTCCGAAAATCGCCAGGCCGCTGGCGAGGAGGGTACGGCGGCAAAAGGTGGAGAAATTCACGTATTCGCATCCTGGTTAAGTAGTGATAAATGCTTCTCATTTTCAGCTGTGAGCGGCGTCGATGCAAGCTTAAGTCGCACAACATGCTACCTGTACGGTTGACATAGCGCGCAATACCTTTTAGGTTACCCAACCAAAATATAAATGATAATTATTCGTAATATCTTTATCGTTTTTGGAGGATGATATGGAAACGTCTTTGGCTGAGGAAGTACGGGAGAAAAAAATGACTCTGCCGCCGGAAAGCTTCTTCTTTATGTCGCCGTACCGCAGCTTCACCACCGCTGGCTGCTTTAGTCGGTTTTCTCATCCTGCCGCCGATGGCGAAAATCTGGACGGGGAATTCCAGCGCAAAATGGCTGCCGCCTTTGCAGCGGCGCGGGCTGCCGGGATCGCTAAGCCGATAATGGTCGGCGCCATTCCGTTTGATACCAGCGAGCCGTCCGAGCTGTTTATACCCACAAGCTGGGAAACCTTCTCCCGACCAGAAAAGCAGCACTCCGCGCGCTATGCGTCCGGGCAGCAGCCGATGGACGTGGTGCAGCGCCGGGAGATCCCTGAACAGGACACCTTCATGGCGATGGTGGCGCGCGCGGCGGCCCTCACCGCGACGCCGGAAGTGGACAAAGTGGTCCTCTCGCGCCTGATTGATATCACCACCCGCGAACGGGTTGATAGCGGGGCGCTGCTCGAGCGCCTGATCGCCCAGAACCCGGCCAGCTATAACTTCCACGTGCCGCTCTCGGACGGCGGCGTGCTGCTGGGCGCCAGCCCGGAGTTGCTGCTGCGTAAAGAAGGCGCGCATTTCAGCTCTCTGCCGCTGGCCGGTTCGGCCCGTCGCCAGCCGGACGATGTGCTGGACCGCGAAGCGGGGCACAGGCTGCTGGCATCGGAAAAAGACCGCCACGAACATGAGCTGGTGACCCAGGCGATGAAGGCCGTATTAGCGCCGCGCAGCAGCGAACTCTCCCTGCCGGACTCTCCGCAGCTGATCACCACGCCGACCCTGTGGCATCTGGCGACGCAGATTCAGGGCACCGCGCTGGCAAATGAGAACGCCATGTCGCTGGCCTGCCTGCTGCACCCGACGCCGGCGCTGAGCGGCTTCCCGCATCAGGCGGCGAAACGCCTGATTAACGAACTGGAGCCGTTCGACCGTCAGCTGTTCGGCGGCATTGTCGGCTGGTGCGATGATGAAGGCAACGGCGAGTGGGTGGTGACCATCCGCTGCGCGCGCCTGCAGCAGCGCACCCTGCGGCTATTTGCTGGCGCAGGTATCGTCCCGGCCTCTTCGCCGCTAGGCGAGTGGCGCGAAACCGGCGTCAAACTGACCACCATGCTGAACGTATTCGGCTTGCAATAAGGGACTATGATGATCGAATTTACCCGCTGGCCAGAAGAGTTTGCGGCCCGCTATCGGCAAAAAGGTTACTGGCAGGATCTGCCGCTAACCTATCTGATTACCCGTCATGCGGAAAACGACGCTCCCGCGATTATCGACGGCGACAAAAGCTACAGCTACCGTGAATTCAACCGCCTGGTGGATAACCTCGCCTCCTCGCTGCAGCGTCAGGGCCTGAAGCGCGGCGAAACGGCGCTGGTGCAGCTGGGCAACGTTGCGGAATTTTATATCACCTTTTTCGCGCTGCTGCGGATCGGCGTTGCGCCGGTCAACGCGCTGTTCAGCCACCAGCGTAGCGAGCTGAACGCCTACGCCGCGCAGATTGAACCCGCTTTGCTGATTGCCGACCGCGAACACGCGCTGTTTGCCGATGATGATTTTCTTAACGCTTTTGTCGCCCAGCATGCGTCGGTACGCGTGGCCCTGCTGCTGAACGACGGCGGCGAACGCAGCCTGGCGGCGGCCATCGCCCAGCCTGACGATAATTTCGTCGCGCATCCGACGCCCGCTGACGAAGTGGCTTTTTTCCAGCTCTCCGGCGGCAGCACCGGTACGCCGAAGCTCATTCCGCGTACTCATAACGACTACGAATACAGCATTCGCCGCAGCAATCAGCTGTGCGGCGTAAGCGCCGAAACGCGCTATCTGAACGCGCTTCCCGCCGCCCACAACTACGCGATGAGCTCGCCGGGTTCACTCGGCGTCTTCCTCGCCGGCGGCGTGGTGGTGCTGGCGCACGACCCGAGCGCCACCCTCTGCTTCCCGCTGATCGAAAAGCACCAGATTAACCTGACCTCGCTGGTTCCGCCGGCGGTAAGCCTGTGGTTACAGGAGATCCATGAGTCCGGCAGCAATGCCCGTCTGCAGTCGCTGCGGCTGCTGCAGGTAGGTGGGGCGCGCCTGTCCGCGACCCTCGCCGCGCGTATTCCGGCGGAAATCGGCTGTCAGCTTCAGCAGGTCTTCGGCATGGCGGAGGGGCTGGTGAACTATACCCGCCTCAACGACAGCCCCGAGCGCATTATCAATACCCAGGGCTGCCCGATGTGTCCTGATGACGAAGTGTGGGTGGCCGATGCGCAGGGTAATCCGCTGCCGCGCGGCGAAGTCGGGCGCCTGATGACCCGTGGCCCTTATACCTTCCGCGGGTACTACAAGAGCCCGCAGCATAATGCCGAGGCCTTTGATGCCGATGGTTTCTACTGCTCTGGCGATCTGATCTCGATCGATGAAGATGGCTATATCACCGTGCAGGGGCGGGAAAAAGATCAGATCAACCGCGGCGGCGAGAAGATCGCGGCGGAAGAGATCGAAAACCTGCTGCTGCGCCATCCGGCGGTGATCCACGTCGCGCTGGTCAGCATGGAAGATAGCCTGCTGGGGGAAAAGAGCTGCGCATATCTGGTGGTAAAAGAGCCTCTGCGCGCGGTGGCGGTACGCCGCTTCCTGCGGGAACAAGGGGTCGCAGAATTTAAACTGCCGGACCGCGTGGAGTGCGTTGATGCGCTGCCGCTGACGCCGGTGGGCAAAGTCGATAAAAAACAATTACGTCAGTGGCTGGCTGAACGCAAGCTGGGCTGAAGGAGAAGACAGAATGGCAATCCCAAAATTACAGGCTTACGCGCTGCCGGAAGCCAGCGATATCCCGGCGAACAAAGTGAACTGGGCATTTGAGCCGTCCCGTGCCGCGCTGTTGATCCACGATATGCAGGAGTATTTCCTTAACTTCTGGGGCGAAAACAGCGCGATGATGGAGAAAGTGGTGGCCAACATCGCCGCCCTGCGCGAGTTCTGCAAACAGAACCATATTCCGGTTTTTTACACCGCCCAGCCGAAAGAGCAGAGCGATGAAGACCGCGCGCTGCTGAACGACATGTGGGGGCCTGGCCTGACCCGTTCGCCGGAGCAGCAGCAGGTGATTGCCGCGCTTGCGCCGGACGACAACGATACCGTGCTGGTGAAGTGGCGCTACAGCGCGTTTCATCGCTCGCCGCTGGAGGAGATGCTGAAAGACGCGGGGCGCGATCAGCTAATCATCACCGGCGTATATGCCCATATCGGCTGCATGACCACTGCGACCGATGCGTTTATGCGCGATATTAAGCCGTTCTTCGTTGCCGACGCGCTGGCCGATTTCAGCCGCGAGGAGCACCTGATGGCGCTCAACTACGTGGCGGGTCGCTCCGGTCGAGTGGTGATGACCGAAGAGCTGCTGCCGCTGCCGGCATCGAAAGCGGCGCTGCGGGCGCTGGTGCTGCCGCTGCTGGATGAATCCGACGAACCGATGGATGACGAAAACCTGATCGACTACGGCCTGGATTCGGTACGCATGATGGCGCTCGCCGCCCGCTGGCGTAAAGTGCACGGCGATATCGACTTCGTGGTGCTGGCGAAAAATCCGACCATTGATGCCTGGTGGGCGCTGCTTTCCCGCGAGGTGAAATAATGAACGGGCTCGATTTTCACGGCCGGACCGTGTGGATCACCGGCGCGGGCAAGGGGATCGGCTACGCCACCGCCCTGGCGTTCGTTGAGGCCGGCGCGCAGGTAACCGGGTTTGATTTGGCGTTCGACGGCGAAAGCTACCCGTTCGCCACCGAGACGCTGGACGTTGCCGACGCGCAGCAGGTGGCGCAGACGTGCGGCCGCCTGCTGGCAGGGATCGCGCGGCTGGATGTGCTGGTCAATGCCGCCGGTATTTTGCGGATGGGGGCGACCGATGCGCTGAGCCAGGAAGATTGGCAGCAGACCTTTGCCGTTAACGTTGGCGGGGCGTTTAACCTGTTCCAGCAGACGATGGGGCAGTTCCGCCGCCAAAAAGGCGGGGCGATTGTGACCGTGGCGTCCGACGCTGCGCATACGCCGCGCATTGGCATGAGCGCCTACGGCGCGTCAAAGGCGGCGCTGAAGAGCCTGGCGCTGACCGTCGGGCTGGAGCTGGCGGGCAGCGGCGTACGCTGTAATCTGGTTTCTCCTGGCTCTACCGATACCGATATGCAGCGGACGCTGTGGGTGAGCGATGACGCTGAGCAGCAGCGCATTCGCGGCTTCGGCGAGCAGTTTAAGTTGGGCATTCCGCTGGGCAAAATCGCCCGCCCGCAGGAGATTGCCAATACCATTCTGTTCCTCGCCTCCGACCACGCCAGCCATATCACGCTGCAGGATATCGTGGTGGACGGCGGCTCGACGCTGGGGGCATAAATGGCCTGGAAACGTCAGCTGACGCTGGATGAACTCAACGCGACCAGCGTCAATACGATGGTCGCGCATCTGGGCATCGTTTATACCCGGCTTGAGGAGGGCGTGCTGGAAGCGGAAATGCCGGTCGACGCGCGAACCCATCAGCCGTTCGGGCTGCTGCACGGCGGCGCCTCCGCGGCGCTGGCGGAAACCCTGGGCTCGATGGCCGGGTGGCTGATGACCGAAGAGGGACAGTGCGTAGTGGGGACCGAGCTCAACGCCACCCATCACCGGGCGGTCTCCAGCGGCAAAGTCCGCGGCGAATGCCGGGCGCTGCACCTGGGGCGTCAGGGCCAGAGCTGGGAAATTGCGGTGT
>NZ_VOJB01000062.1:52183-82912 GCF_007910085.1 Klebsiella sp. ME-303 | reverse complement strand
AGCCTGTTCCCGGGTCGCGCTGCGCTTACCCGGGCTACGGGTAACGCGCCGTCTGTGGTTCCGGCCAACTCACCGTCGTCTGCGGTGTGCTTCCCCGGTGGCGCTGCGCTTACCCGGGCTACGGGTTCATCATCGTCTGCGGGCCGGTAGCCCGGGTAAGGCGTTTACGCCGCAACCCGGGGATACGCCGGGATGAATGCATCGGTGCGGCTTCTTCCTGGGTCGCGCTGCGCTTACCCGGGCTACGGGTTCATCATCGTCTGCGGACCGGTAGCCCGGACAGGCGCGTCAAGCGCCGCCTCCGGGGAAGCAGGATGCGATGCAGTGAGAGATTATCCCTCCCCGTTTTCATCCATTTTCCTGCCAGAAGTGATCTCGCTTGCAATGTGAGATAAATCCTTGCCGTCAGGCGACATCTGCAACGTTTCAAAGTTGTTAAAACTTCCATTGTGTTCTAGAAACAACTTGTAACATCCTGATTACCCTACCTGTGGAACACAATGATGAATAATTCAGGGAAATACCTCATCTGGACACTGCTCTCCGTTATCGGAGCCTTTGCCCTGGGCTATATCGCGCTAAACCGGGGTGAACAGATTAACGCGCTGTGGATTGTCGTCGCGGCAGTCTGCGTCTATCTGATCGCCTATCGCTTTTACGGCCTGTATATCGCTAAAAACGTGCTGGCTGTCGACCCGACGCGCATGACTCCGGCGGTGCGTCACAACGACGGCCTCGACTACGTTCCAACCGACAAGAAAGTGCTGTTCGGTCACCATTTTGCGGCCATTGCCGGCGCGGGGCCGCTGGTTGGTCCGGTGCTGGCGGCGCAGATGGGCTATCTGCCGGGAATGATCTGGATCCTCGCGGGCGTGGTGCTGGCCGGAGCGGTACAGGACTTTATGGTGCTGTTCGTCTCCACCCGTCGCGACGGACGTTCGCTCGGCGAGCTGGTGAAAGAGGAGATGGGCCCGACCGCCGGGGTACTGGCGCTGGTGGCCTGCTTTATGATCATGGTGATTATCCTCGCGGTACTGGCGATGATCGTGGTGAAAGCGCTGACCCACAGCCCGTGGGGCACTTACACCGTGGCCTTTACCATCCCGCTGGCGATTTTCATGGGGATCTATATTCGCTATCTGCGCCCCGGGCGCATTGGCGAGGTGTCGGTGATTGGCCTGGTGATGCTGGTGTTCGCCATCATTTCCGGCGGCTGGGTGGCGGAAAGCCCGACCTGGGCGCCGTGGTTTGACTACACCGGCGTACAGCTCACCTGGATTCTGGTGGGCTACGGGTTTATCGCCGCGGTGCTGCCGGTCTGGCTGCTGCTGGCGCCTCGCGACTACCTCTCCACCTTCCTGAAAATCGGCACCATTGTCGGTCTGGCGATTGGTATTCTGATTATGCGCCCGACGCTGACGATGCCGGCGCTGACCAAATTTATCGATGGCACCGGGCCAGTATGGAGCGGCAGCCTGTTCCCGTTCCTGTTTATCACCATCGCCTGCGGCGCGGTTTCCGGCTTCCATGCCCTGATTGCCTCCGGCACGACGCCGAAGATGCTGGCTAATGAAGGCCAGGCCTGCTTTATCGGCTACGGCGGCATGCTGATGGAGTCCTTCGTGGCGATTATGGCGCTGGTGGCGGCCTGTATTATCGACCCGGGCGTCTACTTCGCGATGAACAGCCCAATGGCGGTGCTGGCCCCGGCGGGCGTGACCGATGTGGTGGCGTCGGCGGCGCAGGTGGTGAGCAGCTGGGGCTTTACCGTAACCCCGGATACGCTTAATCAGATTGCGACCGAAGTGGGGGAACAGTCGATTATCTCCCGTGCGGGCGGCGCGCCGACGCTGGCGGTGGGCATGGCCTATATTCTGCACGGTTCGCTGGGCGGCCTGATGGACGTCTCCTTCTGGTATCACTTCGCGATTCTGTTCGAGGCGCTGTTTATCCTGACCGCGGTGGATGCCGGCACGCGCGCGGCGCGCTTTATGCTGCAGGATCTGCTCGGGGTGATTAGCCCGGGCCTGAAGCAAACCAGCTCGCTGCCGGCGAACCTTCTCGCCACGGCGCTGTGCGTGCTGGCGTGGGGCTACTTCCTGCATCAGGGCGTGGTTGACCCGCTTGGCGGCATCAACACGCTGTGGCCGCTGTTTGGTATTGCCAACCAGATGCTGGCGGGGATGGCGCTGATGCTCTGCGCGGTGGTACTGTTTAAGATGAAGCGCCAGCGCTATGCCTGGGTTGCGCTGCTGCCGACCTCCTGGCTGCTGATCTGTACCCTGACCGCGGGCTGGCAGAAGTCGTTCAGCACCGATACCAAAGTGGGCTTCCTGGCGATTGCCAACAAGTTCCAGGCGATGATTGACAGCGGCAATATTCCGCCGCAGTACACCGAGTCGCAGCTGGCGCAGCTGGTATTTAACAACCGTCTGGATGCCGGGCTGACCATCTTCTTTATGGTGGTGGTGGTCGTGCTGGCGCTGTTCTCGATTAAGACCGCGCTGGCGGCGCTGAAAGAGGACAAACCGACGGCGAAAGAGACCCCTTACCAGGCGATGCCTGCTGATGCTGATAGCCTGGTGACCCAGGCGAAACGCGCCCACTAAGCCATGACGTTATCGCCCTCCTTTGCGAGAAGGGGGGCGATGATGGGAGTTGAAAATGTTTGATACCCTTTCGAAAGCCGGAAAATATTTAGGCCAGGCGGCGAAAATGATGATCGGCGTCCCGGATTACGACAACTACGTGGAGCACATCCGCGCGACCCATCCGGAACAAACGCCGATGACCTATGAAGAATTTTTCCGCGAACGTCAGGACGCGCGCTACGGCGGTAAAGGCGGCGCGAAGTGCTGTTAACCCTCTTTCGGCAGATACAGGCTGATCTGCTCCTGGGTGCAGCCGTATATTGCCGCCAGCTTTTCGCGGGTGCGCTTTTGCGGGCGGGAATCGATAGCTTCTAGCTGGGATACCGCCGACTGGCTAATCCCGAGCTTATTGGCCACCTCCTGCTGCGACAGGCCGCGCAAAATGCGCCAGGCCGCCTGCAGGCTGACTTTCTCTTTATCCATGATGTCGCAGACGTCACCCGGCAGCATCACGTTGTCGTAGATATCGTGTTCTACCGGAATATCTTCAAGATCGGCTTCCGTTTCATCATCCAGCTCGGCTAGCTGCAAACACATCTGGAAGTATTCGTCGTAGGGGATCACCGCGTACTGCGCTTTCCCTTCATCATCCTTAATTATCTGAACAGCCATATGGCATATTCTCCTCATGCAAATAGGTTGTTGAGGTTCTGCGCTTAACGGACACGATAAACAGGTCGCTCAGCGTCAGCCCCTGACATGTGAAAATGAACCGATAATCCCCTACCCGAAGACGGTAATGATTCTCTGGTTTAGATAACTTTCTGACATCGGGCCGAGGAGCCGTACGGTCACCTAAATCAGCTAGCCTGCTTTTGATTCTCTGCTGATAGCGATAATCGATATTTGCCAGTTCCTTTTTTGCCACTTTTGACCAGATGAGCATGCTATGTACCTCCACTGTACACCTCAGTTGAACATAAGAAAATAATAAGTTTATAAGATAAGTTTGTTATTTTCTTATGAGGGTACCCTAACGCAGAATCGTCTTCTGGCGAAGGCAGAAACATCGGCTTTGCGAGGCGGCTCGAAAGCGCCTCCGCCGGGCGGCAGAGGCGAATAAAACGGGGGATTAACCGGCGAAACGTTCGACCTTCTCAAACGCCGCGCGCAGGGTTTCAGCGTTCAGTTCAACCGGCAGAAAATGGATGGACTCCACCGGGCGCAGGGTATGGGCAATCACCTTATCCAGCTGTTCGCGGTTGTTGATGTCCACCTCCAGCGCCGCCAGCGTAGTCGGCAGATTAAAGCGCCGGTACGCCTGCACCAGCTGCGCCAGCACGTCGTCCTGGCCGAGCAGGGCGCTCTGGACCAGAATGCCGTAGGCGACTTTGGTCCCGTGAAGATACTTCTCGGTCTGCGGCAGTACCGTCAGCCCGTTGTGCACCGCGTGGGCGGCGGCGACGCGGGTATAGCGCTCGCCCAGCCCGCCGACCATACCGCCGCCGGCGATAACCGCATCCACCACGTCGCGAAACGCCTGGGTCAGCTCGCCGCGCTGCTGGTCGGCCAGCGCGGTTTCGCTGCTTTCCAGCAGAACATCGCGGATCGCCAGCGCGCCGTTGATACCCAGGCGCACGGTGAGCGGCAGCGTCTCCGGCTGCGGAGCCAGCACCACCGCTTCATACCATTTCGCCAGCGTATCGCCGATGCCCGCCAGCAGATATTCCGCCGGCGCGTTAAGAATAATGTGCGGCTCCACCAGCACCAGAAAGTTGGCGTCGTCGAAGATTTCAAACTGCAGCGCCTGACCGGCATCGTTATACCACACCGACAGCGGCGTCCACGCCGCGCAGGTGGCGGCGATGGTGGGGATGGCCACCACCGGCAGGCCGAGGCGACGGGCCAGCGCCTTCGCGGTATCGAGCAGCGCGCCGCCGCCCACGCCAATCACCACCGACCGATCGTCGCCGGATGCGCGGGCCAGCTCGCTGACGTCGCTTTCGCTGCAGTGGCCTTTAAATAATATTTTTTTGGCGCCAGGCGCGTTAAACGCTGCCGGCAGGAAAGCCTGCGCGCCCGCGATAGCCCGCTCGCCGTAAACCCACACCGCGCGTGAAAGCTGTTCTTCGCTGTAAAAATCCTGCAGCCGGGCAAGGCTGCCGGGATGGGAATAGTAGTTGGCGGGGCCGGGGACCACGCGGATATCGCTGTGACTCATCAATGCTGTCCTTGTGCTGTTTCGCTAACCTGATGTTATGTCTGGACATCCGGATGGCTAATATTATTTCGCTTTATCTTATGCCTTTTATGCATTTGTCAGTCAAGGAGAGCTATGAAAAATTCGTTAAATCAGAACATTAATCGACAGGGTGCAGGGGATGACCGGCAATCGCCTTGAGATGCAAAATATTAGCCTGGCCTTTTCCGGCTTTCGGGCGCTCAGCAACGTGGCTTTCACCCTGACGGGGGGATCGGTGCATGCGCTGACCGGCGCCAACGGCGCGGGTAAGTCCACGCTCATGGCGGTGCTGTGCGGCACGCACGCCCATTACGAAGGCGAGGTGGTGATTAACAACCAGTCGGTAAGTATTCGCTCGCCGCGCGATGCCAAACAGCTGGGGATCCATCTGGTGCAGCAGGAGGTTGACGTGGCGCTGGTCCCGGGCCTGAGCATCGCGGAAAACATCATGCTCGACAGGCTGGCGGAGCCGGGGATCGCCTTCCGCTGGGGGCGGCTGCGCCAGCTGGCGCGCGAGGCGCTGGCTCAGCTTGACGTCAGCCTCGACGTACGCCGCTCCATCGACAGCTGTACGCTGGCGGAAAAACAGCAAATCCTGCTGGCCCGCGCGCTGTCGCATCACTGCCGCTTTCTTATCCTCGATGAACCGACCGCGCCGCTGGACCAAAACGAAAGCGAGCGCCTGTTTGCGGTGGTTCGCCGTCTGCAGCGGCAGGGCATTGGTATCGTGTTTATCTCGCACCGCATTCATGAATTAAAAGCGGTCTGCGACACCCTGACGGTGCTGCGCGACGGACGGCTGATTGAGAGCGGGCCGATGGCCGATCTGAGCGGCGAGCAGATCGTCGAGAAGATGCTCGGGCATGAGCTGAGCGATATCTTTCCGCCGAAGCGGCCGCCGCATAGCGATGAGGTGCTGCTACAGGTTGAAGGGCTGCACGACGAAGGGCTGCTGCAGGATATCTCGTTGCGTCTGCGCAAGGGGGAGATTCTGGGGATCGCCGGGCTGGCGGGCGCCGGGAAAACCGAGCTGTGCAAGGCGCTGTTTGGCGCCAGCAAAAGCCGTTTGACCCGCGGCGAACTGAACAGCCAGCCGTGGCGACCGCGCGACCCGGCGGACTCGGTGGCGCGCGGTCTGGCGCTGGTGCCGGAAGAGCGGCGCAAAGAGGGCATTTTTATCGAAGAGCCGGTGGCGATGAACCTGGCGGTCAGCGCCGATAGCAGCTTCTCCCGCTGGAGCCTGTTTGGCCATCGTCAGGCCTGGCGCTGGGCGGAAGAGGTGATCGCCCGGGTGGGCATTCGGACATCGGGTCCGGCGCAAACCCTGCGCCGTCTCTCCGGCGGCAATCAGCAAAAAGTGGCGATAGGCAAATGGCTGCGCGGCAACGCCAACGTCCTGATTTTCGATGAGCCGACCAAAGGGGTCGACGTCAAAGCCAAAACGGATTTATTCAACGCGATCGACGGCCTGGCGCGGGAAGGCAAAGGGGTGATTTACGCCTCGGGCGAGTTCGCCGAACTGGTCGGCCTGTGCGATCGCATCTGCGTGCTGTGGGACGGGCGCATCGTGGCGGAAATTCCGGGCGCAGAGGCCCGGGAAGAGAACATTCTTTATTACTCCACCGGAGGAGCAGCAGCGTGAGTAAGGCCCTGGCAGTTAACGCGACGGTATCGGGCCGTCAGCGATTTTTCGATTTTCTCTACAAATGGGGCATGTTGCTGACCGTCGTCCTGCTGATCGCCGTTTTTGGCCTGGCGTCGGACAACTTCCTCGACCCGTTTAACATCATCAACATCCTGCGTTCCATCGCCATCGTGACGGTGATCGCCATCGGCGTATCGATATCGCTGACCATCGGCGGTTTCGATTTATCCGTGGGCTCCACCGCCTCGCTGGCCAATGCGCTGGTGATTTCGCTGTTTGTCTGGCACGGCTTCGGCACCACCGAGGCGATCCTTATCACCCTCGCGCTCTGTACCTTAGTGGGGCTGTTCAACGCGTTTCTGATCGTGATCCTGCGTATTCCCGACATGCTGGCGACGCTTGCCAGCCTGTTCGTGATTCAGGGCGTGGCGATGACCTACAGCTACGGCGGGTCGATCACCGAAAACATGGTGCTGCCGAGCGGCGATATGGCGGAAGGCGTGATTCCGGCGGCGTTCGGTTCGCTGGGGCAGGTGCCAACGATAGTGATCATTATGCTGGTGGTGACCGTTATCGCTCAGCTGGCGCTCTCTTTTACCACCCACGGACGGCGGATGTACGCCATCGGCGGCAACCCGGAAGCGGCGCGCCTCTCCGGCCTGCGCATTACCCGTTACAAAGTGGCGGCGTACGTCATCGCCTCTCTGCTGGCGGGGCTCGGCGGCATTCTGCTGGCGTCGCGCATCGGCTCATCGCAGGTGAACGCCGGCGGCGGCTACCTGATGGATGCGGTGGCGGCGGCGTGGATTGGCTTCTCGCTGGCCGGTTCCGGTAAGCCGAACGCGCTCGGTACGCTGGTGGGGGCGGTAATTCTGGGCGTGCTCTCCAACGGCCTGGTGATGCTCTCGGTGCCCTATTACGCGATGGACATTATTAAAGGGCTGGTGCTGGCTGGCGCGCTCGCACTGACCTATTTTCAGCGCCGCATCTAATATTTTACACGTCATTCTTCAAATTGCAGGTGTGTTGGCTGCGTTCACTCACCCGAATCACATACTTATGTAAGCTCATCGGGATTCGTTTACTTGCCGCCGTCCTGCAATTCGAATTATTTAGGGTAACAAAAAGGAAACACTATGAAAAAGATAACGTTTTCACTCATCGCGCTGGGGTTGTTCAACGCTGCGGCGGCCTTTGCTGAAACCCCGACGCCGCTTCCGGCTGCCATTGCTGAACACAGCGGGCCGATTCGCATTGCGGTGATCCGCAACCTGGGCTCCGACGATAACACCACTCAGTTTGTCTCCGGAGCGATCCAGGAGGGGAAAAAGCTCGGCTTTAAAATCAGTACCTTCCTCAGCAACGGTGATGACGCCAAATTCCAGGACTTCGTTAACCAGGCGATTAGCCAGAAATACGACGGCATTATCCTTTCTCAGGGGCGCGATCCCTACGCCACCGCGCTGGTGAAAAAAGCGGTGGACGCCGGGATCAAAGTCTCGGTCTTCGATACCGCGGTAAACGGCCAGATCCCGGGCGTCACCGTCACCCAGCAGGATGATGCTTCGCTGACCGAGCTCTCCTTTGGCCAGCTGGTGAAAGATTTCAACGGCAAAGCCAATATCGTCAAACTGTGGGTCGCGGGTTTCCCGCCGATGGAGCGCCGCCAGGCGGCCTACCAGACGCTGCTTAAACAAAACCCCGGCATCAAAGAGCTGGAATCCATCGGCGCGGTCTCTTCCGACGTGCAGGGCGATACCGCCAACAAGGTCGGCGCGATCCTGGCGAAATACCCGAAAGGTAAAATTGATGCCATCTGGGGAACCTGGGACGCGTTCAGCCAGGGCGCCTATAAAGCGCTGAAAGAGAACGGCCGCACTGAGATCAAACTCTACAGCATCGATATTTCCAATCAGGATCTGCAGCTGATGCGCGAATCCGGCAGCCCGTGGAAGGTGAGCGTAGCGGTGGATCCGAAGCTTATCGGCGCTACCAACGTGCGGCTGATCGCCAATAAGATTGCCGGGGAACCGACGCCTGCGACCTACGACTTTAAGGCGGCGGCGATCCCGCAGGCGCTGCTGGCGGCGCAGCCGGGGGCGGTTAACGTCGCTTCGCTGGGTAAAATTATCCCGGGCTGGGGCCAGACCGAAGACTTTATCGCTCCGTGGTTCGCTACCCTGGAAGCGAAAAACAAATGAGTGTTTTGCCAACACCAGAATACAGCCGCAATATGCGGCTGATCGGGCATAGCGATCAGGGAGGACGCCCGGACGGCGTTCAGCTGATGGTCCATCGTGGTTTTGCCTATATCGGCCATATGGTCTCGCAGGGCTTTTCCGTGGTGGACGTGCGCGACCCTAAACATCCGCAAACGGTCAACTACATCGCCGCGCCGCCCGGTACCTGGAACGTCCATTTACAGGCGCACGACGATCTGCTGCTGGTGATCAACGCCCGGGATCTGTTCGCCGATGCCCGCTTCGCCGACGAGAAGGTGTACTACACCCGTTCGGTGGGCGAGACGGTCAGCGACGTACGGGATAGGGGCTGGAGCGCCGGGCTGCGGATTTTTGATATTTCCACTCCGGATAAACCGCGAGAGATCGCTTTTCTGTCGCTTAACGGCATCGGTATCCACCGAATCTGGTACGTCGGCGGACGCTGGGCCTACGTTTCCGCGCTGATTGACGGCTTTAGCGACTACATTTTCCTGACTATCGACCTGGCCGACCCGCGCAAGCCGGAGGTCGCCGGGCGCTGGTGGCTGCCGGGGATGAACCAGGCGGCGGGGGAGACCGCGCAGTGGCCGGAAGGTAAGCGCTATGCCCTGCATCACGCGATTATCGCCGGCGACACCGCCTACGGTAGCTGGCGCGACGGCGGCCTGACCCTGCTCGATGTGCAGGACCGCACTCAGCCGAAGCTGATTAGCCACCGTAACTGGAGCCCGCCGTTTGGCGGCGGCACCCACACCGCGCTGCCGCTCCCGGATCGGGATCTGCTGGTGGTGCTTGATGAGGCGGTGCTGGATAACCAGCAGGATGGCGAGAAGCTGATCTGGCTGTTCGACATTCGCGACCCGACGAATCCGGTGAGTATCGCCACTTTCCCGCAGCCGGACGAAGCTGACTACGTGGCGAAAGGGGCGCACTTTGGCCCGCATAACCTGCATGAGAATCGTCCCGGCAGCTTTGTCAGCTCAACGCTGATTTTCGCCACTTATCAGAACGCGGGCGTTCGCGCTTACGATATTTCCAACCCTTATCGACCGGTGGAAACCGGGGCGCTGGTGCCCGCCGCGCCGGCGAAAATGATGGATACCCGCCCCGGTCGCCCGCGGGTGATCCAGTCCTGCGACGTGTTCGTCGACGCGCAGGGAATTATTTACAGCACCGATTATAACGGCGGGCTGTCGGTGATTGAGTATCTGGGGTAGGGGATTGTGGGTTGTTGCCTTCCCGGGTCGCGGCGTAAACGCCTTACCCGGGCTACCGGATCGCAGATGGTGGCGAACCCGTAGCCCGGACAGATGCGAAGCATCGCCTCCGGGGAAAGAGGCACATACCCGGAGGCGGCGCTTGACGCGCCTTACCCGGGCTACCGGATTGCAGACGGTGGCGAACCCGTAGCCCGGACAGATGCGAAGCATCGCCTCCGGGGAAAGAGGCACATACCCGGAGGCGGCGCTTGACGCGCCTGTCCGGGCTACCTGATCCCAGACGGTGGTGAACTCGTAGCCCGGCTAAGCGCAGCGCGAGCCGGGAAAGGCTGGACGGAGATTCAACCGTACTGGCGAATTCGCGCAATCAGCTCATCCACGCTGTCGATGCGATCGGCAATCACAATCAGCGCTTTACCCAGGGTGATGGCGTGGCGCAGGCATTCATGGCGCATGGCTTCGTCCTGGATAGTATCGATATCCGCCACGTGCGACAGCCCGACGCTGCGGCGAATCAGTTCGGTGCCGCAGAAGCCCACCGCGTCGGCCCACACTTTCTTCAGGAACGCGGAGGCATAGCCGGGCCAGGCCAGCGCGGCGTCGCGGGATCTCTCCGCCGCCAGCGCCTGAAAACGCTCGGCAAAGGTGGTCCAGAACTGCTGGATATCGCTGAGGCGCTGTTCGCGAGCGGCGGCGGCATCGCGAATGCCCAGATGCCCCGGCAGACCGCAATAGTTGAGCAGCAGGTTGCCGATGGCGGTGCCGATATCGAAGCCAATAGGGCCGAAAAAGCCGAATTCGGCGTCGATGGCCTTAAAGCTGCCTTCGGCGACGAAAATCGAGCCGCTGTGGATATCGCCGTGCAGCAGCGCTTCGGCATGGGAAAAGAAGCGATGCTTGAGCGCGGCCACCGCCAGCTTCAGCTGGGCATCGTCGCGCAGGGCGGCGACATCGGCTTCCAGCGCGGCTGGATAGCTGTTGCGCTCGTGAACCTGATACGGGTCGTTAAAGAACAGATCCTCGGTGATTTCGCACATCTCGGGATTAATAAATTGCGCCACCTGGGCCTTTTTCTCATGAGGATGCAGATAAAAGTCGCTGGTGTGAAACAGCGTCTGGGCCAGGTATTCCCCCAGCTGGCTGGCGGCCTGGGGGTAGTAAACGTTGTTGATCAGCTCCCCGCGCCAGATGCGGTGATCGGAGAGATCTTCCATCACCATCACCGCCAGCTCGGGATCGAAATGCACAATCCGCACCGTGTGTTGCGGGCAGTGCTGATAGTGAGCCACCAGGGTTTGTGCTTCAAGGCGCGCGCGGTCAAGGGTCAGCGGCCAGGATTCTCCCACGCAGCGCACGTAGGGCAGCGCCTGCTTAACGATAATCCGGCTCACGCCCCTGATATCGAAAATTTTAAACACCAGGTTGAGGTTGCCGTCGCCCACTTCCTGCGCGGACACCAGTTCTGACGGATTGTCGATACCGCCAAATTGTTGGGCGTAAGCCACCGCATCGCTGGCCGTGAAAGTATGGTATTGCGACATTGCCTCGATCCTCAAAATTCTGATTAAGCCGTTCAGACGTCTATACTTCTGGATTTCATCCTGACACAATGTGATACAACAACGCAACAGGGATTTAACTAAATGCAGACACTACAGACCACCAGCCTGCGGGTAAGCGAAAATCAGCTCTTTATTCTTGACCAGCAGGCTTTACCGCAGGAAAAACGCTGGCTGGCGGCGGATAACGTGGCGCTGCTGGTGGACCATATTCACGCCCTGCGGGTACGCGGCGCGCCGCTGATTGGCCTGTCGGCCAGCCTGCTGCTGGCGCTGCTGGCGCAGCGCGGCCTGACCCGCGAGGCGCTATCTGAGGCGCTGGAGACGCTGCGCGCCGCGCGTCCGACGGCGGTAAACCTGATGAATAATCTGGATCGCATGAAGCTGGCGCTGGCGGAGGAGCGCTTTCCACAGGCTCTGGAAGCGGAAGCGCTGCGCCTGATCGAAGAGGATAAACAGCTTTGCGCCAGCATCGCCGAGGCGGGCAGCGCGCTGGTGACGCCGGGCAGCCGCCTGTTGACCCACTGCAATACCGGCGGCCTGGCGACGGCGGGCGTCGGCACCGCGCTGGGGGTGATTGCGCTGGCGCATCAGCAGGGAAAGGTGGCGAACGTCTGGGTGGATGAAACGCGCCCGCTGTTACAGGGCGGACGTTTGACCGCCTGGGAGCTGGGTGAACTGGGCGTGCCGTATCGGCTGATTACCGATTCGATGGCCGCCAGCCTGATGGCGCAGGGCCAGGTCGACGCGGTTTGGGTGGGCGCTGACCGTATTGCCGCCAACGGCGATGTGGCAAATAAAATCGGCACCTATTCGCTGGCGGTGCTGGCGAAGTACCATCAGATTCCCTTTTACGTGGCCGCGCCACAGACTACCCTGGACCGCCATTGCCCGAACGGCGCGGCAATCCCGATTGAGCAGAGGGCGGCCGCCGAAGTCACCGGCGTCGCCGGCAGCTTTGGCGCGGTGCAGTGGGCGCCGAAAGAGGCCGCCGTTTATAATCCGGCGTTTGACGTCACGCCCGCGGCGTTAGTGAGCGGCTGGGTGCTGGACAGCGGCGTGGTGAACCCGGAGCAGGTCGCCGCCGGGGCGTTTGCGCCAGAAAAGGCCTGAACCTGAGCAAAAAGGCGAAGCGATCTCCCTCGCTTCGCCTTCAACTTATGGCAGCACCATCTCTACCGCCGGAGCGGACTGCGGGTCGATATTACGGCCAAGCGCCGTCAGCGCCGCCTGGTACGGGCACAGCGTCCCGACGGCGGTGGTCCGGCAGCCCGCCTGATGCCACTCCTGGCGCAGCAGCGGATGCTGGCTATCCGGCGTTTGCAGGCGGCGTAAATCGTCCAGACTTTGCGCCTGGAAGTAGACGCGCAGGTAGCGTTTTCCGCTATGGGTGTCGCGCCAGCGTTCCAGTACCAGGCTGCTGCCCGGCGGGATATTGCCGCGGCTGTACCCCGGCAGCTGCCAGCTAAAGTCCATTAACGTCCGCACCATGGCGATATTGGTATCGTGCGCCACCAGCAGCAGCCAGCGCACGTTCGGCGCGGCGCCCTCTTTTACCCCTTCGAGCATGGCGTTGAGCAGAATCGAGCCGCGTTTTTGCGCGGTATAAAACACATCGTTGCTCAGATCGTAGTTCTCCGTCAGCAGCGGCAGCAGGGCGGTGACCTGGCTGGCGCGGGTAATATTGCCCCACGCCAGCTGGCTGAGAGGCAGGTTCTCGCTCCAGCCCAGACGCAGCGTCTCAACCATATTGGCCATCACGCTCAGCCCGCTAATCGACGTTTTGCCGCTTTTGCTCTGCTCCACCTGCCACGGCAGGTCAAATACCGGGCAGGGCTTATCGGGCGCGCAGACGGCGTTTTTCAGCAGCTGAATCACCGGAGCCAGCGCCTGCCGACGCTGCGCCAGATCGCCGGCCGTCTTCTTCACTTCCGCCAGCTGGCGGGCGGGATCGGTTTGCGTGGCGGCAAATTTATCGGTCTGAAACAGCGGGTCGGCGTCGCCGCTGACGTGATGAATCATCACGCCGCAGCCGGGAAAGGCGCCGTCCACCAGCGCCTGGGCGGTGGCCCGCGTGCGCTGCAGGGGGCTGGCGCGCACGTAAATTTCTCCGCTCGCCGGACAGCCCGCCGCGAGCAGTCCGAGCTGACGATAGCGTGCGCCTTCATCGCGACCTTTATTGACGACGGCGGCGTAGCCGTGGCCGGTCAGCTCCCCGTCGTGGGTGGTCCACTGCGTCCACGGACGCTGGGTCGCGGCTTCGATAGCCTCCCGGTTGCCCTCCGTCGGCGGACGAATTCCGTGGCGGCTGAGCTCAACCACTTTTTCCAGCGTAAACTGCGCGGCGGCGTGGCCCGGCGCGGCCAGCAGCGGCAGGGCGCAGGCGAGCAGCAGGCGTAGCAAAACCTGATGTCGTACGGGCATCATAAAATCTTCCTTATAAGTTAAACGGTTATGACGAGAATGAGGTCTGACGCTCTATCGCGTGTCGCCTGGCGACAATCGCGGCGGTGGTAAAACAGAATAGCGCGGACATCAGGCCGGTGCCTACCCAAAACAGCGATAGCGTACTGAAGTCATACAGCGTTTTGCCATTTTCGATTATCGATGTTTTATCGATGATGATGCCGGTCAGAAACTCGCCGAGTCCCGCCCCCGCGTAGCTGGCGATACCGATGGTGCCGAGCGCGGCGCCCGCGGCTTTACGGGACGAAATATCGACGGCGATCAGTCCGCCAAGGAAGCAGGTCAACGCCCCGATGGTAGCGCCGAAGATAATCATCGCCAGAATATCGGTGTAGTAGCCGTGCGGCGACCAGAGCATCAGCGCGAAGCCGGCGGTGTTGAGCAGGCTGATAAAACCGGCCATCACGCTGCGGTTGCGCGGGAAGAAGCGGTCGGAGAGCATCCCGGCGATAATCGTTCCGGCAATACCCGCGATAGCGTTGACCCCGATAATCCCGGACGCTTCGAGGGTAGAGTAGGCTTTATCCTGCTCCAGGAAGAAGATCCCCCATGAGTTCACCGCGTAGCGGTCGATATACATAAACGCCGAGGCCAGCGCCAGCGCCCACAGGGCCGGGTTGCGCAGCGCCAGCAGCTGGTTTTTAAACACCGAGCCGCGGGCTTCCGTCTCCTCCAGCGGTTCGTCGCGAATCACGTTGATTGACGGGAAGCCGCAGCTTTGCGGCGAGTCGCGCATAAACAACAGCATCAGCACCACCCCGGCGGCGCCGAGCGCGGCGGTCGACAGATAGCCCATCTGCCAGCCGAATCCGGCAATCACCGCCGCGATCACCATATAGGTCATCGCTTCGCCGATGTTATGCGCCGTCGACCAGATGGCGTAAAAAGTGCCTCGCTCTTTACAGCCGTACCAGCGCGCCAGCGATACCACGCACGGGCCGACGCCCATCGACTGCGCCCAGCCGTTAATCCCCCAGAAGATAGCCAGCAGCATGGCGTTGCTGGTCATCCCCATCATCAGGTTCATCCCGGCGCTCAGCAGCAGCCCAAGGCTCATATAGCGCACCACGTTGGCATGATCGGCGATAAAGCCGTTGACCAGCTTGCCGATGGCGTAGCTGAAAAACAGCGTTGAGCCGATCATGCCCAGCTCCGTCGGGGTAATGCCGAGCTCCACCAGCGCGCTTTTGGCGACGGTGAACGACAGCCGGCAAACGTAGAACGTGACGTACGCCAGAGTCATGGTAATAAAGGTTTGCCAGCGCACGCTGCGAAAGCGCCGCTCATCGAACTCGCCGCCCGCTTTGGGCGGCGAAGCGCGAAAAAATGCGATAATTCTTCCAGACATAATGGTATCTCCGAAGGTCGGAGGCCTGACTGATTAGTGTGGTTCGTCCATGAGGTTTAACCCGTCATACTTCAAGTTGCATATGCGTTGGCTGCGTTCGTTCACCCCAGTCACTTACCAGAGTAAGCTCCTGGGGATTAATGAGAGGCTCCTGCCTCTCACCGGAGGCCAGCCTTCGGCTGGTCAAATTCGTTCCCGACGAATTTGTCGCTCACTTGCCGCCTTTCTGCAACTCGAATTATTTAGGGTTGATTGTCGTTGTGTAGAGTACATAATCAGATAAAGCCTGACCCGATGCGGTTAAGGTAATGGGTGACAAAGCATGTTTTTTAATTGTGGATAGAGCGTCTTGCTGGCCAGCAGCAGCGGATTACCGTGACGAATCCCGTCGTTTGCCAGATAGTCGTTGCTGAGGCCGCCCGCTTCGCGCATCAGCACCAGCCCCGGCAGCCCGTCCCAGGGGTTCATATGCGGTTCGTAGTAGCCGATAAGCCTGCCCGCCGCCGCCCAGGCGCTCATCAGCGCCCCGGAGCCGTTGCGGATAAACATCCCGCCGTCGCTCAGCAGCGCATCGAGGAAGGGCAGAAAGACCGCAGGCGTCACGCGGTGCGAGGTGCCGACGCCCATCACGCCCTCTTTGACCGTCGCTGCCGGATGCGGCGCGATAGGCGCATCGTTAAGCCACGCGCCCTGGCCTTTCAGGGCGTGGAACAGCTCGCGATGGTTGGGGTCGTACACCACGCCGATAACCGGTTCGCCGTCGGCTATGATGGCCAGCGACAGGCACCAGGTGTGCAGGCCGTTAAGAAAACAGCTGGTGCCGTCGATGGGATCGACAACCCACAGCACGCGGGCGTCCGGCATCTGCGTCCCGCTCTCTTCGCCGAGAAAACCGTCCTGCGGGAAGGCGTCAGTAATGCGCTGCTTAACAAACGCTTCGACCCGCTTATCGGCGACGCTGACCACGTCCTGCAGATCGTCGCCTTTATGATCCACCGTCAGCCGGTCGCGCTGTTGATAGTATTCGAACGCCAGTTCAGCGGCGGCCTTCGCCAGCTCGCAGGCTAAACGGTAGCGGGCCTGCAGTTCATTTGATTCCAGTGATTTCATCATAACTCCCTATTTTGCACACGTGTGCAAATTGCCTGAAAAAAACGGCCCCGAAGGGCAAAATGAGTGTGGATGGATTAAAAATATTATTCTGTGATCGCTCCGGCATAAAATGAATTTTTCATTTCGCACTTTGACGAACGATCAGTTTCACCGGCACTTCGCGATGGCGTGACGGCAGGCTGAATTTGGCGATCCGCGTGACCAGCAGATCCACCGCGTGGTGGGCGAGCAGGGCGGTATTCTGCTGCACGGTAGTCAGCTGATAGGGCTGCCAGTCCGCCTGGGGAATATCATCGAAGCCGATAATCGCCGGTAGCGAAGCGGCGGGGTTGTCCGCCCGCAGGCCGTCCAGCGCGCCGAGCGCCAGCATATCGGTGGCGCAGAACAGCGCCTGCAGCTGCGGATGCGCGGCAAGCAGCTGCCTGGCGGCGGCAAAGCCCGCCTGATAGCCGCTGCTGTCGCAGAAGTGCGCGGCGACCTCCATGCCCTGAGTATGGGCAACAAACGCTTCGTAGCGCTGGCGGGTGCTGAAGTTATCCAGGCTTTCGCCGATAAACCCGGCCTGGCGCCACTGGCGCTGGGCAAACAGGTCGGCCACCAGCTTCGCGCCCTGCGCGTTGTCGCTGCACACGCGATCGCAGCCGGCCAGCTCGGCGTGGCGGTTGATAAGGGTCACCGGGATTTTTCGCTCCAGATACTCCTCCGCCAGCGACAGCGGCGGCGCCCCGGAGGTGATAATAACCCCCGCGACGTGATAGCTCAGCAGCTGCCTGAGAGACGGGGCGAGCTGCTGCGGATCGTCGGCGTTCATCAGCAGCGGCATAAAACCGTTGAGCGCCAGCTGGTGGACCAGCGGCGACAGCAGCTTGCTGCGGAAGGGGTTATCAAAGCCGGCGGTGACGATGCCGATAAAATTGCTGCTGCCGGTATTCATCGTGCGGGCGATAATGTTGACCTGATAGCCCAGCGTTTCCGCCGCGGCGAGGACCTTCTGGCGGGTTTTTTCCGCCACCGATGCGCCGGGCGTAAAGGTGCGGGAAACCGCGGAACGTGAGACGCCAGCGAGTCGGGCAACGTCCTCTGCCTTAATCCATTTTTTTTCGCTCATAGTATCAGGGTACGGGTTATCCTCAGTGAGCCCGCGCCGACGCAGGAACCCATGGCCGGCACGGAAAAAGTCGTTAAAAGGTACCACATAAATCCCCGGGCGAGCAGTGGGTTGACGCGGCATCGCGGCCGCGTCAACGTCAGGCTTATGCCGGATAGCGAATCTGCTCCGCCTGGCGCTGCAAAATAACTTTGCCGTGACGAATGGAGGTCAGCACTTTGGCCTGGCGGCGCAGCGCGTCGTAGTCGTTTTCCGCATCGAGGATCAGCAGGTTTGCCGGGCGTCCTTCGGCAATGCCGTAGTTGTCGCCGAGGCACAGGGTGCGGGCGCTGTTATCGGTAATCAGATCGAGGCAGCGCTGCAAATCTTCGTATCCCAGCATATGGCAGATATGCAGCCCGGCGTCGAGGATGCGCATGATGTTGCCGTTGCCCAGCGGGTACCACGGATCCTGAATGGAGTCCTGGGCAAAGCAGACGTTGATCCCGGCGCGGTCCAGCTCCGCCACCCGCGTCACGCCGCGGCGTTTAGGCCAGCTGTCGAAGCGCCCCTGCAGGTGAATGCTTTCGGTCGGGCAGGAGATAAAATTGATGCCAGACGCTTTGAGCAGACGGAACAGCTTCGAGCAGTAGGCATTGTCGTAGGAGCCCATGGCGCAGGTATGGCTGGCGGTGACCTGCGCGCCCATGCCGCGCACCCGGGCCTCTTCCGCCAGCACCTCCAGAAAGCGCGACTGCGGGTCGTCGGTTTCATCGCAGTGCACGTCCACCAGGCAGCCGTGGCGCTGGGCCAGGTCCATCAGAAAAACCAGCGAGCTGACGCCCTTATCGCGGGTGTTTTCGTAGTGCGGAATGCCGCCCACCACGTCGGCGCCCATTTCGATGGCGCGGGTCATCAGTTCGCGTCCGCCGGGGAAGGACTCAATGCCCTCCTGCGGGAAGGCGACGATCTGCAGATCGATAAGATGGGCCGCTTCTTTTTTCACTCTCAGCATCGCCTCAAGCGCCGTCAGGGAAGGGTCGGTGACATCAATGTGGGTGCGCACGTGCTGCACGCCGTTGTCGCGCAGCATGCCGATGGTTTTCAGCGCCCGCTGGCATGTATCTTCGACGGTGACGCTCGCTTTGCGCTGGCTCCAGCGGGCGATGCCCTCAAACAGGGTACCGCTCATATTCCACTCCGGCTCGCCCGCCGTCAGGGTGGCGTCAAGATGGATATGCGGTTCGACGAACGGCGGGATGACCAGCTTTTGCTCAGCATCGATATCGTCGGCGTCAGCCGCCTGCGCCGCGGCCTGCGCGGTGATGCTTTTAATCACGCCGTCCTGTAAGTCGAGGGTATAGAGCGCTTCTTGATGGCGCAGGCGCGCGTTGATAATTTTCATGGTTGTTCCCGTAAATGGTTTTGCGACATACGCCAGATCGCTAAGGCGACCGAGGCGTTGAGATGAAACTGCGGGTGGCTGACCGGATAGCCGGTCAGCTTCTCAATACGCTGAATGCGTTGATGCAACGTGTTGCGGTGAATGCCCAGCCGCTCGGCGGCTCTGACCACGTTGCCGCTCTCCTGAAGCAGCGTTTCCAGGGTCTCCATCAGCAGCCAGGGGCTTTTGCGATCCGGCTCAATCAGACAGCCGAGGGTGTCGTGCATAAAGTCGCTCAGCAGGGCGGGGTCGCTAACGGCGGAGAGCAGCTTGATAAACCCCAGCTGCTGGTAGTCGCTGATGCGCTGGGCCGGACGCAGGTTATCGCTGAGGTCCAGCGCCTGACGCGCCTGCGACAGCGCGCGCTGATATCCCTGCAGCTGCTGCACCGGCGCCGAAAGGCCGCACAGCAGCGATAGCCCGTCGTCGCCCTCCGCCAGTGCGATCAGCCACGCCTGGAGCCACGTTTTTTGCTGATAAAATTCGCCTTCCTCATCCGGAAGCAGAAAGAGAAACATATTGCTGCGCTCGACCAGCGGAAAGGGATTACCCTGCTGATTGAGCTGCTGCTGCAGCCGCTGGCGTATGGTGCGGCGGGCCTGCTGCAGCCAGGCTTCGGCCTGCTCCGGCGGAAACTGGCGAAACAGGCGCGGGATCCCCTCAAGGCGCAGCGCCGCCACCCGCAGCGGGCGGGTAAAATCCAGCTGCTGGTGGAGCGCCCGCTGATGCAGGATTTGCAGGTCGGGATAGTCGCCGGTTAACAGCTGCAGCAGAATATCGCGCTGCGATTGCAGGGCGTTTTCGCTGCGCACCAGCGCGGTACCGATGCGTTCGGTCACGATCACCATTTTCAGCAGATAGGGCTGTTCGATCAGCGGAATGCCCAGCTCGTCGGCCAGCGCAATCAGGCGCGGCGAGATCGCCTGAATGTACGCGTCGCCGGTGAGGATCACCATGCCGGCGATCCCGCGCTGCTTGCCCTCCATCAGCAAATGGATCAGGTTTTCTTCATCGCGGGGATGGTTGATCCCGGTGATAAACACCAGCTCCCCGCCCATGATCCATTCGGCGATATTTTCATTTTCCGCCACGTAGTACCAGCGAACCGCCAGCTGCAGCCCCTGCTTACCGGCGCGCAGGCGCATGGCGGAGAGCCCCTCCAGGGCGAGGATTTCGCTGACCGTCAGGCTCACGGCTACTGCTCCGCGACCGAATCAGCGGCGGGCTGACGTTTGCTCAGACGCGTCAGCGCGATATAGACCAGCGCGGAAACGGTAATGCCAACCAGCGGGGCGATCCACGGTGACAGGTAAGCCACCGCCGCGCCCACCGCGTAGGCGCTAAGACCCAGCCAGTTAAAGCGCGGCAAACGGGCGGTGTGCAGCAGCGGATAGCGGCCGCCGCGATAAAACCAGTAGTCGGCGAGGATCACGCCGCCGATGGGCGGAATGATGCTGCCCAGCAGCACGAGGAAAGGGATCAGCATTTCATACATACCGCCAATGGCCAGCAGAATGCCGACGCCGGCGGCGACCACGGTCAGGGTGCGGCGACGCTCGCTGCGCAGCAGATGACAGGCGGCGGCCGAGACGTTATAGATCGTCGGCCCCTGAATCGTCAGCAGGTTGAGGCACAGCATTACCACCGCGGCGACCGACAGCCCCTGCAAAATCAGCACCTCGACGATATCGGCCTGCTGGTAAACGATGGCGCACCAGGCGCCGGCGATAATCATCAGCCCGTTGCCGATCAGGAAGCTGCTCATGCTGGCGACGATGGCGGTGCGGCTGGAGTTGGCCAGCCGCGTCCAGTTCGTCGCCTGGGTCGCGCCGCTGGCAAAGGTGCCGAATACCATGGTAATGGCCGCCGACCAGGTCATGGTTTCACCCGGTTCGATTTGGGTCATCGCCTGCCAGCCGCCGGCGTGATGGGCGGCAAGGTACATCGACACCACCAGCAGAATAAACATCAGCGGTACCGATACGCGCGACAGCGCATCCAGCCCCTTATAGCCCACCAGCGCGGTGACGCAGAATAGGATGCCGAACAGGATCATCAGCGGAATCGTCATCGCCGCAGGCAGGGCGAGGATTTTGACCAGCGAGATGGCGACCGTCGCGGTTCCCCAGGCGTACCATCCCAGCTCGGCGAAGCCGAGAATAAAATCGGCGAGCTTGCTGCCGATTTCACCGAAGCAAAAACGGCCCATCAGTACGGTATTTAGCCCGCTGCGCGCGGCAATCCAGCCGAGCGAGGCGGCGTACAGGGCCAGCAGAAAGTTACCGATAACCGCAATCCACAGCAGGTTAACGATGGAGAAAGAGACGCCAAGCTTGCCCCCCGCGAACATGGTGCCGGTGAAAAAAGTAAAGCTGAACAGAACCATCGAGATGGAAAAAACGCCCTTGCGCCCGGCGGCGGGCGCTTCGACGAGCGGAAAATCATTGCTGTTTGACATGGTGGAACCTCTGAGTGGCTATCCAAATAGCGATGGCAGAGGGGTAGCAAGAGGTGTGCCAGAAAAAGCGGGGCAGAGGTAACACAATGGGGTGGGCAGTATGCACATAAAACGACGTTAAACGGCCGCTGTTTGCCATAAATGTGTGCACAGTGCCATGTTTTGCACCGCCGTGGGGCAGTGGGATGTGACTCCTGCCCCTGCATTTTTGGCGGACGACGGCTGGCGTCTTACCCGAACAGGGGGCAGGTCAGAATCGACAAATGATGCCAATTTTACGCCGTTTCCCGGCGGCACGATCCCCCATCTTTTTAACCGCCCGCAGGCGGTAATTTTGGCGTCATGAAAATGCTCAGTTGTATTGTTGTTAAAAACAGTAATTTCATATGCTTTTCTGATATAACCATTATCAATGTAAGTCTTTCCTGAAATATTGTTCGCTTACGCTGGCGGTGTTAGTATCGGGTAAATAGCCATTTAGACGGCTAAATACAACATCGCTAAACTAAGGAACTGCTATGTGGCAAGAAAGACTCGCGCAACTGGTCACCACCTGTCATTGGATCGGCGCGAAAGGCTGGGCACCGGCCACCGGCGGCAATATGTCGGTGCGTCAGGATGAGACCTGGTGCTGGCTGAGCGAGTCGGGGCGTGATAAAGGCAGCCTGACGACGGAGGATTTCCTGCAGGTGGAGATCGCCAGCAATAAAGCGCCTTCCGGACGTAAACCCTCTGCTGAAACCGGCCTGCATACCCTGGTGTATCGCCTGTTCCCGGAAGCGAATGTCGTGCTGCACGTGCATACCGTCAACGCGACCGTGCTGTCGCGGATTGAAAAAAGCGCCACCCTGGCGCTGCAGGGCTATGAGATGCAGAAAACCCTGACCGGCCAGCACAGCCATCTCGAAACCGTGCCGGTCGCCATTTTTGATAACGACCAGAATATCGATGCCCTGGCGGCGCGCATTGAAGATTATGCGCAGACCCACCCGCTGCGCTACGGCTTCCTGCTGCGCGGCCACGGCCTGACCTGCTGGGGCAAAGACATTCACGAAGCCCGTCGCCAGCTCGAAGGACTGGAATTTTTGTTCGAATGTGAGCTGATGCGCCGCCGCTACGAGCGCGACTAATTTCTCTTCACCAACGGGTCAGGCATGGATTTTTATCTCGGAATCGATATCGGCACCTCGCGCGTGAAAGCGGTGCTGTTTGATGAATGCTTTCAGGCGTGCGCCAGCGCGGCGCAGAACACCGGCCCGCGGCTGTCGGCCAACGGTCACGCCGAGCAGGATATGGCCCAGCTGTGGCAGTCGGTGGTGGCGATTTTACGCGATATTGCCCGGTATCCGGCGCTGCAAAGCGGGCGTTTACGCGCCATCGGCCTTGCCGGGCAGGGCGAAGGGGTCTGGCTCAGCGACGCCGAAGGCGAACCGGTCGGGCCGGGTATCCTGTGGAGCGACACCCGCAGCCGCGACCTGATGAGCGAACTGCTCAGTCGCCCCGGTTTTGACCGTCGCTTCTTTGACGATACCGGTACCCATCTGCAGCCCTGCAACACCAGTATGCAGCTGTACTGGCTCAAGCATCACCAGCCGGAGCGGCTGGCGGCGGCCCGCTATCTGTTTTTCGCCAAGGACTGGATCC
The DNA here is from genome assembly GCF_007910085.1 of Klebsiella sp. ME-303. Lineage (NCBI taxonomy): Bacteria > Pseudomonadati > Pseudomonadota > Gammaproteobacteria > Enterobacterales > Enterobacteriaceae > Klebsiella > Klebsiella sp. ME-303. Next base: position 59,873 of record NZ_VOJB01000062.1, on the reverse strand, counting down.
GCTTTCGCCTCACCGGCGTCGCGGCGCTGGATCTTACCGATGCCAGCACCTCTTTGCTGAATCAGCAGAGCGGAAAGCTATCCACGGTGGTGCTCAATGAGATGGGCCTGGCAGATTTACAATCTCTGTTCCCACCGCTGCTGGCGCCGGACGCTCAGGCTGGAACGCTGCGTGAAGAGGTCGCGGCGCTGACCGGGCTTCCCGCCGCCACGCCGGTCGCGGCGGGCGCGCTGGATGTGTGCAGCGCGGCGCTGGGCTGCGGCGCGGTCAACGATGGCGATATTTATACCATTCTTGGCACCACCTGCTGCACCGGTATCGTCTGCCACGGTCGCCAGACGGTCAACGAGGGGACGCGCTACGTCACCCATACCGAAGCGGGCAGCTTTATTAACCTTTTTCCGATGCAGGCCGGGACGCCGAACATCGACTGGCTCCAGCAGCAGATTGCGCTGGAGCCGGATTTACAGCAGCTGGAACAGCATATCGCCAGCGTTGAGCCCGGCAGCGGCGGCGTCTTCTGGCAGCCCTACCTCAACGGCGAACGCGCCCCGTTCTTTAGCCCCGAGGCGCGGGCCGGTTATTTCGGCATTAGCCAGCACACCACCCGCGCGGAGCTGCTGCGGGCGGTGTTTGAAGGGCTGGCTTACGCTATCGTCGACTCGCTTCAGGGCTACCCGCAGGGCGGCGAACTGTACCTGACCGGCGGCGGCGCGGCTTCGGCGACCTGGCTGCAAATCATTGCCGACTGCACCGGCAGAACGGTGGTTTCCAGTCCTTTCAACGAGCTTAGCGCGCGCGGCGCGGCGATTCTGGCGGCGCGCAGCGTCGATGCCCTGAGCCGCTATCCGGCGCTGGAGCAGACCCGCTATCGACCCCATCCGCAGGCGCACAGCCGCTACGCCGCGCTCTATCCGGTATATCGCCTGCTGCGCGAGCAGATGCTCCCGGTGTGGCAGGCCCGCCGCGAGGCGCTTCAACGTATTTCTCAGGAACAACGCATATGAAAATTGTTTTTACCGCCGAACACGCCGGCGACCTCAGCGCTTTTCAGCAACTGGGCGAACTGCGGGTAGAAGGCTGGGCGCTGGGCAAGCCGAAGCTGAGCGCAGGCCAGCTGATCGAACTGGCCCACGACGCCGAGGTGCTGGTGACCAGCTACGATGAGGTGACGGAAGCGGTGATCGCCGCCTGCCCGCGTTTACAGGTGATCGCCTGCACCCGCGCCAATCCGGTGAACATCGATACCAAAGCCGCCCAGGCGCGCGGTATCCGCGTGCTCTATACGCCGGGGCGCAACGCGGACGCCGCCGCCGAGCTGACGCTGGGGCTGATGCTGAGCCTGGCGCGGCATATTCCGCAATCCCACGCGGCGCTGAAGCGCGGCGAATTCACCCACGCCGAAAACGCCGCGCAGGCCACCCAGAGCGGACTGCGCCGCGATGTGGTGTGGGACGTTAGTCCGCAAAGCCCTTATGAAGTCTTTAAAGGCAGCGAGCTGCGCAACAAAACCCTGGGGCTGATTGGCTACGGTAATATTGGCCGCCGGGTGGCGCGTATCGCCCGCGCCTTTGGCATGGCGGTACTGGTGGTGGACCCGTTTGTCGCCGCCGAGGATATCAACGAACCGGGGTTGCAAAAGACGACCCTTGAGGGGCTGTTCCGCGAGGCGGATATCGTGAGCCTGCATCTGAGCAGCGGCCCGCACAGCGATGGGCTGGTGAACGCGCCATTGTTGAACAGCATGAAGCCGGGCGCGCTGCTGATCAATACCTCGCGCGCGGCGGTCGTGGACGAAGAAGCGCTGATTCACGCGCTGCGCCATGGCCCGCTGGGCGGCGCGGCGCTGGATGTTTACCATCGCGAGCCGCTGTGGCGCGACCATCCGTTTGTCACCGAGTTTGATAACGTGATTATTACGCCGCATATCGCCGGGGCGACGCGGGAGAGCATTGCTAAACATACGGCGATGATTGCCGCCGACCTCCAGCGCTATGTCGCCGGAGAGCCGCTGCTTTATCAGTGGCGTTAAGCCGCGCTTGCCGCCGCGCAATGCGGCGGCGAAGCTTGTTATCCGCGACGGTGGGTCGCCATAAACTCCTGCGTATGCTGCCAGTCCACCACGCCGGCATCCGATCCCATGCCGGTCGCCACCAGCGCGGCGACGGCGGAAGCCACCTCGCACGCCGCTTTGACGCTTAACCCCCGGGCCAGTGCGGCAATAAAGCCGCCGCAGTAGCTGTCGCCGCAGCCGGTAGTATCTACGGCATCGACCCGGAATGGCGCGATATGCTCGACGGCGCCGTCGCGGGTCAGCAGCCAGGAGCCGTTTTCGCCGTCCTTCAGAATGCAGGTTCCGACGCCAAGCGCAAAGAAGACGCGGGCAATCGCTTCCGGCTGGGTCTCCCCGGAGAGATACGCCGCTTCTTCAAGGGAAGGCATAAAGTAGTCCACCGACGGCAGCAGCGGGCGCAGCAGATCCAGGGTGCCCGCGTCGGGGGCGATTAAATCAAAGCTGGTGGTGACGCCGCGGGCTTTCGCCGCCCGCAGCAGCAGCGCGCTTTGCCCGCTATCCATCGCCGCCAGCAGGCCGGTGCCGCCGTGGTGCAGGAACCGGCAGTCGAGGATCGCGTCAAACTCTTCTTCGCGGATAAAAAGCGCATCGGAAGCGCCCCGACAGTGCAGCGCCGGGCGCTCGCCGTTAGGGCGGATGGGCAGGATCGTCGCCGACGTTTCCTGCTGCGCCTTACGCTGGACCAGCGAGCAGTCGATCCCCAGCCGCGCGTAGCTGGCGAGGATAAAATCGGCTTTTTCATCTTCACCGAGGCAGGCCACCGCGGCGGTGCGAATGCCCAGCTTCGCGGCGTTAATATTGGCCCCGGCGGCGGTTCCGGCGGGGTTAAGACGAATTTGTTCGATAAAGGCTACCCCGCCGCGCGGCGGGATGTCGATCACCGGGCGACCGGCGATATCAAGAATAGTCAGGCCGACAAAGACGGCGTCAAAAGCTGCCATAGGTGCTCCGCTTAACGATGAGTCTGGCGCAGACGCGCCTGCCAGAAGGAGAGGGCCAGCGCGACCACCAGAATCACGCCCACCAGCGCATCCTTCACCAGGTAGTTCAGCCCCATCAGGTTCAGGCCGTTATCAATAATCGCGAGAAACAGCACCCCGCCGAGGGTGCCGGCGATGCTGACCCGGCCGAGCCGGTTAAAGGCGGTGCCGATAAAGACCGCGGCGATGGCGTCCATCAGGTAGGCCTGGCCGGCCAGCGGCGTAAACTGGCGCAGGTTGGCGGAGAGAATGACGCCGCCGACGGCGCACAGCGCGGAGGCCGCCACCAGCACCCACAGCATGGTCCGGCGGTCGCGGATCCCGGCGATACGCGCCGCTTCGCCGTTCTGGCCGATAGCGCGCACGTACTTGCCAAACAGCGTGCGTTCGGTCAGCAGCCAGGCTACCAGCCACAGCGCCAGCACAATCACCACCGGCGTCGGAATACCGGCGATATTGCCGACCGCCAGATCGTGATACTCCGGCGCCATCCGGCGGTAGGAGATAGAGCCGCCGCCGTCGGTATAGATACGCTCGGCGCTGCTGGCGATAAACCAGGTGCCGAGGGTGGCGAGGAACGGACGAATCTGGCAGACAAGGATCAGAAAGGCGTTCAGCAGGCCGATAATCACCCCGCCGAGCAGCGCGCAGCCCACCGCCGCCTGCCACGGCAGGTGCCAGGTCTTCAGCGCCACCAGCGCAAAAGCGGCGCCGAAATCCAGCGCCACGCCGACGGAGAGGTCAATCGCCCCGGCGCTAACGATAAGGGTCATCGCCATCGCCACGATCAGCAGAATCGCGCTGCCCTGCAGCAAATTGGCCCAGTTATCGAAGGTCAGAAATACCGGGTTCGCCCAGCCGAACAGGGCAATCGCCAGCAGGGTAATGACGCCGAATCCTGCCCGCGATAGCCACGCCAGCGGACCGCTGCCGGTTTGCCCCGTTGAGGGGGTCTTGAGCGTCAGTTGGCTCATTAATGGCCTCCTTTATGTCTGACCGCCGAAGCCGCCAGCACCACGAGGATCAGGCCGCCTTTGATCGCGCCCATCCAGAAAATATTCACTCCCAGCAGGCCGAGCCCGTTAGAGAGCGCGTTGACCAGCACCGCGCCGAGCAGCGCCCCCCAGATGGTGACCACGCGCCGCCGCGAGAACGCCGCGCCGATAAAGGTCGCGAGGACGGTTTCCAGCAGCAGCGGCGTCGCCGTGCCGCTGGAGCTGCCTGAGCCCTGGCTGAGCAGCGGCAAAATCGCCAGGCCGGCGGCGATGCCCGCCAGCAGCCAGACGATAATGGTCAAACGGCGAACGTTGAGTCCGCTCATCTGCGCCATATCGCGGTTACCGCCCACCGCCTGTAAATGCTGGCCGAAGCGGGAGTGGTGGAGCAAAAACTGAAACAGCGCGAAGACCGCCAGCAGATAGAGCAGCGGCCAGGGAATGCCGAACAGATCGTTATCGCGAAAGGCCACCATCAGCGGGTCGCTCACCGCGATGCGCCGCTGGCCGGTCAGCAGGTCGGTCAGGCCGGTGAAGGCCACCGAAGTTGACAGGGTCGCCAGCAGCGGCGGCAGGCCCGCCGCCAGCACCAGCGTGGCGTTGACGGCGCCGCAGGCCAGGCTAACGGCGATCAGCAGTAACAACAGCGCCAGGTAAGGGGTGTTCCACTCCGCCATGCCGAGGCTGAGCAGCGCGACGCCGAGCACCGCGATGGCGGGCAGCGACAGGTCGATGCCGCCGGAGACCACATCATCGCCGCCGACGGCAATCACGCAGACCAGGCCGAAGCAGAGGATCGCCAGCGGCACGCTTTGCACCAGCATCATGCTGATATTTTGCCAGCTTAAAAAGAAAGGCGACTGCAGGCTGAGCCAGATCAGCAGCGCAAAAAAGAGAATCAGGGGAAATTTTTCGATAAGCGTCGTGATGCCCGGAAGGGGGCGGCGCTGGATACCTGCACTCATACCTGTTGTTCCTGTCCACCGTTAATCGTCACCAGCAGCGCGTCCAGCGTCAGCCCCCGGGTCGGGAGATTGGCCACCAACTCGCCGCGCCACATCACCAGGATGCGGTCGCAAAGGCCCAGCAGCTCCGGCGCGTCGCTGGATGAGACCAGTACGCCGCGACCGCGATCCGCCAGCTCGCGGGTGCGCTGATAAATATCGCGGCGCGCGCCGATATCCACCCCGAGAGTGGGTTCATCAAGAATAAAAAGCCGCGCATCGGTGCCCAGCCAGCGGGCGAGAATCGCCTTTTGCTGGTTGCCGCCGCTCATAAAGCGCACCGGAAGCTCCGGACGGCCGGGGCGGATAGAGAGCTGGTCGATCCAGCTGCGCGCTTTTTCCAGCGCCCGGCCGCGGTGCTCCCAGCCGAAAGTGGCGGTCTCCGGTAGCGAGGCCAGATTGATATTGTCGGCGGTGGTGAAGGGGAGAATCAGCCCCTGATGGCGGCGGTCGCGCGGCACCAGGGCCAGTCCGGCCCGGGTAGCCTGATACGGCGTCCGCAGCCGCTTCGGCTGGCCGTCAACGCTTATCGTACCGCTGCGGGCGCGGCGTAGCCCGTAAAGCAGATCGATCAGCACGTCGCGCCCGGCGCCCAGCAGTCCGGCGACGCCGACGATCTCGCCCGGCTGAATATCAAAGGTAATATCGCGTAACTGCTGCCCGTCGCTGAGATGGCGAACCGACAGTACCGGGGCAGCGGCATCGACTTGATGCGCGCTGCTCTGGCGCGGGGTATAGAGCTGTTCGATATCGCGGCCGACCATCATTTTGATCAGCGCGTCGGTATTCTGCAGAAGCGCCCGGTCGGGGTAGCCGACCACCTCGCCGTTACGTAGCACCGTGCCGCGATCGCAAAGGGCGGCGATTTCGTTGAGATAGTGGGAAATGTAGAGAATCGCGATCCCCTGTTCCCGCAGGCGCAGAATCGCGGAGGTGACCAGGCCGGCTTCCTGCGCTTCCAGCGGCGCGGTGGGCTCATCGAATACCACCAGCTTTGCCGCGCCGTCGATCAGCGCTCTGGCGATTTGCACCAGCTTGCGTTCGGCGAGGCTGAGGTCGCGGATCAGGCGGCGGGGATGAATATCCAGCTGCCAGCTGTCGCGGAAAAACGCCCGGGTGGCCGCGTTCATTCGCCGCCGGTCCAGCGCGCCCCAGCGGGTGCGGTACTCCTGGCCGAGAAACACCGATTCCGCCACCGTAAAGTGCGGGATTAGGTTGAGTTCCTGGTGAATAACGCGGATACCCAGCGCTTCAATCGCCGCGGGATTGCCGAGCGGCAGCGGCGCGCCGTCAAGGGTGGCGCTGCCGCTGTCGGCCCGGTAGACGCCCGCGAGGATTTTTATTAGCGTCGATTTTCCCGCGCCGTTCTCGCCGATCAGGCCGTGAATTTCACCGGGATTCAGAAGCAGCGTGACCGCATTTAATGCAGTCACGTTGGCAAAGCTTTTGCCGATCTGGTTCATCGCCAGACCAGCGGCGGGGTTAACCCCGCCGGAGGATGGAGTGATCACTGCAGTTCGCCATATCCCAGCTGTTTGTAGACCGCTTTTGCCTCCTGCGGGCCTTTCACCGGCACCACCGGAATAAAGGTCTGCAGCGGCAGCTTCTGTTTGTCGAAGTAGCGCGCGACGTTATCGGCGGAGGTCTGGCCGATCAGGTGCGGCTGCTGGGCGACGTTGGCGACGAACGGGCTGCCCGGCTCGGCCATGATCTCCAGGGTTTCCGGGCCGGCGTCGATCGCGGTGACCTTGACGTCTTTATCGCGGCCGGTCTCTTCCAGCGCCTGGACAATACCGATAGCCGGCTGATCCCAGCAGGCGACATGGATGGCGTCGAGTTTGCCTTTTGGATACTGGCTCAGCAGTTCGAGGGTTTTCTTACGCGCATCTTCCGGCGAGTTGGCAAACTGCTCGGCCAGCTCCGGCTGAATAATGTGAATATCCGGATAATCCTTGAGGACATATTTCCACTGGTCATAACGAATGCCGCAAATACGCAGGGAGCTGGAGAATGCGTTAAATACCGCAACGTTGCCTTTGCCGCCCAGTTCATCGGCCATATAGCGACCAATGGTCGATCCCAGGGTGTAGTTATCGGAGGTGGTGTTATTGACCGAATATTTTGAAACGTGGTCTACGGTAAATACCGGAATGCCGGCATCGCGTAGCGCTTTGAATTTAGGCTCAACGGCGCTGTCGCCCAGAATGCTAATTACCGCATCGACCTTGCGCGACAGTAAAATATCGTGGTTATTCGCATGAACCTGGTTATCGCGGCCGCCATCGACGCCGATTACTTTACCCCCCAGTTTCTCTACCTCTTCGGTCGCACCCTTATAGGCTTCACGATCCCAGAAGTGCTGCGTCCCGACCACGGCGACGCCGATAGTTTTTCCCTGAAGTGATAAGGCCTCCGCCGCCAGAGCGTTGACGGAGGCGAGCGAGAGCAGGCCCAGCGCGATGGGCAATAATTTCATTTTCTGCGACATTCTTATTATGGTCCTGTGATGGAGGTGGCTGTGCGGAGCAGTAGCATGACAACAACAGCCACACAATCTCAAATACAAAATATGTCTAAGTTATACCCGTTATACTTCAAGTTGCATGTGCGTTGGCTACGTGCGTTCACCCGAATCGC
>NZ_VOJB01000062.1:0-52156 GCF_007910085.1 Klebsiella sp. ME-303 | reverse complement strand
CTCATCGGGACTCTCTTACTTGCCGCGTTACTCGGCCTGCGGCCTCACCCCTTACGGGGCCAGCGCAAGCGCTGTTCAAAACGGTTAACCGTTTTGTCCTGAAACTTGAATTATTTAGGGTATATTAACGATGTTATATCGCAGATTTGCCTGAGGAAAACGTAAATTTGTTATCTGTAACCTGAAAATATTTCATGATGCAGCTTAATCCCTTTTTATTTTGTGGGCTTAATTTGCTTGCAACTCTTATTTATTCAAATAAAGATTGCTGCTTAATTAAAATTATTCTGTCGCTGTAATATATCGTATCCCGGAATGGCGTAGAACTATTCTGCGTGGAAAATCCTTTCTCAGCAGCAGATTGTATGGTGATACGTATTTTATTCCCAGGATTCGCACGCTTTATTATGGCGGCCTTTATCGGGTGAGAAGAAAACAGGCAAGATGAAAAAACAACATAATCTGACCGTAATGCACTGGGGAACCTGGCAGGTCCAGGCCCGTGACGGCAACATTGAGGCGGTGACGCCGGTGCCCTGGGATAAAAATCCCTCACGTATTGGTCAGTCGCTCCCCGATGCAGTCACCAGCAAGACGCGCATTCGCCGTCCGGCGGTGCGCGCGGGCTACCTGCAAAATGGCCCGGCTTCGCGCGAGGGGCGCGGTAAAGAGCCGTTTGTTGAGGTGAGCTGGGAGGTGGCGCTCGATTTACTGGCCCGCGAACTGAATTCGGTCAAAGCGCGCTGCGGCAATGAGGCGATTTTCGGCGGCTCCTACGGCTGGGCCAGCGCCGGCCGTTTTCACCACGCGCAAAGTCAGCTGCACCGCTTCCTCAAGTGCTTCGGCGGCTATACCGCCAGCACCAACACCTACAGCAGCGCGGCGGGCGAGCGCATCCTGCCGCATATTCTCGGGCCGCTGAGCCCGCTGCACCGCCAGCACACCCACTTTTCCGAGCTGGCGCGCGAATGCCAGCTGTTTGTCGCATTCGGCGGCCTGCCGCTGCGTAATGCGCAGGTCAACGGCGGCGGCGCCAACGACCATATGCTGAAATACTGGCTGGAAAAGATGCAGGCGCAGGGGACGCGCTTTATCAATATCAGCCCGGTGCGCAATGACCTGAGCGCCGTGGAGAGCGCCGAGTGGCTTGCGGTTCGTCCGGGAACCGATACCGCGCTGCTGCTGGCGCTCTGTTATGTGCTGATTAATGAATCCCTCTACGACAGCGGTTTTATCGCCAGCCATACCGTGGGTCTCGCGCCCTATCGCGCCTACCTGATGGGGGAGAGCGATGGCGTCGCAAAAACGCCGGAGTGGGCGGCGGCGATAACCGGTATTGAGGCGCAGCGGATTGCCGCGCTGGCGCGCGAGATGGCCAGCCAGCGCACGATGGTCAATATCTCCTGGTCGATTCAGCGGGCGCGCCAGGGCGAGCAGGCCTACTGGGCGACGGTGGCGCTCACCGCGCTGCTGGGGCAAATCGGTACGCCGGGCGGCGGACTGGGGTTTGGCTACGCCTGCACCAATCTGGCGGGGGCGGCGCGTAAGGCCTTTTCCGGGCCGCGCCTTCCCGCCGGAGAGAACGCGGTAAACCAGGTGATTCCGGTGGCGCGCCTTTCCGATATGCTGCTGCATCCGGGCGAGGCATACGAGTTTGACGGCCAGCATCTGCGCTATCCCGACATCCGCCTCGTCTACTGGGCCGGCGGCAACGCGTTTCACCATCATCAGGATATTAACCGCCTGTGTGAAGCCTGGCGGCGGCCGGAAACGGTGGTCGTTCATGAACAGTTCTGGACCGCGCAGGCCAAATTTTCCGATATCGTTCTGCCGGTCACCACGTCGCTGGAGCGGGAAGATATCGGCAGCGGCGGTCACGACGGCTTTATGATCGCCATGAGCGCGCAGATCCCGCCGGTGGGCGAAGCGCGCGATGATTACGCCATCTTCTGCGACCTTGCCGAGCGGCTGGGCTGCGGCGAGCGCTTTAGCGAGGGGCGCGACGCCGGGCAGTGGCTGCGGGAGATCTACGAAGCGTCGCGGCCGCGCGCGCGGGAAGAGGGGATCGCGCTGCCGTCGTTTGATGAATTCTGGCGGCAGGGGGTGCTGGAATACAGCGCGCCGGAGAAACCGCAGGTTTTCCTGGCGGATTTTCGCGCCGACCCGCAGCGCTATCCGCTCTCTACGCCTTCCGGCAAGATCGAACTTTTTTCCGAAACCATCGCCGGGTTTGGCTATCGCGAGTGTCCCGGCCACCCGTGGTGGGATGAGCAGGAGGAGGCCTGGCAGCGGCAGGAGGCGGCGCGCTGGCCGCTGCATCTGCTCTCCAGCCAGCCGCGCACCCGCCTGCACAGCCAGTACGATCACGGCAGCGTGAGCCGGGCGACGAAAATTCGGGGGCGCGAGCCGCTGTGGATGCATCCGCAGGATGCGCAGGCGCGGGGCATCAGCGAAGGCAGCGTGGTCAAGGTCTTTAACGCCCGGGGAGCCATTCTTGCCGGGGTGCACCTCAGCGAGCAGATTTTGCCCGGAGTGGTGCAGATGTCGACCGGCGCCTGGTACGATCCGCTGGATCCGGCTGAAAAGGGGTCTCTGGATAAGCACGGCAATCCCAACGTGTTGACCGAAGATCGCGGCAGCTCGCGGCTGGGGCAGGGCTGCAGCGCCCAAAGCTGCTGGGTGGAGATTGCGCCGTGGCGGGACGCGCTGCCGCCGGTGACCGCTTTCGACCCGCCGATGTTTATTCAGGGTTAGGCGCCCGGTAATTCCCGGCTTACGGAATCAAAGCCCTCCTGGGGCGGATAGCCCGGACAGATGCGCAGCATCGCCTCCGGGAAATTCAGCCACGCTGCGTTCTGCTCCCGGGGGCGGCGCAGGGCGCCTGCCCGGGCTACATGTTCACAGTTGTCTGCAGATCGGTAGCCCGGATAAGGCGCGTTACGCCAGCCGCGGGTAGGCGCTGGCGATATCGTCGCCGGTAAACTGGGCAATCCAGCCTTCCGGGTTGTCGAAGATGCGGATAGCGGTGAAGTTGGGCTCCGAGCCCATATCAAACCAGTGCGGCGTGTGCGCCGGAACGGAAATCAGGTCGTTCTTTTCACAGAGCACCTGGAATACCTCGTCGCCAATATGCAGGCAAAACAGGCCGGCTCCCTCGACGAAGAAGCGCACTTCGTCTTCCCCGTGGGTATGCTCGTTGAGGAATTTTTCCCGCAGCGCCTCTTTCTGCGGATTATCCGCACGCAGGCTGATCACGTCCCAGCTCTGGTAACCCTTCTCAGCCACCAGCTTATCAATCGCATGCTGATAGGCGGCAATAACCGTTTCTGAGGCTGGCGCCGGGCCTAAATCGCGGTCGGCCTGCCAGCGCTCGAAGCGGACGCCTTTGGCGTTGAGCTGCTGCTGGATCTCTTCGGCGTTCGTGCTGTGCCAGAGAGAATTTTGCGGGTCTTTCACGGAAAAAATGGTTAATGCGCTCATGCTGGGATCTGCTCCGGATGAATATCGTCAAAACGCTGAACCTGCGGATGGTGGCTGGCCGGGTCACGGTCGCCGCGCACCAGCTGTAGGGTGCGGAAGCCGGCCTCTTCGGCGGCATCCAGCTCCTGATGGATATCGGACAGGAACAGGATGGCGGCAGGAGGCTGTCCCAGCTGCTCAGCAATATTGCGGTAGGACTGCGCTTCGCGCTTGGCGCCTACCAGGGTATCGAAATAGCCGTTGAACAGATGAGTAATATCACCTTCGTCGCTGTAGCCAAATAACAATTTCTGCGCGGCGACGGAGCCTGAGGAATATACATATAAATCAACGCCCTGTGACTTCCATTTTTCCAGCGACGGCAGGACGTCAGGATACAGGTGGCCGGTGAAGTCGCCATTGACGTAGCCTTCGCGCCAGATAATCCCCTGGAGCGCCTTGAGGGCGGTAGATTTGCGGTCTTCATCCATAAAGGCGAACAGGGTAGCAATAAGCTGCTCGACGCTGGCCGCCGGTTGGGCGATCTCTTCGCGCAGGTTATCGAGAATGGTCTTTACCGGATCGACAAACTGCTGGGCGGTCACGAAGCCGGCCAGGCGTTCGCGAGCGTACGGGAACAGGACGTTGTGGACGAAGCGAATGTCGCTGGTGGTGCCTTCAATATCGGTCACGATAGCGCGGATCATGAGTTCTCCAGAGTGAGCGGTAGGTCGTGCTGACGGTGGCGTTGTGCTGCTCGCTGTTTTCCACTCATAAGCATAAGCGAAATAACATTATCATTTAGACGTCTAAGCGTCTTGATTGCCAAATATTAACATCGTGTTATAGTGGCTTCAACAACAGCATGACAGACGGTACAAAAAGAATGAGCAATAAGCCACTGATTCCTGAGAGTAAACTTCCTTCACTGGGCACCACGATCTTTACCCAAATGAGCGCTCTGGCCCAGCAGCATCAGGCGATTAACCTGTCACAGGGGTTCCCGGATTTCGATGGTCCGCGCTATCTGCAGGAGCGTCTGGCGTATCACGTGGCGCAGGGGGCGAATCAGTACGCGCCGATGACAGGCGTGGCCGCGCTACGCGACGCCATCGTCGATAAAACGGAAGAGCTGTACGGCTATCGTCCCGATGCCAACAGCGACGTGACCGTTACCGCCGGCGCGACGGAAGCGCTGTATGCGGCGATTACCGCGCTGGTACGTTCCGGCGACGAAGTCATTTGCTTTGACCCTAGCTATGATAGCTACGCCCCGGCGATTGAGCTGTCGGGCGGCGTGCTGAAGCGCATTGCTCTCCAGCCGCCGCATTTTCGCGTTGACTGGCAGCAGTTCGCCGCGAGCCTCAGCGACAAAACCCGACTGGTTATCCTCAATACGCCGCACAACCCGTCAGCGACGGTATGGCAGCGGGAAGATTTTGCCGCGCTGTGGCAGGCGATTGCCGATCGTGAAATCTATGTGCTGAGCGATGAGGTTTACGAACATATCTGCTTTGCCGCCGAAGGGCATGCCAGCGTGCTGGCGCATCCGCAGCTGCGCGAGCGGGCGGTGGCGGTCTCTTCGTTTGGCAAGACCTTCCATATGACCGGCTGGAAGGTGGGCTACTGCGTGGCGCCTGCCGCCATTAGCGCCGAGCTGCGTAAAGTGCATCAGTATCTGACTTTTGCCGTCAATACGCCCGCTCAGCTGGCGATTGCCGATATGCTGCGCAGCGAGCCGGAGCACTATCGCCAGCTGCCGGCGTTTTACCGCGAGCGGCGGGACCTGTTTATTGATGCGCTGCGCGCCAGTCGGCTGGACATTTTGCCCTGCGAAGGGACCTACTTCCTGCTGGCGGACTACAGCGCGGTCTCGGATCTGGATGATGTCAGCTTCTGCCGCTGGTTAACCACCGAAATCGGCGTCGCGGCGATTCCGCTATCGGTGTTCTGCGCCGATCCGTTCCCGCATAAGCTGATACGCCTGTGCTTCGCCAAACAGCCAGCCACGCTGCTGGCTGCGGCGGAACGACTGTGTCGTCTGTAGTTATTTAACGGTCCACGCCTGAGAAAATTGACGGTCGCTGAACATCTCCACCAGACCGTTGATTTGCTTCAGGCGCAATACTTCGTCTGAGTCCATCCCTAACTCTTTGCCGATTTTCTCGTCACACCAGCCGAGATGCGCCAGCTCCTGGACGATTTCCGACATCGCATGAATCTGATGACGTCCGCGCGCCCGGTTGTGGCGGATGGTGGCGGCCATCAGCGAATCACGCCTGGGGCTGCTCTTTTCCAGGCAGGTGACGGGAAGGTAGCCTTTCAGTCGTTTCTTCAGCGCCGCTCTGCCGCTCGCCAGCTCATGACGGTGAAAACCGTCGATAATGGAATAGCGCTCCTGATCCTGTTTCACTACCACAACGGGCTGCGTGAAGCCGTCCGTTTCCAGCGAGGTAAACAGCAGGCGTTTTTCCGGTGGCGCAAGATTATTTGGGTTGTAATCATTAGGCAAAACGGCGCCCTGTTTTACCCACAATACGCAGTCAACCGGTTGGGATTTGAAGGGGCTATATTCATGCAGAATCTGGCGAAAGGCGTTAAGCGCAGTAATCTTTTCCTCTTCATCTTCCAGCGATTGCAGATAGCGTTCGAGATCCTGGATTAATTGTCGTTGCATAGTATCCCCCATTGCTGGCGCTTTTTATTCATCCGTTCGCGATAGCGTTTATATTGATTCGCTTTGGTCGGGCTGAAAGAGAGCTGGCGGCACCAGTAATCATTGTTCAACAGAACTTTACAGATGCGCCGCCAGGACGGGACGTCTTTCGAGCCAATATCCGCCGGCTGCGTGTCCGGAATATCTATCATTCCCTTTTTTTGGTACCAGTGAAGATAGACGGCGATTTTATTGCGGTAATGTTCCGCCGTTTTCTCCGGCATGCTGTCGAGTAAAAACAGGGCGTAGCTTTTCCAGGTATGCTGCGCAGGTTTATCCAGCTTTCGATGGCCGTAGAACTGATTATCGTGACCGGCATAAACTCCGCCGCAGTGGACGCCGCTGACGCGATGGCACATGGCGGCCCAGCGTTCAGGCTCCAGCACATGGTAGAGCCACAGCCCCTGGCGCTGCTCCGGGCCAAAGGGTTCGCAGATACGCATATAGCGCAGCGGAACGCCCGCCTGATACATCAGGTTATAGAGCGGGTTGTAGGACAGGCCGCTTTTGCCGAACCAGGTCCAGATATCGGCGGTTTTCCAGTCGTAGATAGGATAGATGTACCACGCGTGTCCGCCCGGCGCGGAGGTGGTCCAGGGTTTATCGTCGGCGAAGCGAAGCTTGCGCTGCGAGGAGATGGTGATAAACCGATTTAACGATTCATCGGCGCGGATGCCGATCATCACCGCCGCGGGGCGGTTTTGCGAAAACCAATCGGCAAATTCGCGAACGAACGTTTCAAAACTCATGCCCGATTGATAAAACGGGAAAAAGCCGGGATCGGTAATCGCGTCCTTTGGCGGTTGTCGCACCCAGGGCGCGCCGGGTTCCCAGCACTGCCATTCGGGATGATATTGGGTCAGAGAATTCTGGGTAGTGAGAGGCAACGCGACCCAGAAAAATTGCTCAATAACGTCGCGATACTCTGCGCGCATCTTTTCACAATGCGCAATGGTGCAAGAGAACTGCGCTTCCCAATCCACAAACAGGACGCAAATCTTTTTGCCTGTACGGCGGGCGTGCTGCGCCGTGAGATGCAGCATGATTGTAGAATCTTTACCGCCAGAAAAAGAGACGCAAACACGGGAGAAGTTTTCCATTACCCATTCTATTCGCTGCTGACTGGCCTGCAGAACGGACTCGGGTAATGGAAGTTTTATAAAAGACACAGCCATTATTCCTTTAATGCTAAAAGATACTGTGTACTTATATCACATTTATTTCTTAATCAAGAGATTACTTATTATTCGTTAATCAAATTAAATGGCATTAACTATTCAATAATTTTATTCTTTTCACATTCGTCGATAAAGTTTGCAAAGTTCGGGTCGTCAAGGTTTACCCGATTGTAAATCATATAAATAGTGATGGAAGGGATCTTAAATGGCGCCTCTATAACCTTAAATTTATTATGGAAACTGATGTGTTCTAAAATACAGGTGGGTACAAACCCAATAATATCAGTTTGCTGAATAACATTAAGGATCGCTATGTATGAATCGCTACGGAACGAAATTTTCCTGTCAGACAGTATGCCGGCCGCCTGGCTTTGAAACGACTTCGTTCCCTGATCGTTGCAAATATAATACGTAAAGCGCTCCTGCAGTATGGCTTTCGTCGTTGTTAGCGATGCCAGCCGAGGATGATTTTCACTACAGACCAGAGAAATGCCCAGCTCCTGAATACGTTTACACACGGTAGCCCGCGATGACAGGGGCGTGGTGCTAAATATCAGGTCGGCTTTACGGTAGGCCAACAGGCTTTCTACCGACTCTCCGGACGCCAGCAGATCGTGATGTTCTACGTGTAAGTTTGAATCATCTAATAACATATGGATCAGGCTGGTTGTTTTTGGGGTAATAAAAAGCTGCGGCGCATAGACAACCAGGCGTTTCTTTAACTCAGAACGATTGGTGAGATAAATAGTTTGTTCTAATTGATTAAGATTTTTTTCAAGATGATGGTGGAGATTAACCCCTACGGTGGTCGGCGTAATTCCTTTACCTGAACGAACGAATAGCGGATCATTCAGCTGGGTGCGTAGCCGCTGAAGCGACTGACTGACGGCGGAGGGCGTAATAAATAGCGTTTCCGCCGCTTTACTGATGCTTAAATGCTGGTAAATACATTCGAAAATAACGAGTAGGTTCAGATCAAATTTCTTAAGATCGTAAAGATTAGCCATTATCAACGTCCTGTTAAGCTGGCGGTAAGGGAAACTGGTGAATATGTATCTGTATTATATTCATTGTATGAATATTTGTTTCTTGTTATTTAATGCAGGCGCCGTCATTAAGTTTATCTAAATATATACTACCGTTGCGTATTCTACCAGATCCTTTTGTGTACCGCTAAAGTCAGGGGAGTGGGTTATTTATAAATACTTACCTTGCCCCGCTTAGCATCTGTAGTTTTTCTTTAACGGGAAGCCTGAACGCTTGTTGAAGTTTATTTGGTTATTCATATTATAAATTACTGATACGTGAGCGGCACTGAGGATGTTCATCAACCGCGGGCGGTAATTAAATTCTTTATTCTCCGGCTTTCGCTGGTCCTGCGGGCAAGTATGGCAAGTGGAAGAGCGGCAGTGGGGGCGTCTGCATCGCGCTAACGCGGGAAACATGTCACAAAGAACGGGCATTTTGACATGGTGATGCTCTGTGAAATCACCGGAAAAGTAGGGGTAGCGGTAAAACCTATCACAGTCATAGGTAACACCTGCCGCCGCGTGGATTGCCCTTTCGTTCAGCGGGTGATGTAATCCCTTAGCTGTTACATTAAGGTGTAGAGCGCAACACATTGCCAGCTACTGGCGCTGAACCTACCTGCGGGTGTTTCAGGTAACGGGGCCGCCTGCGAGGGCGGCCTTTTTACTTTTCAGCGCATATAATGCGAAACGCGGTAGAAGATTGTCATCGCGTTGACAGGTTCACAAAGTTGTCTTGTTCCGGTTGTTAGATAACGCTTATTGATTCGATAATGCAAACGCATTGGTCGAGTCAGGAAAAATTCGTTAACTTAGACCTCAACGAAAACACGGAGGAAGTATAGATGTCCTTAATTAATACCAAAATCAAACCTTTCAAAAACCAGGCGTTCAAAAACGGTGAATTCATCGAAGTTACCGAGAAAGATACTGAAGGCCGCTGGAGCGTCTTCTTCTTCTATCCGGCTGACTTCACCTTCGTTTGCCCGACTGAACTGGGCGATGTGGCAGACCACTACGAAGAACTGCAGAAGCTGGGCGTAGACGTTTACTCCGTCTCTACCGACACTCACTTCACCCACAAAGCGTGGCACAGCAGCTCTGAAACCATCGCGAAAATCAAATACGCGATGATCGGCGACCCGACTGGCGCCCTGACCCGTAACTTCGACAACATGCGTGAAGATGAAGGCCTGGCAGATCGTGCCACCTTCGTTGTTGACCCGCAGGGTATCATCCAGGCTATCGAAGTTACCGCTGAAGGTATCGGCCGCGACGCGTCTGACCTGCTGCGTAAAATCAAAGCAGCTCAGTACGTAGCTTCTCACCCAGGCGAAGTTTGCCCGGCTAAATGGAAAGAAGGTGAAGCGACTCTGGCTCCATCTCTGGACCTGGTCGGTAAAATCTAAATTTCCATCGTCTTTCACGCCAACGCAGCTATGGCGTGAAATACTTGGGAAATTATTTCAGTCATGGGCGCACCGGCGCCCATTTTATTCCAACACCATGATGCAAGCGTATTCAGGCTGCCTGAACGAGGCCGCTTGCATGATGATGTTTTAAGCCCAGGAGATAAAAATGCTCGACACCAACATGAAAACCCAGCTCAAGGCTTATCTTGAGAAGCTGACCAAACCTGTTGAGCTGATTGCCACGCTGGATGACGGCGCTAAATCGGCAGAAATCAGGGAACTGCTGGCTGAAATTGCTGAACTGTCAGATAAAGTCACCTTCAAAGAAGATAACGGCCTGGCGGTGCGTAAGCCGTCATTCCTGATTACCAACCCCGGCTCCAGCCAGGGGCCGCGCTTTGCCGGCTCTCCGCTGGGACATGAATTCACCTCTTTAGTTCTTGCGCTGCTGTGGACCGGCGGTCATCCGTCAAAAGAAGCGCAGACTCTGCTGGAGCAGATCCGCAATATCGACGGTGATTTTGAATTCGAAACCTACTATTCGCTTTCATGCCATAACTGCCCGGACGTGGTTCAGGCGCTGAACCTGATGGCGGTACTGAACCCGCGCATCAAGCACACGGCGATTGACGGCGGAACGTATCAGAATGAAATCACCGAACGCAACGTGATGGGCGTACCGGCGGTATTTATGAACGGTAAGGAATTTGGTCAGGGTCGCATGACGCTGACGGAAATCGTTGCCAAAGTGGATACTGGCGCGGAAAAACGCGCGGCGGAAGAGCTGAATAAACGTGAAGCCTATGATGTCTTAATCGTTGGCTCCGGCCCGTCCGGCGCAGCGGCAGCCGTTTACTCCGCGCGTAAAGGTATTCGTACCGGCCTGATGGGTGAACGCTTTGGCGGCCAGGTGCTGGATACCGTTGATATTGAAAACTATATTTCAGTACCCAAAACGGAAGGCCAGAAACTGGCTGGCGCATTAAAAGCGCACGTCAGCGAATACGATGTTGATGTGATCGATTCTCAGAGCGCCTCCAGACTGATCCCGGCGACGGTTGAAGGCGGCCTGCATCAGGTTGAGACCGCCTCCGGCGCGGTGCTGAAAGCGCGTAGCGTTATCATTGCCACCGGCGCGAAATGGCGTAACATGAACGTGCCGGGTGAGGATCAGTATCGTACCAAGGGCGTGACCTACTGCCCGCACTGCGACGGCCCGCTGTTTAAAGGTAAACGCGTGGCGGTTATCGGCGGCGGTAACTCCGGTGTGGAAGCGGCAATCGATCTGGCAGGCGTTGTTGAACACGTTACTCTGCTGGAGTTCGCGCCGGAAATGAAGGCCGACCAGGTTCTGCAGGATAAAGTCCGCAGCCTGAAAAACGTCGATATCATTCTCAACGCGCAGACCACGGAAGTGGTGGGCGACGGTAGCAAAGTCACTGGCCTGCAGTACCGCGACCGCGTGAGCGGCGATGAGCATCACGTGGCGCTGTCGGGGATCTTCGTGCAGATCGGTCTGCTGCCGAATACCAACTGGCTGGAAGGCGCGATTGAGCGCAACCGCATGGGTGAAATCATCATTGATGCGAAATGTGAAACCAACGTGAAGGGCGTTTTCGCTGCCGGCGACTGCACGACCGTTCCGTACAAACAGATTATTATCGCCACCGGCGAAGGTGCGAAGGCGTCTTTGAGCTCGTTCGATTACCTGATTCGCACTAAGACTGCATAATTCATAATAAAGTAAGACCAAACCTGCACAGCAAAGAGGCTACCCTGGGGTAGCCTCTTTTTTCACCTTACCGCCGCTACCTGACCACCATCACCGGAATATGCGCATGGCGAATCACGCTTGAGGCGTTGGAACCCAGCAGATGGGTGCTGATCGAAGGGTTACGGGAGCCTATCACCACCACATCGGCTTTAATTTCATTGGCCAGTTCATTGACCATATCGCGCACGTTGCCAAAGCGGACGTGCATTTTGATTCGCGACGGGTCAATGCTGAAATGGCCGGCCATCGTTTTCAGGCGCGTTTCTGCTTCATGCTGCAAATGCTCTTCAAAGCGGCGCAGATCGGCGGTAAAACGACTCATCGTGAAGCTTGATGAACCGGGTAGTACGTGGAGAAGATGGATAACCCCGTCCTGCTGGGCTAAAAACTCCGCATGGCGAACGGCTTTATCGCTTAACTCCATTTCAAAGACATCAACGGGCATAATGATGGTTTTATACATATGCATTCCTCCTTGTTCGTCTGCTTTTATATCAACACATTATAGGAAAGTATTGTGCCATTCAGGTCGCAAAATTGTCAGAACGGTACGAGGGCGGCGTAAAAGTTTGTCAAAAGAGAGGAGAAGAGCGAAAGATGCAGAAAGAGGATGCAGTAACATCCTCTGAATAAAGCGCGAAACGCTTCAGGCAGCGGGGAGATTAACGGTGAAAATCGCCAGCGGCCTCCGGCTGATACAGCAGTTCCAGCACTTCAAGGTGCGTTGAGGTGCCGCCCGGTAATTCCCAGTGAATCGTGCTGCCGACTTTGAGGCCCAGCAGGGCTGCGCCAACCGGCGCCATCACCGAAAGCTGGGTGGCGCTATCCGTGACCTGCGCCGGGAAAACCAGCGTGCGGATGCGCTCTTCACCGGTGGTTAAATCGCGAAATCTGACCTTGCTATTCATGCTGACAACATCATGCGGCATGGCTTCCGGGGCCAGCATCTGCGCGCGGTCAAGCTCGTCATTCAGCGCGTCCGCTACCGGTGAGTTGGCGAAAGCCGGTTGTTCCAGCAGTCTGTCGATGCGTTCTGCATCCAGTTCATTAATGATAATTGCGGGTCTGGTCATCTCATACTCCATGTTATCCAGGAACCTGTCCGTAAAAGAAAACCCTCGCCGAAAATGGCAAGGGTTAATGTCCTCTCATCATACTGAGACTTGCTGGTGGTTTGAAGTGATTAAACGCACATTCATCAACGAACCATAGCGGAGTTGTATGAAATCTAGCCGGCTTTATCCAGCAGAAATTGCTTACCGCAGTTCCCCGGATGGGGTTGGGGTAAGAATGAATCAGCGGAGAGAGGGGCATTAATGGCCGCTGCTTTGATGGAGATTTGCATCTCAGTCAGATAGGCGGGGTTGCCGTTGCAGGTTAACTTGAAAGCCCTGACGTTCTGTTTTCCATAGGCCTCAGCAACCGCGGCGTTGAAGCCATCCCGGCTAACGGTTTGCCCATAGTGTTTGGCCAGGAAGGCGCCCAGATGGCTCTGTTTTATCTCGCCGTTCAGGCGCACCATGGTGCCGAAATAGTTGTCAGGATCGAAACCAAAGCAAACGCCATGCTTGGCGTATTCATAACGTTCGAGACATGAGTTACCGCCCGAACCCGGCATCACGCCGTTAAGCTTATTCGCCATTTCCAGCGAGAGCCCGGTTTCAGCCGCCCGACATTTTTGCCCGGCTTTTGCTTCCGGCATATTGGGAACAGGGCGGGTCGCACAGCCAAAGCGCATCCAGCGCCGCTCGTCCACCCCCCGTGCGGCAATAGATTTTGGCAGGCTCGGCCACAGGCCGTGAACGGTGAGAAAATCGGCTTTATTGCTGAGTTCCTGCTGCAGGCGGCACTCTTCCGGTTCGCTGCGGTTGCGGTCTTGCATACTTTGGCAGAACCCCGTTTGCCAGGAGAGAGCCAGCACGTAGCGGTCAAAATCACCGTATTGCGTGGCGATCAGCGGATCTGCGCTGACCTGGGCGGCGCTGAGCAAAAGGGCAATGGCAACGAAATCCTTCCTGAACATTTTTATTCCTGATGACAAATGGTCATTGATAACATTGAGTTATTAAAGCATAAAAAAGGCGCCAACAGGCGCCTTTTCACACGGTTTCAGCTTTAGCGGATTGCGCTGCCGGGAACCAGAACTTCGGTGGCGATAATCACCACTAACAAACCAACCAGCACCGGGACAGAGGTCCGTTTCACCACTTCAAACGGCGAAATTTTTGCCATACCGGCCACGGCGACCACCACGCCGGAGACCGGAGAAATGGTTCGGCCAAGGTTAGATGCCTGCAGCATCGGGATCGAGAGATAAGCTGGATTGATGCCGGAAGAGTGCGCCAGCTTCGGGATCATTTCAACGAAAGCATAGAAGGGGGCGTTACCGGAACCGGTGGTCATCGCCGCCAGCATGGTCAGAATGACCAGCACCAGCATCAGAATGATACTGGCGGAGCCGAACGACGTGGCGATAGAGATCAGACCGTTAATAAAGCCAATGGTACTCAGACCCTGAGCAAAGACGCCGGCGGCTACCAGCAGCATCACCACACCGGCAAACGCGTCAGCCATGCCGCGATACGCCGCTTCCAGGCCATTGAACACATTTTTGGTGTTAAAGCCGCGGCAGAATTCCAGAACCGCCGCCAGCAGCATGCAGAGCACAAGAATGGTGATGATGTGCAGCTCCGGTCCCCATTTGCCGTCGAAAATCAGTACGCCGATTATCGGCGTAAACGGCAGAATGGCGTAGAAAGCGGGGGCGGTCGTGGTTATCTCGTTTACATCGAGCATTTCATGGGCGACGTTTTCTTTTTTATCCAGGTAGCGCTGCCAGAAAAAGTGAGCGATCGCCATGCTGATAATGGCCACAATAGAAATAGGCAGCGTGGTTTTAAAGGCAAAGTCAATCAGCGGCATTTCGGCGGCTTTGGCGGCCAGCACGACATCCCCGGAAGTGGGGGAGAGAATAATCGCCGCCGGTGAGGCGCAGATAGCGGCGGCAGCGCCGCGGCTGATGCCCACGTTGACCATCACCGGGAACAGTGTCGCCATCAGCAGTACTCCCAGACCGGTAGCGGAGGAGACGGCCAGCGACATCAGGCAGGCAACGAAATAAGCGGCGATCATCAGTAGATAGGGGGAGTTAATGAAGCGCAGCGGTTTTGACGCCAGCTTCACCACCATGTCATTGGCGCCGATGTGCGTCATATAAGTCGCGAAACCGCAGAGCATCATGATCATCATGCCGAGGTCGCCGCCGCGGCTCATCAGCAGTATCTTAATATATTCAACGATATCGGTTGCTGAATAACCGGTGCTCTTTGCGTCGCCTGGTAAAACCTTATGCCCCATCAGCGCGCTGGCGATGAGTAATACTAAGCCACCGACGAACAGCACGCCGGTGGCGGAATAGCCTTTAATGATATAGCGGGCGACGCCCACAATGACCACAATCCCAATCAGGATCTCTACTAGCGTAAGCATTCTTTTACCCCTAAACCATTAACCCAAAGAATCTACTAATAAATGAAGCGAAGAAAAAATTTAGTGAGGGAATGTGCCTAAAAAACGGGCAAAACTCGCTGACGCAAATCAATAAATCGATGAGAATCCCTGTCAGGCAGTAATATGCCCGCCTGGTCAAAGCCTGGGCGCGAGAGATTTTCAGATTTTTTGCACCGGATAAATCAAGAGTTTGCCTAATACCGTTAAGGTAGTATTAAGATTATCTTTGTTATCTTACTCCGCTTTAAAAATGATACTGGTAAGAGAAAAGTGTAATGCGACGTCGATTTATAGGGTTGTTTCTGGGATGCCTGGGCCTGCTGCTATCATCCACCTCCGCTAATGCATCGTTTAGTTCGACGCTTCGCGACGGCTACAATACGCTGAGCGATAACGTCGCGCAGACCTGGAATGAGCCTGAGCACTATGATCTTTATATCCCCGCGGTGACCTGGCACGCCCGTTTCGCCTACGACAAAGAGAAAACGGACCGCTACAACGAACGTCCCTGGGGCGCCGGCTTCGGCGTCTCGCGCTGGGATGATAAAGGGAACTGGCATGGCATCTATTTGATGGCCTTTAAAGACTCTTATAATAAGTGGGAGCCTATCGGCGGCTATGGCTGGGAGAAAACCTGGCGTCCCTTAGCAGACGATAATTTCCATCTGGGTTTAGGCTATACGCTTGGCGTGACGGCGCGCGATAACTGGAACTACATCCCGATTCCGGTCGTGCTGCCTCTGGCTTCTATCGGGTACGGCCCGGCCACGTTCCAGATGACCTATATCCCGGGCACCTATAACAACGGAAACGTTTACTTTGCCTGGGCGCGCATTCAGTTTTGATGCGATTTTTTATAGCAATAAAAGAGATAAGCGGACTGTCTTGTTGAAAAACAAAGACTAACGTGAGCCCGGTGCAAAAAGATAGAGACTTTTATCACTTTTTAGCAAAGTTGCGCTGGACAAAAGGTACCACAATTGGTGTACTGATACCCGACACAGTATTAGTGTCGATTTTTTCATATAAAGGTAATTTTGATGTCTAAGATTAAAGGTAACGTTAAGTGGTTTAATGAGTCCAAAGGATTCGGTTTCATTACTCCGGAAGATGGCAGCAAAGATGTATTCGTACATTTCTCTGCAATCCAGTCCAACGGTTTCAAAACTCTGGCTGAAGGTCAGCGCGTAGAGTTCGAAATCACTAACGGTGCCAAAGGCCCTTCTGCTGCAAACGTAATGCCTATCTAAGCAACGCGTCAGTAGAATATAAAAACCCGCTCATGGCGGGTTTTTTTTTGCCTGCGGTCAGGGGCTAGCGGCTGGCCGCATGTGAAAACAGCCAGAACGCGGTGGCCGTCATGGCAAATGAGCCTGACAAGTTGACCAGTACGTTGAGTAACGCCCAGCTAAAGCGCCCCTGCTGGAGTAGAAACACCACTTCGGCGGAAAACGTGGAGAAGGTGGTCAGCCCGCCGCAAAAGCCGGTGGTGATAAGCAGCTTCCACATCGGATCGATATCCGTCATGCGGTTAAACCATGCCAGCCCTGCGCCGATAATAAAAGCGCCCAGCAGGTTAGCGGTGAGCGTACCAATGGGGATAGCATGATGCATGGGGTTAAACTTCATACCCAGCCACCAGCGCAAAACGCTGCCGGTGCCGCCGCCAAGAAACACAGCCAAAAGGAGTTGCAACACGGTCATTCCCTGTTTATTGATCGAGACTAAACTTCGAGTGTAGCGCGCGAAAGGCCTCACTGGCTATGACTAACCTGACGGGAGAGAAAAGATGCTTGTTGCTGCCGGACAATTTGCCGTAACGCCGGACTGGACGGAAAACGCGCAGACCTGCGTGAGCATGATGCGTCAGGCCGCGGAGCGGGGGGCCGCGCTTCTGGTTCTCCCGGAAGCGCTGCTGGCGCGAGACGATAACGATGCGGACTTATCGGTTAAATCCGCCCAGCGCCTTGATGGCGGCTTTCTACGGCTCTTGCTGGCAGAGAGCGAAAACAACGCCTTGACGACGGCGCTGACCCTGCATATTCCTTCCGGCGAAGGACGGGCAGCGAATACGCTGGTGGCGCTACGTCAGGGCAAGATTATTGCGCAATATCAGAAACTGCATCTGTATGATGCTTTCAATATTCAGGAGTCCCGGCTGGTCGATGCCGGGCGGCAGATTCCGCCGCTTATCGAGGTGGATGGGATGCGCGTCGGGCTGATGACCTGCTACGATTTACGTTTCCCTGAGCTGGCGCTGTCGTTAGCGCTCAGCGGTGCGCAGCTCATCGTGTTGCCCGCCGCGTGGGTAAAAGGGCCGCTGAAGGAGCATCATTGGGCGACGCTATTAGCGGCGCGGGCCCTGGATACCACCTGTTATCTTGTCGCCGCCGGGGAGTGCGGGACGCGTAATATCGGCCAGAGTCGTATTGTCGATCCCTTAGGAACAACGCTTGCCGGGGCAGGAGAGCGGCCGCAGTTGATTTTTGCCGAATTTTCAGCTGATTATATTCAGCAGGTACGCGAGCGTCTGCCGGTGTTGCAGAATCGCCGCTTTGCGCCACCGCAATTATTATGACGTTTTTTTAAACAAGGCTTGATTCACCTTGTTACAGATTGCTATTGTGTCCGCGCGTCAAATAGCCGTTAATTGTATGCGTGTATGATGGCGTATTCGCAGCTTGTATTAGAGAAGAAGGTTAGCTATGGGTGAGATTAGTATTACCAAACTGCTGGTAGTCGCAGCGCTGATTATCCTGGTGTTTGGTACCAAAAAGTTACGCACGCTGGGTGGAGACCTGGGCTCGGCTATCAAAGGCTTTAAAAAAGCCATGAACGATGACGATGACAGTGCGAAAAAGACCAGTGCTGAAGAAGCGCCGGCGCAGAAGCTCTCTCATAAAGAGTAATTCGCGACGAGTTTCCTGAACGAGGGGGCTCGCTACCGACGGGGATAAACCGCGTCGGCAAAGAGGCTGCAGCGATAGCGCTGCGGCCTCTTTTGTTATTTGCACTGAGTTTTGACGAAAAAGATGCAACCAACTGTTACCGGGGTGGGATTTTTAGCGGGTAACGAAACGCATCGGCAGAACGGACCGCTGCGCTAAAAATATCACGCCGCGGTCGAGGCAGAGATTACTTCACTTCCATGCCTTTGGCCTGTAGATCGGCATGATAGGAGGAACGAACGAACGGCCCGCAGGCAGCATGGGTAAAGCCCATGGCCATCGCTTCGGCTTTCATCTCTTCGAACTCATCCGGGCTGACGTAGCGCTGTACCGGCAGGTGGTGGCGGCTCGGCTGTAAATACTGGCCTAACGTCAGCATGGTGACGCCGTGGCGGCGCAGATCGCGCATCACTTCTACGATTTCAGCATTGGTTTCGCCTAACCCCACCATCAGGCCCGATTTCGTCGGGATCTCCGGGTGTGCTTCTTTAAAGCGTTCCAGCAGCTTCAGGGACCAGTTGTAGTCGGCTCCCGGGCGGACCTGGCGATACAGGCGCGGCACGTTTTCCAGGTTATGGTTAAACACGTCCGGCGGCGTCGCCTGAAGGATTTCCAGCGCACGATCCATACGGCCGCGGAAGTCCGGCACCAGGGTTTCAATTTTAATCGTCGGGCTTTTTTCGCGAATCGCGCTGATGCAGTCGGCAAAGTGCTGAGCGCCGCCATCGCGCAGATCGTCGCGATCCACGGAAGTCACCACCACATAGCGCAGCGCCATATCGGCGATGGTTTGCGCCAGCTTTTGCGGTTCATTGGCGTCCGGCGTCACCGGGCGACCGTGGGCAACATCGCAGAACGGGCAACGACGGGTACAGATGGCGCCCAGGATCATAAAGGTTGCCGTTCCGTGGTTAAAACATTCCGCGAGGTTAGGGCAAGAGGCTTCTTCGCACACGGAGTGCAGGCCGTTCTTACGCATCGCTGCCTTGATCCCCTGGATACGGGACGAGTCAGCCGGAAGTTTGATTTTCATCCATTCCGGTTTTCTGAGCAGAGCTTCACGCTCAGTTGCCACGTTTTTCACCGGGATAAGGGCCATTTTATCGGCATCGCGGTATTTTACACCGCGTTCCATCACAATGGGTTTACTCATAGCGTGCGTGTTCCAGTTGCGAGTGACGAAGGAAAGCGAATCAATTCAAGTAAATGTTGCATTTATCAACTATTTTTGAATTAAACGCAGGCAGTATATCATTGATACGGGGCATAAAGCAGCCTGCTGGCCGGGCAAATTGTAAAATAGTTGTTGTTTTATGCTTTTCCCTCTCGTGCCTTATCGGCTAAAAAGCCTGACGAATCGTCTCTACGATCTCTTTCAGCAAGGGCTCCTGCGCGCTGAGCTTGTTATAGTGCAGCGCAATATCAATTTTTTCTTCCCGCAGCGGCGGGAAATCGAGCATTTTTAAGGGCCAAATCTTCTCGACCAGGGAAAACATTCCGGAAGTGATTAGCCCCAGCATATCGCTGTCGTTGACCAGGGCTGCTTGAGTTAACAGATTGTAGCTGCTGAAACCATAGCGGCGTTCGCCGAGATGCTCCTCCAGGTGACGCAGGATTGTCGTATAGCGCTGGCCTTCGGGCTGCAGGAGAGCGAATTCATATTGGCTCAGGTTTGCTGAGTTTGCGGGGAGCGCGAGGGCCGGATGCCCTGCCCGGCAGAAGATATGTACGCTATCCTGAAATAGCACATGGTGCGTAATCGCCTGCCCGCTGTGGGGGAAGCTGTCGACCAGCAGGTCAACCTGACGCTGGTTTAACTGGCTGGCCGCGTCGGTAATGGCGACGTTGTGCAGCAAAATCTGGGGAAAGACGCTCCGCAGCTTTTTGGTGATAACCGGCATGATCAACGCGCCGATAGCCGGGGAGGTGGCAACGGTTATTACCCGTTCCCGCTGCGTATTGCCGGTTAAATCCAGGGCGTTGAGAAACGCCTCCATCCCCTGGCTGATATGCTTATGCAGATGCGTGGCGTAGGCCGTTGGCGTCACGCCCTGGCCCTTGCGAATAAAGAGCGGGTCAGGGAAGAGGGCGCGCAGTTTGTTCAGGGACTGACTAATCGCCGACGGCGTGATATTCAGTATTTTTGCCGCGTTGACGATACCGTTATGGACGTAAACCGCTTCAAAAATAGTAAGTAAATTAAGGTCTATGTTGCGCAAAATGCGAAACATCTGACGATCGTAGCGATCGTCAACTCGTTCGGTTGGTACGCTCTGAGCGTTATTTTCTTCCACTCTGTATTTCCGCTAGTGATGATTAGCACCATTATAGCGTTCACAATTATTTTATTAGTGATAATTGATTGCAAAAATAAAGGCTTAATCGCGCCTGAGGGATAAATGTGACGTCCCGCGGTAGCGGGACGCGATGGCTAGCGGCCTTGAAGATATTCCGCAGGTGGATCGTTGAGCAACGCCAGCAGATTGGCGGCCAGGCGTGGAGACACGGTCTCCGTACGGGCATCGGGCAACCACTGGCGCATTTGGGTCATCTCCATTCCGGCATAACCGCAGGGGTTAATCCTCAGGAATGGTGACAGATCCATGTTGATATTCAGCGCCAGGCCGTGGAATGAGCAACCTTTGCGGATGCGCAAACCCAGGGAGCAGATTTTTCGATCGCCCACGTAGACGCCGGGGGCGTCTGCTCGCGGGTGCGATTCAATACCGTACTCCGCCAGGGTGTTCACGACGGTTTGCTCTAACAGCGTGACCAGCTCGCGTACGCCCAGCTTGCGCCGTTTCAGGTTCAGCAGAACGTACATCACCTGCTGTCCGGGACCATGATAGGTGACCTGTCCGCCGCGATCGCTCTGAATCACCGGGATCTCGCCGGGAACCAGAACATGTTCGGCCTTTCCGGCCTGACCCTGTGTGAACACCGGGTAATGCTCTACCAGCCAGATTTCATCCAGCGTGGCATCGTCGCGGGTGTCGGTAAATTCATGCATTGCCTGCGAGACAGGTTCGTAAGGTTGCAGGCCGAGCTGGCGGATGAGGATTTTATTGTGCTGCAAAACAACGTCTCCGCAGAGAGAGAATGATTTGAGTGGGGAAGTATATCACAGCGAGAAAGCGAGAATGACCCGGCGTGGAGGCCGGGTCAGGGGAAGAGATTTACAGCACCATTCGTACGATTTCAATATTGCCCAGCTCTTCGTAGAGGGTTTCTACCTGCTCAATATGGGTTGCATTGATGGTGATAGACACAGAGTGGTAGTTGCCTTTGCTGCTGGGTTTTACCGTCGGAGAGTAATCACCTGGTGCATGGCGCTGTACCACTTCAACCACCTGGTCAACCAGCTCCGGCAACGCCTGTCCCATTACTTTGTAAGTAAATGGAGTAGGGAATTCAAGCAGTTCGTTAAGTTTGGTTTTCATGTCAGCTCCGGTGTTACAACAAAAAATAATAACTCCCACGACGTGTGGGAGTTATCAGGATAACTAGTATATGGGGATCTAAATCACACTTTCAAGTGGTCGATTTTTAACCAAACCAGTGATGGAACATTAATTTAATGTAATCAATGATTTTACCGAAGAAATTGCCTTCCGGGATTTCCTGCAGTACGACCAGCGGGCGCTGATCGATCGTTTTGCCATCCAGCTGGAAGTTAATGGTGCCTACCACCTGATTTTTCTGCAGCGGCGCGTGCAGCTCAGCGTTATTCAGCACGTAGCTGGCTTTCAGATCTTTCATGCGACCGCGCGGGATAGTCAGATAAACGTCTTTATCCACGCCGAGCGAGGCGCGATCGGTATCGCCAAACCAGGCAGGCTCAGAAGCGAACTCTTTACCGGCTTTAATCGGATTAACGGTTTCAAAGAAGCGGAAGCCCCAGGTCAGCAGCTTTTTGCTTTCAGACTCGCGGCCTTTGTAGGTGCGGCCGCCCATCACGGCGGAGATCAGGCGCATCTGGCCTTCGGTTGCCGAGGCCACGAGGTTATAGCCCGCTTTGTCAGTATGGCCGGTTTTAATCCCGTCGACGTTCAGGCTGTTATCCCACAGCAGCCCGTTGCGGTTGAGCTGACGAATACCGTTGAAGGTAAACTCTTTTTCTTTATAGATGGTGTATTCATTCGGGACATCGCGGATCAGCGCCTGGCCGATAAGCGCCATGTCGCGCGCGGAGCTGAACTGACCATCGGCATCCAGGCCGTGTACGGTCTGGAAGTGGGTGTTTTTCAGGCCAAGGGCGTTAACGTAGTTGTTCATCAGGCTGACGAAGGCATCCTGGCTGCCGGCGACGTAGTCGGCCATCGCCACGCAGGCGTCGTTGCCGGACTGCAGGTTGATGCCGCGGATCAGCTGCGAAACCGGCACTTGCATACCCGGTTTAAGGAACATCAGCGAGGAGCCTTTAAAGACCGGGTTGCCGGTCGCCCACGCGTCGTTACCCACGGTGACCAGATCGGACTCTTTAAACTTGCCCGCTTTCATGGCCTGACCAATCACGTAGCTGGTCATCATTTTGGTCAGGCTCGCCGGATCGCGGCGGGAGTCGGCGTTGTTTTCTGCCAGGACTTTGCCTGAGTTGTAATCGATAAGAATCCAGGATTCGGCGTCAATCTGCGGGGCGCCTGGGATCATCGTTTTGATATTCAGGTCATCGGCGCGGGCAGCGGAGGACAGCGCTGCCACGGAGAGCGCCGTAACGAGTAAGCGAGCGGTAAAAGAGGTCTTCATGGTCTGAACAACGGCATCCGTGATGGAGTTAAAAAAAGTGCCTTACTATAACAAACGCACTACGAACCAGCATCCGACATTGCGCACGACTTTGTTAATGACTTTGTCATGCGCAACAAGCAGGGGAGGCGGGTGCGATGCCTTTAGTTGGCGCGAGTAATAAATGACTGCAGCTGAGCTTCGCTTTGCAGACGCTGTTGAATCGTGCTGGCCTGCGCTTTGCTGCTGAATGGGCCGAGCTGAATACGCCATACCGCGCCGTTTTGCGTGACGCGGCCCGGGACGGAAAATTGCTGACTCAGACGCTGCTGGTACTGCTGCGCGCGGGCCTGGTCGCTGACGGCGCCGACCTGTACGACGAAATCGCCGCTGGCGCTGGCCGCTGCGGCAGGCGCTACGGCAGCGGTGGCGGTCACGGCGGGCGCAACGCTGCCTTGTACTGAACCCGGGGCGGTAACTGGCGCGCTTTGAACGACAGGCTCGCTGCCTTCCAGCACGCCGTTATTCAGCGGCGTCGGGGCGCCGAGGAAACCGCCGCTGTTGACCGGCGCGCCGGTGGTGTCTTCCGGCTTCAGCGTTGAATTACTGATGGCGTGCACGTCAGTTTGCGCGGGTTGACTCATTGCCGCGCTGCTGTCGCCGTCAAGATTCGGGCGGGCGGGCAGCGCGTAGGTCTGTTTGGCCACGGTGGTACAGGCCATACCCGGACCGGAAAGCGAGCCGTCCGGTGCGACGACGATCGGGTCGATGCGCACTTTGGTATTGTTCGAGGTATTCAGACGATCGGCTGAGGCGCGGGACAGTGAAATCACGCGATCGTTACCGTAAGGCCCGCGATCGTTAATGCGCACGACGATCATGCGGCCGTTCGCCAGGTTGGTGATCCGCGCGTAGCTTGGGATCGGCAGCGTAGGATGGGCCGCGGTAAGCTGCGTGGGATCGAACGCTTCTCCCGATGCGGTCAGATTGCTGTTAGGCTCGGCATCGTAGATGGCTGCGAAGCCTGCCTGGGTGAAGTTAGACGGATCCTGGACGATTTTGTAGCTTTTGCCGTCGCGTTCATAATCCTGATTCGCCGTGGCATTAGGCGTTTCGTACTGCGGATCGGCGCCGCTAATCTCCACCGTTGGGCCATTGCAAACGGCCGGCTGTGGAGTGCTGACCGTTTTCTGTTGAACGTCTTCACTCGAACATGCCGCCAGCAGCCCTGCTGCTATGCAGATCCCCAGCCATTGCTTACGCATCGCGAACCCCTTACACGCTTTTCGACAACATTTTTCTGTGAGTATGGATCGACATGACGATACCAAACCCGGCCATCAATACGATTAGGGCAGAGCCCCCGTAGCTGACCAGCGGCAAAGGTACCCCCACCACCGGTAAAATACCACTTACCATACCAATATTTACGAATACATAAACGAATAAAATCAACATTAAACCACCGGCCATCACCCGGCCAAAGGTGGTTTGCGCCTGGGCGGCAATCCACAACCCGCGCATAATCAGCAGAATATAGAGCGCCAGCAGAATCAGTACGCCGATCAGCCCCAGCTCTTCCGCCAGGACGGCAAAGATAAAGTCGGTATGGCGCTCAGGCAGAAACTCCAGCTGCGACTGGGTTCCGTGTAGCCAGCCTTTTCCGCGCAGTCCGCCGGAGCCGATGGCGATTTTTGACTGAATAATGTGGTAACCCGCGCCGAGCGGATCGGTTTCCGGGTCGAGCAGCATCATTACGCGCTGGCGCTGATAATCATGCATCAGGAAGAACCAGAGGATGGGAATAAAGGCGGCGACCAGCACCACGGCAATACCAATCAGACGCCAGCTCAGGCCAGACAGAAAGAGGACAAACAGACCGGACAGGGCGACCAGAATCGAGGTCCCGAGGTCAGGCTGCGCGGCGACCAGCAGCGTAGGCAGGAAAATCAGCACCAGCGCGATAGCGGTATTTTTCAGCGATGGCGGGCAAACGTCGCGGTTGATAAAGCGCGCCACCATCAGCGGTACGGCTATTTTGGCGATTTCCGACGGCTGGAAACGGACGATGCCGAGATCCAGCCAGCGCTGCGCCCCTTTGGAGATGGCGCCGAAGGCGTCAACCGCCACCAGCAGGATAATACAAAAGATATAGAGATAGGGCGCCCAGCCTTCATAGACCCGCGGCGGGATTTGCGCCATGACGATCATGATAACAATCCCCATGGCGATCTGGCCGATTTTGCGCTCCATCATGCCCATGTCCTGACCGCTGGCGCTCCAGATCACCAGCGCGCTGTAGGTCAGCAGCGCCAGCAGGATAAGCAGCATAGTGGGGTCGAGGTGGATTTTATCCCATAGCGATTTTTTATTTGGATTATCAGTCATTATTGATCCTCCCCAGCCGTTACCGCCGGGTTTTCACTCGGCAGATTGGTGTTGTTATCACCCAGCATTATATGATCGAGAATCTGACGCATAATGGTACCGACTGCCGGACCTGCGCCGCCGTTCTCAAGAATAATCGCCACGGCAACCTGGGGGTTGTTGTAAGGGGCAAACGCCGTCATCAGTTTATGGTCACGCAGGCGTTCAGCGATTCTGTGCGCGTTATAGGTTTCATTGGCTTTCAGGCCGAAGACCTGAGCGGTACCCGACTTGGCCGCAATTTTATACGGCGCGCTGGCGAAGTATTTATGCGCGGTACCGTTGCCGCGGTTGGCTACGCCAAACATCCCGTCTTTGGCGATTTCCCAAAAACCGGAGTGAATATCGCCGACCGGCGGTTCATGCGGCTGAACCCACGGCACCGGTTTGCCGTCCTCCACCGTGCTCTGCAGCAGGTGCGGTACTTTAACCACGCCGTCGTTAATCAGGATCATCAGCGCCTTGTTCATCTGGATAGGCGTCGCCGTCCAGTAGCCCTGTCCGATGCCGACCGGGATAGTATCGCCCTGGTACCACGGTTTCTTGAAGCGCTTGAGCTTCCATTCGCGGGTCGGCATATTGCCGGAGCGCTCTTCCGCCAGGTCAACGCCGGTATAGTGGCCATAGCCAAATTTGCCCATCCACTCCGACAGGCGATCGATGCCCATGTCGTAGGCGACCTGGTAGAAGTAGGTGTCGGCCGACTCCTCCAGCGCTTTGGTGACGTTCAGATGGCCGTGGCCCCACTTTTTCCAGTCGCGGTAGCGTTTATCCGAGCCGGGAAGCTGCCACCAGCCGGGGTCAAACAGGCTGGTGTTGCGGGTAATAACCCCGGCGCTGAGCGCCGAGACGGCCACGTATGGCTTAACCGTCGACGCCGGTGGGTAAACGCCCTGAGTCGCGCGGTTAACCAGCGGCGTATTGGGATCGTTGAGGAGTCCGGAGTAGTCTTTGCTGGAAATACCGTCAACGAACAGGTTGGGATCGTAGCTTGGCGTCGAGACCAGCGCGAGGATTGCGCCGGTGCGCGGGTCGGTGACCACGACCGCCGCGCGGCTGCCGGCCAGCAGCGTTTCAATATACTGCTGTAGCTTCAGGTCGAGCGTTAAATAGATATCGCGCCCGGCCTGCGGCGGGACCTCTTTCAGCTGGCGAATCACGCGGCCGCGGTTGTTCACTTCAACCTCTTCATAGCCGGTTTGCCCGTGCAGGACATCTTCGTAATAGCGCTCGATGCCCAGCTTGCCGATATCGTGCGTGGAGGCGTAGTTAGCCAGCTTCCCTTCTTTATCCAGGCGATCGACGTCTTTATCGTTAATTTTAGAGACGTAGCCGATAACGTGGGTCAGGGCGGAGTTATAGGGATAGTAGCGGCGCTTATAGCCTTTGACTTCCACGCCGGGAAAACGGTACTGGTTCACCGCGAAACGGGCGACCTGCACTTCGCTGAGGTTAACTTTCACCGGAATAGAGGTAAAGCGGTGCGAGCGGGCGCGCTCCTTTTTAAAGTTCGCCACATCGTCATCGGTGAGGTCGATAACATCACGCAGCGCATCCAGCGTTTGCTGAACGTTGTCGACCTTCTCCGGCATC
The DNA here is from genome assembly GCF_007910085.1 of Klebsiella sp. ME-303. Taxonomy (NCBI): domain Bacteria; kingdom Pseudomonadati; phylum Pseudomonadota; class Gammaproteobacteria; order Enterobacterales; family Enterobacteriaceae; genus Klebsiella; species Klebsiella sp. ME-303. The sequence continues at coordinate 25,386 of NZ_VOJB01000062.1, read as the reverse complement.
ATCTCCAGCTGGTAAATCGTACGGTTGAGCGCCAGCGGCGTGCCGTTGCGATCGTAGATAATGCCGCGGCTCGGCGGAATCGGGACCAGCTTGATGCGGTTTTCGTTTGAACGCGTTTGATAGTCGGTGTAACGCACAATTTGCACGTTATAAAGGTTGGCGATCAGTACGCCGGTAAGCAGCAAAATCCCCAAAAAAGCGACCAGCGCCCGGCGCACGAACAGCGAGGATTCAGCCGTATAGTCGCGGAAAGAATTCTGTAATTTCATTCGCTGCTTAGTCTACCCTGGTCATCATTACTCACGGTGGTAAGGGTGGTTGGTGGTAATGCTCCACGCCCGATACAGACTCTCGGCCACCAGTACGCGAACCAGCGGGTGAGGTAGGGTGAGCGTTGAGAGCGACCAACTTTGTTCCGCCGCCGCTTTGCAGGCGGGTGAAAGGCCTTCCGGGCCGCCGATAAGCAGGCTAACGTCGCGGCCATCCTGTTTCCAGCGTTCCAGTTCGCGCGCCAGCTGCGGCGTATCCCAAGGTTTCCCCGGAATATCCAGGGTGACGATGCGGTTTTTGCCTGCAGCCGCCAGCATCATTTCACCTTCTTTTTCGAGAATGCGCTTGATGTCGGCGTTTTTGCCGCGTTTACCGGCGGGAATTTCCACCAGTTCGAACGGCATATCCTTTGGAAAACGGCGCAGATATTCGCTAAAGCCGGTCTGAACCCAGTCCGGCATTTTGGTGCCAACGGCTACCAGGTGCAGCTTCACGCGCTAACTCCAGAGTTTTTCCAGCTCGTACAGACGACGGCTCTCTTCCTGCATAACGTGAACCATAACGTCGCCGAGATCGACCACGATCCAGTCCGCGGCGGCTTCGCCTTCAACGCCCAGCGGCAGCATCCCGGCGGCGCGAGACTCCTGCACAACGTGGTCGGCAATGGACATAACATGGCGCGTGGAAGTGCCTGTGCAGATAACCATGCAATCTGTAATGCTGGATTTGCCATGAACGTCAATGGCTACGATGTCCTGACCTTTCAGGTCATCAATTTTGTCGATAACAAAATCCTGGAGTGCTTTACCCTGCAAGAGTTCCCCCTGGGTGTGTGAAGAGTGATAACAATAAACAGCCTGACAGTATACCCGAACTGTTGGCAAAGTCGGGATAAATGTCGATAAACGGGCGGTGAAGGCGGCTATCATCCCATCCATCGCCGATGATTGCATCGCCATTTTTGTAAAACAATTTCTGCAAAGTTCAAATGGCGGATGCAGCCTGGCTGCGGAGAATAACAGCCTGCTTTGCACTGTCAATGGTCTGCGCGCAATTCTTCTTCCGCCAGCCAAACGGCCCGGCTATTTAGTACGCGCAGCGTGGTGAAATCAGGCTGGAGATCGACAAGGCTCCACGCGCCATGCTCGATGGGGAAGTGCCACATCGCCGAATCCGGCATATTCAGAAGTTGCGCGACTAAGAGGCTAAGCACGCCCTGATGGCCGACGATAAGCAGATGGTCAAGTTCCCGAAACTGAGAGAGGGTGACGGTAAAGCCGCGGACGCGTTCGGCAAACGCCTGGAAGCCCTCCCCGTTGGTGGGCGCCGCGTGCTGCCAGTCGGCGCACCATGCGGCGTAGTTTTCGGCATCCTCCTGCTGTAAATCGCGGTGGTGGCGCATTTCCCAGTCGCCGAAGAACATTTCATTGAGCGCGGCGAAGGACTGGCGGGGGACGTTACGGTCGCCCAGCAGGAGGCTGGCCGTGCGCTGGGTGCGCTCAAGCTCACTGCAAAACGCGCGCTGAAACGGGACGGCAAGCAGCCGCTTTCCCAGCGTTTGCGCTTGTCTGATTCCTCGTTCGGTTAACGCAGTGGGCGCGTGCCCGCTATAGAGGCCCGCGACGTTGGCCTCGGTTTCGCCATGACGAACTAACCATAACTTCATGATGACCCTCTCGAAAGGAGTCTATGAGACTCTCCTTGTGGCAAGGCTAGCAGTAGAGCTTCTGCTCATGGATATAGTCGAGTACGCTTTCCGGCAGCATGTCCGCGCAGGATTCGCCGGATTCAAGACGCTGGCGAATCAGGGTGGCTGAGATATCAAACCACGGCGTTTCGGCCAGGTAGATAACCCCCGCCGGGCTGCTATGCATCCGCTCGACGTCATGAGTGAGATGTTTGTCCAGCCACTGCTGATCCTGCTCGCACGCCATGGTCAGCGGATAGCCCGGGCGCCGGCAAACGATCAGATGCACGTTATCAAGAATGCTTTCATAGTCGTGCCAGGTGGTAAAGGTGAGCAGCGAATCCTGGCCAATAATAAACGCCAGCGACCGTTTTGGCCCTTGCTCCTGGCGCCACTCGCGCAGGGTTTGCGCGGAGTATGACGGCGTGTCGCGCTTGAGTTCGCGATCGTCGAGAATAAACAGCGGCTTATCCGCGATGGCCAGCTCCAGCATATGCCTGCGTTGGTCGCTGGTGGCTTCGGGCTGCGGGCGGTGCGGCGGCACGTTGTTGGGCACGATGGTGACTTGATTAAGGCCAATCTGGTTGGCCAGAATTTCCACCGGTTTAAGGTGACCATAATGCACCGGATCGAAGGTGCCGCCGTACATTGCCAGTAACTGAGTCATATCAACCATCAATAAAAACGTCTGCCAGCGCTTTATGGCAGAGCAATAAAGAGAGACTTTCCAGCTCGGGCCATACGGAGTGCCCGTAATCCTGCTTGAAGGTGAGTTCGGCACGGGTCAGCAACGTGACGGCCTGGCGCAGCTGGTCGGCGCTGAGGCGGGCCAGCGCATCGCTAACCAGCTGGCGGCGGTTCTGCCACACGCGATGTTTGTCAAACAGCGAACGCAGCGGCGTATGGGCCGACTGCCGCTTCAGGTTGACCAGCAGCAGCAGCTCGCGCTGTAGGGTGCGCAGCAGGATGGCGGGCTCGCTGCCTTCCAGACGCAGCTGTTGCAGAACGTGGAGTACGCGCTTACTTTTCCCGGCCAGCAGCGCATCAACCCAGTGATAGGGGGTGAAATGCGCGGCATCATTCACCGCCTGCTCAACCCGCGGCAGCGTCAGTTTACCGTCCGGCCACAGCAGCGACAGACGCTCCAGAGCCTGCGCCAGCGCCAGCAGATTACCTTCATAGCAGTAGCACAGCAGCTGACTGGCCGCGTCATCAAGCTGCAGATTATTCTGCTTCGCGCGCGTGGCGAGCCAGCGCGGCAGCTGGGCATATTCCGGCGTCTGGCAGCTTACCTGCACCGCCCGGCTGGTCAGCGCCGTCATCCACGCGGCGTTCTCCTGCGCTTTCGTCAGCTTATTACCGCGAACGATGAGCAATAAATCGTCATGCAGCATGCCGACAAGCGTCGCGAGCTGTTCGTTAATTGCCGCATTAGGGCCATTATCGGGCAGGATGAGCAGCAGCGTCTGGCGGCTGGAAAACAGGCTCATGGCCTGACTTAACGAGAACAGGGCAGGCCAGTCGGTACTGGCATCAACGGTGGCGGTGTGATGTTCGATAAAGCCCTGGGCGGCCGCGGCTTCGCGGATGGCGTCCTGGCTTTCCTGCAACAGCAGCGGATCGTTGCCAAGCAGCAGATAGGCCGCGCGCAGCCCTTCAGTGAGCTGCGCGCGGAGCTGTTCCGGGTACAACCGAATCATCAGTTACCCAGCGTGGTGGAGACGCGATTGCCGGAGGTTGAAGCGGCTGGGGTCGTCGTGACCGGCTTCTCATCCTCTTTGGTGGCTTCGACATCCGCAACGTGTACGCTCGGCAGCTTACGGATCAGCTGCTCCGCGGCTTTGTCGTACATTTCCTGAACGATCATGTCCTGCTCGGCATCTTTCGCTAACGCCGCCTGCGGGTTATCGAAGAACGAGCGGTAGACTTTGGTCGTGATGGGATAGATATCATGGCCTGGGATCAGGACGCTGGCATTTACCGTCATCACCATCTGATATTCCGCAGTACGGCCGTCCTGGAAAATAGATGCTGTATCTTTCTGAATGGACGATGTCTCCAGACGCAGGGAAGGAATATCCTTGCGCAGGGTACTGCTATCGACCAGTTCAACGCCGTTCAGACGCAGCTGATTACGGACAGCACGACTTAATGGTCCATTGGGATCGCCCGACTGGAAGATCATGGTTTTCATTGCGGTCGGAACCTGCGTAGTGCTACGCAGGTGCCAGCCGCAACCGGCGGTGATTAACACCGCCAAAGATAACAACAATGTTGCCAGATATCGCACGCTTCCTCCTGCGCTTAGCCAACGACCAGATTGAGCAGTTTACCCGGAACGTAGATCACTTTACGTACGGTCACACCGTCGAGATATTTCGCGACCAGATGCTCCTGACCCGCGCGCTCACGAACCTGCTCTTCAGTTGCATCCACCGCAACGGTAATTTTACCACGAACTTTACCATTTACCTGGACCACGACCAGAGTCGTGTCTTCAACCATTGCGCTTTCATCAGCGACCGGCCACGGCGTGTTGTCAATATCGCCTTCGCCGCCCAGCTCCTGCCACAGGGTAAAGCTGGCGTGCGGGGTGAACGGGTTGAGCATGCGAACCACGGCCAGCAAGGCCTCACGCATCAGCGCGCGATCCTGATCGTTTTCCTGCGGCGCTTTCGCCAGCTTGTTCATCAGCTCCATAATCGCCGCAATCGCGGTGTTGAAGGTCTGACGACGGCCGATGTCATCGGTCACTTTCGCGATGGTTTTGTGCACGTCGCGACGCAGCGCTTTTTGATCTTCGCTGAGGCTGGCAACGTCCAGCGCAGGGGCTTCACCCAGGGTGGTGTGTTCGTAAACCAGTTTCCAGACGCGTTTCAGGAAGCGGTTCGCACCTTCCACGCCGGATTCCTGCCACTCCAGCGTCATGTCGGCCGGAGAAGCGAACATCATAAACAGGCGCACGGTGTCCGCGCCGTAGCGTTCCACCATCTCCTGCGGGTCGATGCCGTTGTTTTTCGACTTGGACATCTTGCTCATGCCGGTATAGACCAGCTCGCGACCCTGCGGATCGAAGGCTTTAACGATACGCCCTTTCTCGTCGCGCTCGGTGGTTGCCTCTTTCGGAGAGACCCAGTTACGCTCGCCGTTTTCGCCAACATAGTAGAAGGCATCTGCCAGCACCATGCCCTGGCAAAGCAGCTGTTTAGCCGGTTCGTCAGAGTTCACCATGCCCGCGTCGCGCATCAGCTTGTGGAAGAAGCGGAAATAGAGCAGGTGCATAATGGCGTGTTCGATGCCGCCGATATAGATATCGACCGGCAGCCAGTAGTTGGCCGCTTCCGGGTCGAGCATACCCTGGTCGTACTGCGGGCAGGTGTAGCGCGCGTAGTACCAGGAGGACTCCATAAAGGTGTCAAACGTATCGGTTTCGCGCAGCGCCGGCTGGCCGTTAACGGTGGTTTTCGCCCACTCAGGATCGGCTTTGATTGGGCTGGTGATGCCGTCCATCACGACGTCTTCCGGCAGAATAACCGGCAGCTGATCTTCCGGCGTCGGCATCACGGTACCGTCTTCAAGGGTCACCATTGGGATCGGCGCACCCCAGTAGCGCTGACGGGAAACGCCCCAGTCGCGCAGACGGTAGTTCACTTTACGTTCGCCGACGCCAAGAGACGCGAGCTTATCCGCGATGGCATTAAAGCCAGCTTCGTGATCCAGACCGTCGAATTCGCCGGAGTTGAACAGCACGCCTTTTTCGGTCAGTGCCTGTTCGGAGAGATCGGGTTCGGAGCCATCAGCGGCCAGGATGACCGGCTTGATGTTGAGACCGTACTTGCTGGCAAACTCGTAGTCGCGCTGATCGTGACCCGGAACGGCCATCACCGCGCCGGTGCCGTACTCCATCAGCACAAAGTTTGCCGCCCATACCGGGATCGCTTCGCCGGTCAGCGGGTGAATCGCTTTATAGCCGGTATCGACGCCTTTTTTCTCCATGGTTGCCATTTCGGCTTCGGCAACTTTGGTATTACGGCATTCGTCGATAAACGTCGCCAGCGCGGGGTTATTGGCTGCTGCCTGCTGCGCCAGCGGGTGACCCGCAGCGACGGCCAGGTAGGTACAGCCCATAAAGGTGTCCGGGCGGGTAGTATAAACGGTCAGCTTGTCGGCGTAGTCGTTAACGTCGAAGGAGATTTCGACGCCTTCGGAGCGGCCAATCCAGTTGCGCTGCATGGTTTTAACGGTATCTGGCCAGTGATCCAGGTTATCCAGATCGTTCAGCAGCTCGTCAGCGTAGGCGGTGATTTTGATAAACCACTGCGGGATCTCTTTACGCTCAACTTTCGTGTCGCAGCGCCAGCAGCAGCCGTCGATAACCTGTTCATTCGCCAGAACGGTCTGATCGTTCGGGCACCAGTTTACCGCGGAGGTTTTTTTATAGACCAGCCCCTTTTTATACAGCTCGGTGAAGAACTTCTGCTCCCAGCGGTAGTATTCCGGGGTGCAGGTTGCCACTTCACGGCTCCAGTCATAGCCGAAGCCCAGCTTTTTCAGCTGGTTTTTCATGTAGGCGATATTGTCGTAGGTCCACGGGGCCGGAGCGGTGTTGTTTTTCACCGCGGCGCCTTCCGCAGGCAGACCAAACGCATCCCAGCCGATAGGCTGCAGGACATTTTTGCCCAACATACGCTGGTAACGGGAAATCACGTCGCCGATGGTATAGTTGCGCACGTGGCCCATGTGTAGTCGACCAGAAGGATAGGGAAGCATCGACAGGCAGTAATACTTCTCTTTGCTCTCGTCTTCGGTAACTTCAAAGGTACGCTTCTCGTCCCAGTGTTGCTGGACTTTTGATTCTATCTCTTCCGGGCGGTATTGCTCTTGCATGGCAGCCAGTGGTCCTGTTTTCAATACAGCTACAAAATGTAGCCAATGGATGTGTTATTTCAGATCGGCATAGCATAGCCCAAACGCCAACGTCAAAACAGCCTTTCACACACTTACAGAGATGAAAGCGGTGGAGAATATTTCGTGACTCTGTGGGTTGGCTGGCAGAGCAATCCGCAGATAACGTCTATCATAAGAAGAAGTTAACCACACCGGAGGCGAAAAGATGAACAAGGTTGCTCAATTCTACCGAGAGCTGGTGTCGACGCTCAGCGAGCGGTTACGCAATGGAGAACGCGATATTGATGCGCTGGTGGAGCAGGCCAGGGTCAAGATTAGCCAGTCCGGCGAGTTAACGCAGAGCGAAATCGAGAATGTGATCCGCGCAGTCAGACGCGACCTGGAAGAGTTCGCGCTCAGTTATGAAGAGAGCCAGGATGAGCTGACTGATAGCGTCTTTATGCGGGTGATCAAAGAGAGCCTGTGGCAGGAGCTGGCGGATATTACCGATAAAACTCAGCTTGAGTGGCGCGAGGTGTTCCAGGATCTCAGCCACCACGGCGTCTATCACAGCGGCGAAGTCGTGGGGCTCGGCAATCTGGTGTGTGAGAAGTGCCATTACCATCTGCCGGTTTATACGCCGGATGTGCTACCGCGTTGTCCAAAATGCGGGCACGATCAGTTCCAGCGCCGGCCATTCGAGCCGTAAATACGCGGTAGATATCTGCGGAGCCTTTTACACAGGCGTTAAGCCAGCCCGAGAGCCAATATAAAGCGCGTTGATATATTGGCCTTCCTTTTTAAAGGGCAGGCTAACCCTTCATCAGTATGCATAAAAATGCTGGTGCCGAAGCACCAGCATAAGGTCTTTATTAAAAAGAGAAGCGCATCTTCGATGATAACGTCATGTTAATTGATAGTGTTAATGGTCGCGCTCTTAAACTGCTGAGTGCCCCCCATTTCACTGGCGTATTTATGTGATGAATTTAAAACCAGATTATTAGTGGAAATCGTGCCTTTGCCACAGGTTGCCAGATTAAGGAAACCGCAGCGATACCCTCCGTTAACCACTTTTTTTGCCGTCATGGTTAAAGTGCCGTCAGCCCTGATAAGAGAACGGTTTGTGATATCACCGTAATTTTGGGTATCCAGCGTCATATTTGATGAGCTTGAAATTTCACCTTCATTATAAAGCTCGTGATAGGTTTTAACGCCAACATTATACTGACCAACAATAGCCCCATAGTTGTGGGTGACATAGTTATCAATAGCTATTGTATTCGCCCCGATGTAGCCTTCATTATTAAGCAGGTAGCTTTTTGTTGTCAGCGTATCAGCAGCTTCCATAAAACTCCCTTTTTTTAATGCCAGAGTACCATTGGTTTTTATGGTCACGTTGCCGCCGGAGGTAGTACCAAAGTTGCTAATCTCCCCGGACGTCATCTGTTCATTTTTTTGCGCCTGAACCAGCAGAGTATCGTAGCCAAAAATATTGCCAGTGACTTTAAGCGAATCCCCCCCAAAGGTCACCGTTGTGTTTTTACTTCTGGTTGAACCTCCGTTGTCAATATTACCGGCAGCGGTGACTATCAGCTGATTATCTGAAAGTAAACTGGAACCATACGTTGTTTTCAGGTTACCGTTAGTCATTACGTTCAATGTGGTGGATGCTTTGAATTTACCCGTATTTTCGATATTTCCGGATGCGTTGACTAATAAATTTCCTGTGCTGGAAATGGTTCCACTATTGCTTATCGAACTGAGGCTGTTCAGTAGGGTGATATTATTCGAGGATATATTTCCCGTATTTTTAAAATTGCCTGCAGAGACTACCTGAGTCATCATACCATTGCTGGCGATAGAGCCTTCGTTGGTGAGTGAGCCAAAGCTGGTCAAAGAGAGGCTGGTGTTAGCAACAATAGCGCCTTTATTTCGAACGCCAAAACCTAAATTATTGCCAACCATAGTAATACTATTGGCTTTGATGCCACCAAGATTACTAATGTCGATACTATATTCAGGGTAAAGATACTGCAGCGCCGTTGCTGATTTACCCGCTGAGGTTATCGCGCCTGAGCCGTTATCAAACGTGAAGTTTCCTGCACCCACTATTGCGTTCTTTGCATTAACCGCACCGTTAATGGCTATCGCATCGGCGAGCAGTACAGCATAGCTATTGCTCGCATCCATTCCTTTTTTGTCGATGGACAACTTGCCACCGGTTACGTCATAGCTGGCGATCGCGCCAGTATCAGAAAAAGTCACCTTTCCGGTCGTTAAAATCGCCTTATTGGTGTTAATGAAACTACATCCTGAGCAGGAAATGCCATTGGGGTTAGCAATAACAACATCAGCGCGTTGACCCGCGACTTCAATAAATCCATTCAGTGAGCTGGCACGATTTGAGGTGACTTCGTTAAGAATAACAGAAGCACTACCATTGGTCAGATTGTTATTTTTAGCAATATTTCCTAAGGTCCCGTGTGTGAGATCGCTGGTGCTATTGTTAAGAACGACACCTTTACTATCAACGTTAAACTCACGATACATATTATGTGAGACGCCGGCGGCATTGGGTTTTTCAATATCGATGACCTTGACGCCTGATAAATGAGTATAGGTTGTCGGGTCGGCATAAACGAAGGTTGAGCTCAAGGCTGCTGCTAGCACAACATAGGATAATTTGAATTTAAACATTTAATATAGTCCTTTAAAAATAAATGAAGTTAACCGATACGTTGAAAAACTGACTTTAATACCTCCATTGTAATGAAAACCCCAGGTTCACAGGGTCTGTATGAAAACCGTTTGGCTTTACCAACGGTGTTCCCAGGAAAAAATCATATTGAGTAGCAATAACGCTCCCGCGCACTCCCATACTGGCGCCAGATATGACTTTGCCATTTCCGTACTGTTCTGTTCCTGTAATGCGCCCAACATCTATGCCTAAGTACAGCTGTTGTTCCGGGGCGGGCATATCCCAGATGAAATCATTGCGCCAGTACCAGCCTTGATTTCCTGAAAGGGTTCTTTCACCGTCAAAGCCTCGTACCGTCCAGCGATTACCTATATTAAATTGATTATCTACGGATAAGATGTCGGGACTGATTTGTATATTGACATGTGGGGCATAGCTGAATTTATCTCCCGTCAATTCAAACTTCATTAGGGCTTGAAGGTCGGCATGAATAATGCGCGAAAGCTTACTGTACAGACCGGCTTTTTCCTCAGGGGTTGGTACTGAACTGAGCCACGGAAGGCTACGCTGTACGCCCAGGCTGGCATCTATGATTGTATGAGTAAAATATCGTTGTTGATGTACAGTAATATCCCAGGCAGGATTCTGTTTGCGCATAACGCTCAATTCACTACCGCCAAAATAGTAATGTGAGGTGCTTTTAGATATTCGCGCATCAACAGTCGTTTTTTGCTGACGGGTATGCGAAAGTAAATGCGTTAAGGTTGCGCTGGCATAATCATTTTTGCTTTTATATTCAATGGTAGAGTATCTACCATTGAACTGCTGACGATATTCACTTTGTGAACCGTAAAGATTGAGCGACCAAAATCCAAAGGGAATAGAATAATAGAGGCTTTTATTCTGATTACCATCGTTATGTTGATTAAACTCGACATCGCCCCCCATGGATAAATAGAGTATGTCATTTAGCGTCGTCAGGTCGTAAAGATAAAGCGCGCCACCGGCCTGGTAACGCCCGCTGCTACGGCTTCCGGCATCATCCAGCCATGCGCCTACTTGCCAGTTTCGTGCCAGATGCCGGGATATTTGGATGTCGCTTTCCGCATTGTTCTTACCCGGCATGATTTTCATCTGCGCCGATGAGCCGGGTAAACGCTGTAAGTTAGCCATTCCCTGTTCCAGTTCGGTTAGCTTCAGGATATCTCCTGTTTTAGCCGGTATGGCATTCCACAGGCTGGTTGTCGCGCTATTGTCGGAAGCCCAGCTAATATTACCGATATAGCCATAGCTCAACGTGATGCTCAGAATGCCATCATTCAGGGACTGTGAAGGTACATCAATAAGCGACGTGATATATCCCCGGGCAATAAGTTCATTTTGCAAGGTTGTGGTGAGTAGACGTATGCCTTCAATACCCAGACACTTTTTTTCAGCCTGGCGAGCGATATTACCTAACAGACCGAGGGTCAGCTTGTGGTCAGCGGAAATAATTTCAACATGGTTGATATATCGACAGGTTGCTTCCAGTGGAAAGGCAAGTTTATATTTTTGCGATCCTCTACCTGATGCCGAATATTCCTGCTGTGCTGGTGCCAATGCGCTTTGACGTGCCTTATCCTGTTCCACCTGATTGGTATTACTAATCGATACATTCGCCAATGTCGACGCGGTTAGCAGAATATAAAGAGAAAGGGCGGTTATGAGACTTTTATTATTCACGAAGCAATATCCATTTGTTTCATTCGTCCGTTATAGCCTTGTCAAGAATGTTTAGCGTTCACTGAGTATGGTTAACGAAGCCGGGTACTCAATCTTAAGAATCTTACTTTTCTAAAATCAAAAAAAAACGCTGCCGGTGCTCAGCGCTGTTGTCAAATCTGCGCCATGTTATCTACGGCAGATTAGGTAATCCACGATGTAAAGCGTGAATTTTTGTTGAATTGAGCGTTTCAGGTCGTGAATTATTTGGCGTGAGGCTGGATATATTTATGACGCGTATTTGAGAGCAACGAAACTATTGCCATAACTATGGAGAGAGACAGGAGCGGGAAGAGATAAAGGCGTGTACGGTACCGTACACGCCGGAAGGTTAGTGCAGAATTTTGGCGAGGAAGTCTTTGGCGCGTTCAGATTGCGGGTTAGCAAAAAACGCTTCTTTATCGGCGTCTTCGACAATTTTTCCTTCATCCATAAAGATAACCCGGTTGGCTACCTTACGCGCAAAGCCCATTTCATGGGTGACCACCATCATAGTCATCCCTTCGTTCGCCAGTTCAACCATGACGTCCAGCACTTCGTTAATCATCTCCGGATCCAGCGCGGAGGTGGGTTCATCAAACAGCATGGCGATAGGATCCATACACAGCGCGCGGGCGATGGCCACGCGCTGCTGTTGGCCACCCGAGAGCTGGGCGGGGAATTTTTCGGCATGAGCGGAAAGCCCCACGCGTTCCAGCAGCTTAAGCCCTTTTGCCCGGGAGGCGGCTTTATCGCGATTGAGTACCTTGACCTGCGCCAGGGTGAGGTTATCGATAATCGATAAGTGAGGGAACAGCTCAAAGTGCTGGAATACCATCCCGACGCGCGAGCGCAGTTTGGCCAGGTTGGTCTTTTTATCGTTGACGGTGGTGCCGTCGACGATGATTTGACCTTGCTGAATGGGCTCAAGGCCGTTTACGGTTTTAATCAGCGTTGATTTACCCGAGCCCGAAGGCCCGCAGACCACCACCACTTCGCCTTTTTTCACTTCCGTGGAGCAATCGGTCAGCACCTGAAAGTGACCATACCATTTTGAAACATTTTTCAGGGTAATCATTACACAGTCCTTTTCTTCAACCAGCTGACCAACAGCGATGCGCTGAGACTAAACACAAAATATACGGCGCCTGCGAACAGGATCATCTCTACCTGGGTTCCATCACGCTCGCCGATAGTCGAGGCGGTGCGGAAAAAGTCGGCCAGGCTCAGGACATAGACCAGCGAGGTATCCTGAAATAGTACGATGCCCTGAGTCAGCAGCAGCGGTACCATGGCGCGGAAGGCCTGCGGCAGAATCACCAGCTTCATGGATTGCCAGTGGGTCATGCCCAGCGCCAGCGCGGCGCTGGACTGGCCGCGCGAGATGCTCTGAATGCCGGCACGGATAATTTCCGAGTAATAGGCCGCTTCAAACATGGAGAAGGCGATCATCGCTGAAATCAGGCGGATATCGGTTTTCGGCGACAGGCCAAGCACGTTCTGCAGGAACCCGGGAACAATCAGATAAAACCACAGCAGTACCATCACCAGCGGAATGGAGCGGAAAACGTTAACGTAGGTTTTGGCGAACCACGCCAGCGGCAGGAAGCTCGACAGGCGCATAACGGCCAGGATCGTCCCCCACACAATCCCGACAACAATCGCGGTCACGGTAATTTTTAAGGTAATCACCAGCCCTGCCAGCAGGTATGGCATGGAAGGAATAATGGAGCTCCAGTCAAAATCGTACATTATTTACCCCCCATATTGCCCGGCAGGCGGAATTTACGTTCGACCACGTACATGATCAGCATAATAACGGCGTTGATAAACACGTAGGCGAGGGTGATAGCGGTAAACGATTCCCAGGCATGGGCCGAGTAGTCCAGCAGCTTACCCGCCTGCGCGGCCATATCGGCAAGACCAATGGTGGAGGCGATGGCCGAGTTTTTCACCAGGTTCATCATTTCAGAGGTCATTGGCGGCACGATAACGCGATAGGCGTTGGGCAGCAGAACGTAACGGTAGGTTTGCGGGAGCGTTAGCCCCATCGCCAGCCCGGCGTTTTTCTGGCCGCGCGGCAGGGATTGAATACCGGAACGAACCTGCTCGCAGACGCGCGCGGCGGTAAACAATCCCAGACACAGCATCGAAGAAACGAAAAACTGAATATTCGGATCCAGCTCGGACTTAAACCACATGCCGATGTTTTCCGGCAGCAGTTCAGGCACCACCAGATACCAGGTGAAAAATTGAACGATAAGCGGAACGTTACGAAAAAGTTCAACGTAGCAGGTGCCGATAGTCGACAGCAGACGGTTCGGGACCGTACGGAGAATACCGAAGAGCGAACCTACAAAGAACGCGATAATCCAGGCCGTTACCGACAGGGTGACGGTGATCTGAAAACCACTCCACAGCCAGCCTAAATAGGTGGTGTTGCCGAACGGGGCCTGTTGCAGGAATATCCCCCAGTTCCAGTCTATTGACATAAATGACTCCTGGAAAAAAAAGGGTAGCAGCGCTACCCTCGAAGATTGTTGCTCAGCCTGTTTCGGTATTCGCGGCCGCTGGGGAACGACCAGCCGCCGTATAGTCTGTCCGCGCCGTAGCAACAATCGGGAGGGCAGGATTCCCCGCCCTTTGTTTTTTTAATTAGTTAAGAGCTTTATCGTTAGGTGATTTGAACAGCGCTTTCATCTCGTCAGAGAGTTCAAAGTTCATATTCAGGTTCTTTGGCGGAATAGGATTTTTAAACCACTTATCGAACCATTTTTCGGCTTCACCGGAGGTCTGAACCTGGGCGACCGTCTCATCGACCAGCGTTTTGAACTGCGGGTCATCTTTGCGCAGCATGCAGCCGTAGGCTTCCTGAGACTGAGCGGTACCGACAATCTCCCAGTTATCCGGTTTCTTCGCTTTCGCACGTTCGCCCGCCAGCAGCGCGTCATCCATCATAAAGGCCACCGCGCGACCGCTTTCCAGAGTACGGAAAGAGTCACCGTGATCTTTTGCGCTGATAATACGCATATTCATTTTTTTCTCGTCGTTCAGCTTGTGCAGCAGAATTTCGGAGGTGGTGCCGGAGGTGACGACGACGGCTTTATCCTTCAGATCCGGGAAATCTTTAATCGCGCCGCCTTTTTTCACCAGCAGACGGGTACCGACGACGAAAATCGTATCGGAGAAGGCCGCCTGTTTCTGGCGCTCAAGGTTGTTGGTGGTGGAGCCGCATTCGAAATCATACGTGCCGTTTTGCAGCAGCGGAATACGGTTTTGTGAGGTAACCGGGATCAGTTTGACCTGCAGATCCGGTTTGTTCAGCTTCTTCTTGATGGCATCAACGATCGCATTCGAGTAGTCCTGGGAGTAGCCAACGACCTGCTGCTTGTTGTCATAGTAAGAGAACGGAACGGATGATTCACGGTGACCAACGACGATAACGCCGTTTTTGGCAATTTTATCCAGAGTGCTCTGGCCAGCGGTGGATGCCGCATCTTCTGCATGCGCCACCCCAGCGGTGAGGCCCATGACCAGCATTGCTGCGGCCAGTTTACGTAATTGCATATCCGACTCCTTATCCTCAGCGCCGTCAGACGCTATTGATACCCATTGTGAATGTGTGTGCTTTTTTATCGCTGCCGTCTTTGCGTGCAGCATTTGTATGTGTTTGTTAGCATTTAGTTTGGCTTAATGTAAAGATTTTGCTCTTATATTGTTGATTTTTGCGAAGCGCACCGCACCATTTAAAGGCAAAAATCCCCCATTGCACCAAAATAGCGCCGCCTGACGATCGATGGTGGTGCAACCGGGTTGTACCCCCGAGGATCGCGTTGCGACATGAATTTATTAAGCAATGGTCGTGCCAGAATGGATAAGAAGGGGGGATGACCGCGGCGACGAATGCCGCCGCGGGAGAAGCAATTATTGACGGCGCTGGCGCAGGCTCATCAGCAGCGCAGCAAAGCCAAACAAGGCGGTTAACGCCCACAGCGGCCAGTTCCCCGTACGCGCGTACGGCGTCAGTCCTGCCGTTGGGGTCACTTTGGTGGTTAATACGGCGCGGGTGAACTGTGGGATCATCTCCTGTATTTCACCGCGCGGGCCGATGACCGCGGTAATGCCGTTATTGGTGCTGCGCAGCAGCGGACGGGCCAGCTCCAGCGCGCGCATTCGCGCCATCTGGAAGTGCTGCCACGGGCCGATAGATTTGCCGAACCATGCGTCATTCGAAATAGTTAACAGAAAATCCGTATCCGGGCGGAAGTTATCCCGCACCTGCTCGCCAAGAATGATCTCGTAGCAGATAGCCGCCGTCAGACGCATATTATGCGCCACCAGCTGCGGCTGCACGTACGGCCCGCGGCTGAAAGAGGACATTGGCAGGTCGAAGAACGGCGCCAGCGGACGCAGAATCGATTCCAGCGGCACAAACTCACCAAACGGCACCAGATGATTCTTGTTGTAGCGATTCTTTGAGTCGTAGCTGTACGGGTTATCTTTGCCCAGCGTAATAATGGTGTTGTACGTATCGTAGCGATTGCGCGCGTTCAGACGCGCATCGACGATGCCGGTGATCAGCGAGCTATTTTTCGACCGCATCAGGTCATCCATCATGCTGAGGAAGCGCTGCTGGTTAATTTCCAGATCCGGAATCGCGGACTCCGGCCAGACGATCAGCTGCGATTTACCCATATGCGGCTGGGTGAGATCCAGATAGGTTTTCAGGGTGTTGAGCAGCTGATTCTGGTCCCATTTCATCGCCTGGGGGATATCGCCCTGTACCAGCGAAACCGTGGTCGCGCGCGCCGGCAGCGGTTGATACCACTGAATATAGCGAAGCGGGAAGGGCAGGGCGAACAGCAAGACGGCGGCGATCAGCGGCTTCCAGTTACGCTGCGCGATGGCCAATACCAGCAGGCCGCTGACAAGCATCAGCAGGAAGTTAATCGCCTCAACGCCCATCACGGGAGCCAGGCCTTTGAGCGGGCCGTCAATCTGACTGTAGCCGAACTGTAGCCACGGGAAGCCGGTGAGCACCCAGCCGCGCAGAAATTCGCTGATTTGCCACACCACCGGCGCGGCGATAGCCACGCGTATCCAGCTGGTTTTTGGCCACAGGCGCGAAAGAATGCCGGCAAATAATCCGGTATAGAGCGACAGATAGGCCGCCAGCAGCACCACCAGGAAAACGTTGACCGGACCGGGCATGCCGCCGAACTGCGCGATGCTCACGTAGACCCAGTTAATACCGGAGCCGAACAGCCCTAACCCCCAGGAATAGCCAATCGCGGCGCTTTGCAGGGGACGTCGGTTGAGGGTTAAACCTTGCAGGCCAATTAACGAAATAAGGGCAGCTGGCCAGAAGTCATAAGGTGAAAAAGCCAGCGTTCCGCTGGCTCCGAATAACAGCGCCAGCAGCAAACGTACGCGCTGGCGTTCAATAAGAGAGGCAAATACCATTTAGGTTAATCGTCCCGTTGGATTAGTCTTCCAGCTTCGGCTGCGGGGCATCATCAGGAAGCTTTACATGTACCTGAATAATACGTCGACTGTCAGCCATTGCGACCTTGAATTGGTAACCATCAATGTCGATAGACTCGCCGCGGGCAGGCAGATGACCAAACGCCTGCATGACCAGACCGCCGATGGTGTCGACCTCTTCATCGCTGAAGTGGGTGCCGTACGCTTCGTTGAAATCTTCGATTGAGGCCAGCGCGCGCACCGTCCACGTGTGGCGGCTCAGCTGACGGAAATCGATATCTTCTTCTTCGTCGTATTCGTCTTCTATTTCACCGACGATGAGCTCAAGGATATCTTCAATGGTCACCAGACCTGAGACGCCGCCAAACTCATCGATAACGATAGCCATATGGTAACGTTGGGAGCGAAACTCCTTCAGCATGCGGTCAACCCGCTTGCTCTCGGGCACGACAACCGCCGGACGCAACACTTTTTCCATGCTGAAGGCTTCGGCATCGCTGCGCATAAACGGCAGCAGATCTTTGGCCATCAGAATCCCTTCGATGTGATCTTTATCTTCGCTGATCACCGGGAAACGCGAGTGGGCCGATTCGATGATGACATCGAGGCACTCGTCCAGCGTCTGGTTGCGTTTCAGGGTAATCATCTGCGAGCGGGGGATCATGATGTCGCGAACGCGCTGGTCGGCGATATCCATTACCCCTTCGAGCATATCGCGCGTATCTTCGTCGATAAGGTCGTTTTGCCCGGAATCACGGATCAGCGCCAGCAGTTCGTCACGATTTTTGGGTTCACCGTGAAAGAGCTGGCTGAGTAACAGGGAGAAGAATCCCTTTTTGCTGTTTACTGTGTCGCTACTGTGTGAATTGTCGTCGCTCATGGCGTCGTATGGGTTCTCATGTTAGTTAAATAGTCGCTCGTCACGCGTATACTCAGCGCCCGGCATAGCGGCCAGTCGCCGGCAAAGCCGGCAACGGGTTATTCCTTCTCGGCAATGTACGGATCCTCATAGCCCAGAGCAAGCATTATCTCTGTTTCGAGGGATTCCATCTCTTCCGCTTCTTCATCAATGATGTGGTCATAGCCCAAAAGATGCAGGCTACCGTGGACCACCATATGCGCCCAGTGCGCTTCCAGCGGTTTACCTTGCTCTTTCGCTTCCTGTTCAACCACCTGACGGCAGATGACCAGGTCGCCAAGCAGCGGCATTTCGATACCCGGCGGGGCTTCGAACGGGAAAGAGAGCACGTTAGTCGGTTTGTCCTTCCCGCGATAGGTCAGGTTCAGCTCGTGGCTTTCCGCTTCATCAACCAGGCGAATCGTCAGCTCCGACTCTTCCTGAAACTGCGGGATAACGCTATCGACCCAGCGCTGAAACAGGGCTTCATCCGGCATTCCGCTGTTATCTTCGCAAGCCAGCTGTAAATCGAGAATGACCTGACTCATTTATGCTCCTGTTCCTGGGCTTCGCGTTTGCGCTCGGCGGCCAGTTCTGCTTTACGTTTCTGGTCTGCTTCTTCCCAGGCTTCATAGGCGTTAACGATGCGGGCGACAACCGGGTGGCGCACGACGTCTTCGCTATGGAAGAAGTTGAAGCTGATCTCATCGACTTCCGCCAGCACTTCAATCGCATGGCGCAGGCCCGATTTGGTGCTGCGCGGCAGGTCAATCTGCGTGACGTCGCCGGTAATGACCGCCTTAGAGTTAAAGCCGATACGGGTCAGGAACATTTTCATCTGTTCAATGGTCGTGTTCTGGCTTTCGTCGAGAATGATAAACGCATCGTTCAGCGTACGGCCGCGCATATAGGCCAGCGGCGCGACTTCAATCACGTTGCGCTCAATCAACTTTTCGACTTTCTCGAAGCCGAGCATCTCGAACAGCGCGTCGTACAGGGGCCGCAGGTACGGATCGACTTTCTGGCTCAAATCGCCGGGCAGGAAGCCCAGTTTTTCGCCGGCCTCAACCGCCGGACGGGTCAGAAGAATACGGCGGATCTCCTGGCGCTCCAGCGCGTCTACCGCGGCGGCGACCGCCAGGTAGGTTTTCCCGGTCCCGGCAGGACCGACGCCGAAGGTAATGTCGTGGTCAAGAATATTGGCGATGTACTGCGCCTGATTCGGCGTACGCGGTTTAATCACGCCGCGCTTGGTTTTGATATTGATGGCCTTACCGTAGTCCGGCACGCTTTCGGCGCTCTGCTCCAGCACGCGGGCTTCTTTGATCGCCAGATGAATTTGTTCCGGTTCAATATCCTGAATTTCGCCGCGCATCGGCGCGGTATCGACGTACAGACTGCGCAGGATATCCGCCGCAGCGGTGACGCAAATCGGCCGACCGGTCAGTTTAAAGTGGTTGTCACGACGGTTAATCTCGATGCCGAGGCGGCGTTCCAGCTGTTTAATGTTGTCATCAAACGGGCCGCACAGGCTCAGCAGACGGGCGTTGTCCGCGGGCTCAAGGGTGATTTCGCGAGTGTCTGTATTCAAGCTGTTCCTCTTATACATAGATAGCCGGAAGGTAGCCGGTCAGGAAATTATTCACGTCATCGGAATATGGCGCAAGCATCGCTATAGATATTGGGTTCAGGAGAGGAAATACAAGGCCTGCCGGAGCCGGCAGGCCTGAACGGATTATGGCTGGTAGATACCGACGCCAAGATCGTTTTCTTTACGGGTGCGGGCAATTACCGACTCCGGGGTTTCCGCGATGCGCAGACCCATTTCGTCCTCGGTGCGCACCACTTTACCGCGCAGGGAGTTTGTCCAGACGTCGGTGATCTCGACATCGACAAACTTGCCGATCATCTCAGGCGAGCCTTCGAAGTTCACCACGCGGTTATTTTCGGTGCGGCCAGACAGCTCCATGATGCTCTTACGTGAGGTACCTTCCACCAGAATGCGCTGCACGGTGCCGAGCATACGGCGGCTCCAGGCCATCGCCTGCTGGTTGATGCGCTCCTGCAGAATATACAAACGCTGCTTCTTGTCCTCTTCCGGTACGTCGTCAACCATATCGGCCGCCGGCGTTCCCGGACGCGCGGAGAAGATGAAGCTGTAGCTCATATCGAAATTCACATCGGCAATCAGCTTCATGGTCTGCTCGAAATCCTGGGTGGTTTCGCCAGGGAAGCCGACGATGAAGTCGGAGCTGATCTGAATATCCGGACGCGCCGCGCGCAGTTTGCGGATAATCGCTTTATATTCCAGCGCCGTGTGGGTTCGGCCCATCAGGTTCAGCACGCGGTCGGAACCGCTCTGCACCGGCAGGTGCAGGAAGCTGACCAGCTCCGGCGTATCGCGGTAAACCTCAATGATATCGTCGGTGAACTCGATGGGATGGCTGGTGGTAAAGCGGATCCGGTCGATACCGTCGATCGCCGCAACCAGACGCAGGAGATCGGCAAAGCTACCGGTGGTGCCGTCATAGTTTTCCCCGCGCCAGGCGTTTACGTTCTGCCCGAGCAGGTTGACTTCACGGACGCCCTGAGCCGCAAGCTGGGCGATTTCAAACAGGATATCGTCGCTTGGGCGGCTCACTTCCTCACCGCGGGTGTAAGGCACCACGCAGTAGGTGCAGTACTTGTTGCAGCCTTCCATGATGGAAACAAAGGCGCTTGGGCCTTCGGCGCGCGGTTCCGGCAGGCGGTCGAATTTTTCGATTTCCGGGAAGCTGATATCGACGACCGGGCTGCGGTTGCCTCGTACCGAGTTGATCATTTCCGGCAGACGGTGCAGGGTCTGCGGCCCAAAAATAATATCGACGTAGTGGGCGCGCTGGCGAATATGGTCGCCTTCCTGAGAGGCTACGCAGCCGCCAACGCCGATGATCAGGTTGGGATTCTTCTCTTTCAGCAGCTTCCAGCGTCCTAGCTGATGGAATACTTTTTCCTGAGCCTTCTCACGGATTGAGCAGGTATTGAGCAGCAGCACATCCGCTTCTTCCGCCACTTCAGTGAGTTGATACCCGTGGGTGGCATCCAGCAGATCGGCCATCTTTGATGAATCGTATTCGTTCATCTGACAGCCCCAGGTTTTAATATGGAGTTTTTTTGTCATCGACTTGCTCATGCTTAATTAGGTATACCCAAAGTCAGCGTCTTCACCGGATGTTGCTCTGCAATGTGAAGGGTGACGGATATAAAGCCAGGATTGCAGGGCGCGTATTGTAATGCTTTGACCGCGCCCTGACCAGTACGACCGTAATCACCACAAGCCGAATAAAAATCCGGTAAACTGAGGGGATTCGGGTTTAAGGATAATAGCCATGACAATTCATGCAACAGATGTCGTTATCGTCGGCGGCGGGATGGTTGGCGGCGCCCTCGCGCTTGGCCTGGCGCAGCAGGGCTTTACGGTGACGGTCATTGAAAAAAACGCGCCACCGGTTTTTGATGCGTCTTCACCGCCTGACGTGCGTATTTCGGCAATCAGCGCGTCATCGGTAGGGCTGCTGAGAGGCCTCGGCGTCTGGGACAGCGTGCGGTCCATGCGCGCCCATGCGTACCGCCAGCTAGAAACCTGGGAGTGGGAAAGCGCGCATGTTGTCTTCAACGCCGCGGAGCTGAAGCTGCCGGAACTGGGCTATATGGTGGAGAATAACGTCCTGCAGCGAGCCCTGTGGCAGGCGCTGGAAGCCCATGAGCGCATATCGCTGCAGGTGGGAACATCGCTCCAGGAGATGCGTCTGGAAGAAACGTACGCCTCCTTAACGCTGACCGACGGCAGCCAGCTTGATGCGCGGCTGGTGGTGGGCGCGGACGGTGCCAGTTCGCAGGTGCGTCAGCTGGCCGGAATCGGCATCCACGCGTGGCAGTACCAGCAATCCTGTATGTTGATCAGCGTACAGTGTGCGGACGATCCCGGCGACAGCACCTGGCAGCAGTTCACTCCGGCGGGGCCGCGCGCGTTTTTACCGCTGTTCGATCATTGGGCCTCGCTGGTGTGGTACGACGCGCCGGCGCGGATCCGCCAGCTGCAGGGCATGAGTATGGCTCAGCTACAGCAGGAAATTACTCGCCACTTCCCGTCGCGGCTGGGAGAGATTACGCCGCTGAGTGCGGGCGCCTTCCCGCTCACCCGCCGTCACGCATTGCAGTATGTTAAGCCGGGGCTGGCGCTGGTGGGCGATGCTGCGCACACCATTCATCCGCTGGCGGGGCAGGGGGTTAACCTCGGCTATCGCGATGTCGATGCGCTGCTCGATATTCTTGGCAGAGCAAAAGCCCGCGGCGAAGAGTGGGCCCGCCTGGCGGTACTTAAGCGCTACCAGACGCGCCGTCAGGCGGACAACTTTATTATGCAGTCTGGGATGGATCTGTTTTACGCCGGGTTTAGCAACGATCTGCCCCCGGTGCGTATGCTGAGAAATATTGGGCTGATGGCGGCCGAGCGCGCCGGCGGACTGAAGCGTCAGGCGTTGAAATACGCGTTGGGATTGTAACGCTGGACGACCCGGCTGGCGAAGGCGCGGCCGGGTAGGGATGCTAATAGACGTAGCCAAAATCCATAAAGCAAAAAGCCCGCCGAAGCGAGCTTTTTGCTTTATGTTGGCTGGGGTACGAGGATTCGAACCTCGGAATGCCGGAATCAGAATCCGGTGCCTTACCGCTTGGCGATACCCCAATTTTACGTTGACCATTTCGTACCGGGGTCAAACCGGTGGCTTAGCGCCTGGAGATACTCCAACGGGTGCGCGCACAGCGTGGGCGACTTTTAAAATTGGCTGGGGTACGAGGATTCGAACCTCGGAATGCTGGTATCAGAAACCAGAGCCTTACCGCTTGGCGATACCCCAACAATTCTTTTGGATTTATCGAACTGAATCAATAATTCCTTTGTATGGTGGCTACGACGGGATTCGAACCTGTGACCCCATCATTATGAGTGATGTGCTCTAACCAGCTGAGCTACGTAGCCAAAATCTTACTCTATTTTCGATGGCTGGGGTACCTGGATTCGAACCAGGGAATGCCGGTATCAAAAACCGGTGCCTTACCGCTTGGCGATACCCCAATACCGTCGCGGTGAACCGCAAACATCGAAAATATGGCTGGGGTACCTGGATTCGAACCAGGGAATGCCGGTATCAAAAACCGGTGCCTTACCGCTTGGCGATACCCCAACAAAAATCTTTTACCGCAACGCGAACGAGTAAATGGTGCGGGAGGCGAGACTTGAACTCGCACACCTTGCGGCGCCAGAACCTAAATCTGGTGCGTCTACCAATTTCGCCACTCCCGCAAAAAAGATGGTGGCTACGACGGGATTTGAACCTGTGACCCCATCATTATGAGTGATGTGCTCTAACCAGCTGAGCTACGTAGCCATCTTTTTGCGCGTTACCTTATCGGCGTTGCGGGGCGCATTATGCGTATTGAGCCTTGAAGCGTCAACCCCTTTTTCATCGAAAATGGACTGAACGTAACTGTTTGGTTAGGTTGCGAACAGCGTGGTGCAATAATCGGCAATTATTGGTTATTTATCGTTTTTAACGGCTTAAATAAGGCACAAAACAAAAACGGACCCCGAAGAGTCCGTTTTGAAAACAGCGTCGGTTAGTAGGCCGACTGGTGTACGCCAACCGCGCGTCCCGACGGATCGTTCATTTTTTTGAAAGATTCGTCCCACTCAATCGCTTTTGCTGAAGAGCATGCGACGGAAGGGCCGCCAGGAACGCATTCGGCCGCGCTCGGTACCGGGAACAGCTCTTCGAAAATCTCACGGTACAGATACGCTTCTTTCGAGGAAGGCGTGTTGTACGGGAAACGGAAGCCGGCGGTTTCCAGCTGCCGATCGGAAATCTGTTCAGCGGCCACTTCTTTTAAGGTATCGATCCAGCTGTAACCAACGCCATCAGAGAACTGTTCTTTCTGGCGCCAGGCGACGCTCGCCGGCAGGTAAGATTCAAAACATTCACGCAGGACATGTTTTTCCATTTTACCGTTGCCGCACATTTTATCCTGCGGGTTAATACGCATTGCCACGTCGAGGAATTTCTTATCCAGGAACGGGACGCGCGCTTCAACGCCCCAGGCGGACATCGCTTTGTTGGCGCGAGCACAGTCAAACATATGCAGCGCCTGCAGTTTGCGCACGGTCTCTTCGTGCAGCTCTTTGGCGTTGGGCGCTTTATGGAAATAGAGGTAGCCGCCAAATACTTCGTCAGAACCTTCGCCGGACAGTACCATTTTGATGCCCATGGCTTTGATTTTACGCGACATCAGATACATTGGCGTTGACGCGCGAATCGTCGTCACGTCGTAGGTTTCAATGTGATAGATAACATCGCGAATCGCGTCCAGGCCTTCCTGCACCGTAAAGTGGATCTCGTGGTGCACGGTACCCAGATGGTTAGCCACTTCCTGCGCGGCTTTCAGATCGGGGGCGCCCTCCAGGCCGACGGCGAAGGAGTGCAGCTGCGGCCACCAGGCTTCTGATTTTTCCTGATCTTCGACGCGGCGCGCGGCATATTTTTTGGTGATGGCGGAAATCACCGATGAATCCAGGCCGCCGGAGAGCAGTACGCCGTACGGAACATCGGACATCAGGTGGCTTTTTACCGACTCTTCCAGCGCCTGACGCAGTTCGTTTTTGTCCGTGACGTTGTCTTTCACCGCGTCGTAGTCGAACCAGTCGCGCTGGTAGTACTCGCGGATTTCGCCATCTTTGCTCCACAGGTAGCTGCCTGCCGGGAACTCTTTAATCGTGCGGCAAACCGGAACCAGCGCTTTCATTTCAGAGGCAACGTAGAAGTTACCGTGTTCGTCGTGACCCATATACAGCGGGATGATGCCGATGTGGTCGCGACCAATCAGATACGCGTCTTTTTCGCTGTCGTAGAGAGCGAAAGCAAACATCCCCTGCAGATCGTCGAGGAAGTCCGGGCCTTTTTCCTGATACAGCGCGAGGATAACTTCGCAGTCGGAACCGGTCTGGAACGCGTAGCGGTCGCCGTATTCCGCGCGCAGCGCCTGGTGGTTGTAGATTTCACCGTTGACGGCGAGAGCGTGAGTTTTAGCGGCGTTATACAGCGGCTGCGCGCCGGCGTTGACGTCGACGATTGACAGGCGTTCATGCGCCAGGATGGCTTTATCACAGGCATAGACGCCGGACCAGTCCGGACCACGGTGGCGCATCAGTCGGGAAAGCTCCAGTGCCTTTTTACGCAGCTCACCCGCGTCAGTTTTAATATCCAGTACGCCAAAAATCGAACACATAGCCTTCTCCGTTACCCTGTCTTGTTTGATGTTGTGCAGACTTCGTCTTATTGCGAAGCCTCAGTGCATGCTTTAGAAAATGCCGCAAAGGCGCGGAGGGCGCAAGGGGTTTACGGCTGGAAAAGGAAATAATGCAATTGTGATTGTCGAATAGTGAAAAAAGAGTACGTTTTGAGCGCTTTTGTTGCTGAATATTTAGTGATGGCGCTTTTTTTTTAGATAAAAGCGTTCAGGAGAGGCTTAGGAATAAGAAACCACGTCGCAGGACGTGGTTTTATTGTCATCCCTAAACCACCTCCTAGGGAGGTGGTGATTGCTCCTGTAAGGCTATAGCCTGAAGAATGCCCATGTCGGAATATCTCTGCTTACTCACCACAAGTAAAAGGAGACAAACCGACATGG
>NZ_VOJB01000061.1:382707-385082 GCF_007910085.1 Klebsiella sp. ME-303 | reverse complement strand
CTCAAGCACTGGAAATTGA
Organism: Klebsiella sp. ME-303; assembly: GCF_007910085.1. Lineage (NCBI taxonomy): Bacteria > Pseudomonadati > Pseudomonadota > Gammaproteobacteria > Enterobacterales > Enterobacteriaceae > Klebsiella > Klebsiella sp. ME-303. The sequence goes on along the minus strand of NZ_VOJB01000061.1, from coordinate 385,063 downwards.
ATCAACCACCGCTGTAGAAAAAGTTCTTCCCTGACTGACAGCGCTCTGCTGGCTTTCTGAATGACCGCAGGAAATAAACAAATGGATATGAGAGCACAGGTAAATAAAAATGCAGCGGCAAGTCAGCAGGCAGCATCCACACCTTCAGGCTGTAAGTCGTGTGAGCGTAAGGGGGTTGCGATATACCCGCTACGTGTGGCTGCAGTCCCGGCTTCTCTGGTGAATACCGGCTGGCATCCTGCCGTTCCTCACCAGGATGTGGGGCTGAAGGGGGGCGAGTTCAAATACGCCCTGCGAACACTGCGCGAGGGCTATGTGTATGTTCTGGCAGATAAACAGGTCTGGTATGCCTACCAGGTCACCCCGCAGGGCTTTTTGCGCATGTTCAATGCGAACGAAATGCCGGAAGGAGGGAAAGTGGAGCCTCTGAGTGCCGCCTGCCTGCAGCAGAATCATGATATCCGCAGCAGCTTTATCAATATCGATCCGAAGCATACCCATGCAGCCGTGGCCTTCAGCAATGACCCGTGGCCCCGGGAAGTGCTGGCGAAATATAAACAAGCCGGAGCCCGGGCACCGCGTTTTACGCAAGTGACTATTGCTGACGGGAAAACAGCGACAATTGAAGGTGCGGGGCGCAGCCTGACGCTTGACCCCACGCTCTCAGCTCTGACAAAGAACGTGCTGGAGTTTGCGACAGAAAAATTCCCGAGTATTGTCGGAAAAGAAGGGCGGCCCGGTGGCGCGTATGGTTTTTATCCGCGAAGGGATATCAGGAAGCAGACGGCGCTGGGTAATAAGGTTGCGGAGTTACAGGAGCAGTACGGTGTGGTGCATGCCATTGTGCTGGATGATGCCATCGGGATGGTTCAGGAATTGAACAGTGCCAGAATGGATGTCGTTAAGGTAATGACCGACTATCAGGCTAAGACTGAAAATCGGCATAAGAAGATGATATCAGATGCCATTATACAAATTCGGGCCGGAATAGCGGAAAAAATAGCTACAGATCCCACCATCCGAGCGATTCCCGGAAAATATCCCATCAGCCGTGCCAAACGGGTATCCATGAAAACCCAGGATGCGATGGAGCGACTGGAGGACTATTACCATGAGTCAATTCGCGCTGAATTTGCCTCGGGTTATCAGTCAACGGTAGATGGCTACCAGCGGAAGCTGAAATCTGTCGTACAGGATTTAAGTGCGGCTTATCAGTCGGTTTTTTGGCATACCGTGATCGAGCATGATTATGCGCCAGAGACCAGTGTTATCAGTTGGGCTGCACTTCTGGGCATGCTAGCCGGTAATCTCCACGGTGGCATGGTAGGGATGGACAAAAGTGATAAAGCGACTGATGGCGGTAAAACCGTCTGGCTTTCATGGATGCAGGACCCGAAAAGTCCACCTTACAGGGCTTTGCTAGCCGGCAGAAAAGATCTGCCGACGTCGGTCTATGACGGGACGATGACTTACGCCAATCTTAAAACGCTGCTCAATAGCGACGAGATGGGGCATTTCCTTAACAGCGACGCCTTCAGGCAAACAACAGCAAGCCTGGTGATGTCGCTGAATGGGGCGTTCAGTCAACTGAGCAACGTGCTTTCAGCGAAAGCGGAAGCCGGGTTTGTCCGGACAATGTCGGCCCTGGCCTGTGCAGCAGGTGAAGGGCCTGTGGTGGCGGTTTATTCCGGAGAAATGACCGTCAGGGATTATCAGAATGTCGTGCGTAAGCCATTAAATACCCACGGACAATCAGTTCTGACTCAACGTCTTGAAAATGCTGACAGTATCATCAGTACTTCCCGGGCTGGTCACTGGCCTGAAATCACCGACCCGGTAATCCTGGACCGTAAAATTCAGGTCAAACTGGCGGCTCCTTTGAAAACGGTTGACTCGTTGATGTTTAAGCAGGCAGCACGCAAGGCGGGGACGAGCGCGTCGGCGATAAAATCGGGGAACTTGCTTAAAAATCCATCTCAGTTGGCAGGACTGCCGGACCTGACACCAGAGATAGTCAGCCACTCTCTGACAACAGGGGAAATTCCTTTAAGCGCCGCAGATATGCGCAGAGTCGCAGGCTTTCAGTCTGAACTGCCGCCGAGTTTTTATGCAGGCAGCCTGGGACTGGTGCTAGCCGGAGTCATGCTTGGTTTTCAGATCCATACCATGCACGAGAATATGAAATCGCTGAAAACCTGGCTACCTGACTCACAATCTGTAATGTCGCTTGGCTCGGGAACGCTTTTAATGATGGCGACTGGGGCAGAAATCGTCGGGCAGACCTATACGATGTTCCAGGCGAGCAAAGAGATGGTGCACCCAATGCTGAAAGTGGCTGGAGTGATCGGTGGCGTGG
>NZ_VOJB01000061.1:301002-382631 GCF_007910085.1 Klebsiella sp. ME-303 | reverse complement strand
TTTGCACTTTTCAGTGAAACATTAATTTTAGGACCTATAGGATGGTGCATTGCTCTAGGAATAGTGGCACTGATTTTGACATCCGCTGCTGACAGCAATGTTCGCTCGCCGCTGGAGCGCTGGTTGACCCATACCTGTTTTGGCGTGGTTGAAAAGCGCGGCGGTAAAGAGAAAGCCTGGAGTGCCGCCAGCCTGAGTGATTTGCAGGAAGCGATGAAAGAATTACATACCATTGCCAGCGGTGTTTCAGCGCAGCTGGTTCGCGACCGGATCACTGAGTTCTTGTTCAATTCCACGATATCGGGAACCGAGATGGTGTCCGTTCTGGCGACCCTTCCCGATTATAGCCAGTCCGGTTCAGACTGGCTGGTTGAGTTAGCTGCCATTGGGAGTGGTGGGCGTGAGGTGCTGGCGCGTAACGGTTCCCCGACAAAGCTTGCAGGCCTGGCCAAACCAGTGCCTCAGGCTGTTGAATTGACTCATATCATGAGCATGAATGCGGTAGTCGTTCCACCTGCCATTAAAATGACCTCTGCGCCTGCACTGGATGAAACGCTAGTCACGGCGGGTACCAGTAAAATACTGCAGCTGAGTGGAGAATACCCACTAAATACCCGGCGCTTCACGGGCATGGAGCTGAAAGTCAGTTACTGGCCAGACAAAACGTATCCAGAAGAAATTTTGCAACTTTCAGCCACCATGGACAGCCAATAAGGGACTGGAGTATGACTGATAATTTTTTTGAGCGTGCAAAACCGAAGCTTAATCCTCCCGTCAGTGCCTGGAAGGAGGACCTGCCGGAGAATAATCAACCACAGTTAGTACCTCCGCAGTTGCTCTGGCTAAATAAAATAAATGACACCTGGCTGGAAATTCCTCGTTACGATAAAGGGATGACCTGGTGGGGAATGATTCCTTCTGCAGTATTAATGCTTGGTTTTACCATCTACTCGCTTTATAGCATTGTCATAATGAAAATATCCTGGCATCTCAGTGGGAATATATTACTCCTTGTTGTTTTGTTAAGTTTTATGTTTTTTTTACATTGCTTTTTGTTTTGCATGAAGTTGTATTTTGTAACTCCTCGGGACCAACCCGTCCGTTTCAACAAAAAAAGACAAAATGTTTATGTTTTTAAATGTAAAAAAGATCGTATTCCGTGGTTTAAATGGCCTGTCATTATAACCCGATATAACTGGGCTGATGTTCACGGTGAAATCCGGTATTGCAGCGATCGCTACCGTTCGGGCCATCAGCTATGGGGCTCGATCTGCGAACCAGGAACGTATAATGTCATCCATCGTTTTCAGCTTGCAGACGGAGAGCCCGCAGAGTTACAGCAAGTCTGGAGTTTCCTCTGCCTGTATATGAAAGGCGAGCCAGTGCCCGCAGAGCCCAAAAATAAAGGCAGGCCCGACAGCTGGCGTCCACGAAAAGCAGACAAATGGCCGGAAGAGTGGGAGCGGGAATCCACTACCGCACCAGATGGTCGCACTCCTGTTATTCGGTTCCGTGAAACGCTGCCGGAATAAGTGATATTTTGGACAGTCAACAAGGACAGGGAAATGACCGACAATTTGTTTGCTCGCGCTAAACCGAAGCTTAATCCTCCCGTCAGTGCCTGGAAAGCGGATATGCCGGAAAGCCGTGAGCCACAACTGGTGCCTCCGCGGGTTATCTGGATGAATAAGATAAATGATGTGTATCTTGAAATCCCCCGTTATGACAAAGGGATGACCTGGTGGGGCATGTTCCCATTAGCATTAGTAGTGCTTTTGTTTTTAGGGTTTATGTTAACTATGTGTGCTTTGATGCTGCAATACGTAGATGGCTACGCAATACCTTGCTTGGCAATATTGAGCGTTGTGGTTTTATCGACATTGGCATTTTTTTGTTTGAAAATTGCATTCGTTACACCTCGCGATCAGCCAATTCGTCTGAACTGCAGACGACAAAATATTTATGTCTTTAAATATAAAAAAGATCGTATTCCCTGGTTTAAATGGCCGGTCATTATAACCCGATATAACTGGGCTGATGTTCACGGTGAAATTCGGTATTGCAGCGATCGCTACCGTTCGGGCCATCAGCTATGGGGCTCGATCTGCGAACCAGGAACGTATAATGTCATCCATCGTTTTCAGCTTGCAGACGGAGAGCCCGCAGAGTTACAGCAAGTCTGGAGTTTCCTCTGCCTGTATATGAAAGGCGAGCCAGTGCCCGCAGAGCCCAAAAATAAAGGCAGGCCCGACAGCTGGCGTCCACGAAAAGCAGATAAATGGCCGGAAGAATGGGAACGGGAATCCACCACCGCACCAGATGGTCGCACTCCTGTTATTTGGTCCCGTGAAACGCTGCCGGAATAAGTGATATTATGGACAGTCAACAAGGACAGGAAAATGACCGACAATTTGTTTGCTCGCGCTAAACCGAAGCTTAACCCTCCCGTCAGTGCCTGGAAAGCGGATATGCCGGAAAACAGTGAGCCACAGCTGGTGCCACCTCAGTTGCTCTGGATGAATAAGATAAATGATGTGTATCTTGAGATCCCCCGTTATGACAAAGGGATGACCTGGTGGGGGATGTTACCAGCAGGAATATTAATGCTGTGTTTAATGTCTTTTATGTTAATGATTTGTCTAAAGATGCAACCTTATGTTGAGGGTTTTACAATGCCCGCAATTGCATTGCTTAGTACTAGTGTTTTTATTACGTTGTCATTCTTCTGTATGAAAATATATTTTACAACTCCCCGAGATCAGCCAGTTCGTTTAAATCATAGCCGATGTAAAATTTACGTATATAAATACAAAAAAGACCGTATCCCCTGGTTTAAATGGCCGGTCATTATCACCCGATATAACTGGGCTGATGTTCATGGTGAAATCCGGTACTGCAGCGATCGCTACCGTTCGGGCCATCAGCTATGGGGCTCGGTCTGCGAACCGGGAACGTATAATGTCATCCATCGTTTTCAGCTTGCAGACGGAGAGCCCGCAGAGTTACAGCAAGTCTGGAGTTTCCTCTGTCTGTATATGAAAGGCGAGCCAGTGCCCGCAGAGCCCAAAAATAAAGGCAGGCCCGACAGCTGGCGTCCACGAAAAGCAGATAAATGGCCGGAAGAGTGGGAGCGGGAATCCACCACCGCACCAGATGGCAGCACTCCTGTTATTCGGTTCCGTGAAACGCTGCCGGAATAAGTGATATTATGGACAGTCAACAAGGACAGGAAAATGACCGACAATTTGTTTGCTCGCGCTAAACCGAAGCTTAACCCTCCCGTCAGTGCCTGGAAAGCGGATATGCCGGAAAACAGTGAGCCACAGCTGGTACCACCTCAGTTGCTCTGGATGAATAAGATAAATGATGTGTATCTTGAGATCCCCCGTTATGACAAAGGGATGACATGGTGGGGAATGATTCCATCAGCATTATTCACTTTTGGAATAATGGTTTTTGTTATATTAGTTTGCGTGCAGATATCTGAATATATAGATGGTTACGCAATGCCTGGATTGATAATGCTAAGTATCACTTTTTTTTCAACAATGATTTTATTTTGTTTGAAAATTGCATTTATAACGCCACGAGATCAGCCAGTTCGCTTAAATCGCGGTCGCCGTAAAATTTACGTATATAAATACAAAAAAGACCGTATCCCCTGGTTTAAATGGCCGGTCATTATCACCCGATATAACTGGGCTGATGTTCATGGTGAAATCCGGTATTGCAGCGATCGCTACCGTTCGGGCCATCAGCTATGGGGCTCGGTCTGCGAACCGGGAACGTATAATGTCATCCATCGGTTTCAGCTTGCAGACGGAGAGCCCGCAGAGTTACAGCAAGTCTGGAGTTTCCTCTGCCTGTATATGAAAGGCGAGCCAGTGCCCGCAGAGCCGAAAAATAAAGGCAGACCCGACAGCTGGCGTCCACGAAAAGCAGATAAATGGCCGGAAGAGTGGGAGCGGGAATCCACCACCGCACCAGATGGTAGCACTCCTGTTATTCGGTTCCGTGAAACGCTGCCGGAATAAGTGATATTATGGACAGTCAACAAGGACAGGGAAATGACCGACAATTTGTTTGCTCGCGCTAAACCGAAACTTAACCCTCCCGTCAGTGCCTGGAAAGCGGATATGCCGGAAAGCCGTGAGCCGCAACTGGTGCCTCCGCGGCTTATCTGGATGAATAAGATAAATGATGTGTATCTTGAAATCCCCCGTTATGACAAAGGGATGACTTGGTGGGGAATGATTCCATTAGGGGGCGGAGTGTTGGGTATCATTTTTTATATATTAATCGATACGATATCAACACAAATACAGAGTGATGGTAGGGACTTTATTCCATATTTTATCGCTCTGGCGGGGTTTGTCTTTTTTTTAAGTATGTTTCTAAGTTGTATTAAGATTTATTTTATTATGCCTCGAGAACAACCTGTTCGTTTAAATAAAATGAGGCAAAGGATTTTTGTTTATAAATATAAGCGCATTGATCCTATCCCCTGGATGAAATGGCCGGTCATTATCACCCGATATAACTGGGCTGATGTTCACGGTGAAATCCGGTATTGCAGCGATCGCTACCGTTCGGGCCATCAGCTATGGGGCTCGGTCTGCGAACCGGGAACGTATAATGTCATCCATCGTTTTCAGCTTGCAGACGGAGAACCCGCAGAGTTACAGCAAGTCTGGAGTTTCCTCTGTCTGTATATGAAAGGCGAGCCAGTACCCGCAGAGCCCAAAAATAAAGGCAGACCCGACAGCTGGCGTCCACGAAAAGCAGATAAATGGCCGGAAGAGTGGGAGTGGGAATCCACCACCGCTCCTGATGGCAAACAACCATCCGTTTCACACCAAAAAATATTAACTGACTCTGTAAAATAACCCCCTGGCAGGCATCTGGTGAGTTTGCTCATAGAATGCAGCCAGCCTGCTATCCATTGCCGTTATTTCAAAACAAGAATCGTACTATGCCTGTCGATCTAAAAAATATGCCTGATGTCAGCGCCAGGCCTGCATCCCCCAAATTTGCTCTCTGGATGATGATGCTGATGATCCTGATTGGATTTTGTATCGTCATTTCCCGTCTGGTGACGGGCAAAAATAACGTGTTGCTGACCGTGGGCGCTCCCGCGATTATGCTTGGTGGGTTGCTGTTTATTTTGTTCGTGATTTATCTGCTGCGTGCAATTTCCGCCAATGCCCGGGACAGGGAGCGGGAACAGACGATCCTCAAAGAAGTTCGCCGGGGCAGACGTGCGCTGCAAATTCTGGCGGCCGAATGCTGCACGGCACACTCCTCTGCGAATAAACCGTTCACGGCCATTGGCAGCAATCTCGTGAAAAATGAGAATGTCTTTTATCCCCAGCAATCCTGGCGCGGGGAGGAAGATACCCGTCTGAGTCAGATAGCCCGTACCGGGGGAGCCAAAGAAGAGCAGCATCTTCAGGCGTTATTCAGGGCACTAATCCGCAAACTGGCGCAGCCGCTGTCTTTCCTGCCAGCAGACAAGCCCGTAATGATGCTTCTGGAGCACTCCTCGTCTATATCTGAGGAGGAAGCCTTCGCCCTTTTTGGGGACGCATTGCGGCAGTCAGGTATTCAGCAATCTGTTTCTACCCTTGCCGGGAGCGGTGCGCAGGCGATTGATCACTGGCTCGACCATCATATCCGCAGCGAGGCTGTCCTTCTGGTGGTGTCGTGGCAATACGCACCGCTCAATACCTCAATGTCCGCTGAAGCTATAAGCGGAATACTGCTGGGGAACCGACTGACGCAGGACATCCTTCCGCCGTTGGCCTTTCTTCACCGCCCGGAAGCCGGAGAAGGAGAGCCTGACGCATTGCACTATGCCATTACTCAGGCGCTCGATTGGGTGCCGGTTGGCGTCGAAAAGCCGGAGCATCTTTGGCTTAGTGGGGTTGATGCTGAAACCGAAGCGCATGCCGCTTTGATGAAAGGCATTAGTACTACAGGTCTGAAAAATGTCGACCCGCAGATGGGTTTTCATAATTTCAATGATTTTCTGGGTGATCCTGGTAACGCATCACTCTGGCTTGCCGTGGCAGGTGCCACACAATCAATACAACAACAACCGGCACATCACTTACTGATTAGCCGCGATCAACAAACTGGAAAGGTCTGGAATATGGTTGTATCCCCTGCGTCTTCCGCTAAGGAGGGCGAAGCATGAGGCGATTCCTCTCGCTATTTAAAAAACCGGAAATTGTGTTCTGGCTTTTGGTGTTAATTGTGCTGGTTTGCAGCCTTGCCGTGGTGAGTATCGTCTACTGGCTGCCTGAAAGGCTACAGCTCATCAGGGAAACCTCCGCCTGGTATGCCTGGTTGAGCGGTTCTGTGGCAGCAAGTATTGCACTGGCCATAACTGGAGTATTTCTTTTCTTTGGTGCGCGAGCTGAAGGTAAACGTAGCTTCAGTAAAGAGCGGCAAAATGCGCAGGGTGATGATGTTAAGACGCCACCAAAGAAAGATGTAACACCAGTATCTGCTGCAGTGACGACCCGTCAACAAATTCTCAACCACCTTCGTCGTCGCTACCATCTTTTCTGGCGTCGCAAAGTCCGTCTGCTGCTGATCACCGGCGATGAAGCTGCTATCGAACAGCTGGTTCCCGGCCTGCAACAGCAGCAGTGGCTCGAAGGCAACCGCACCGTGCTGATTTACGGTGGCAGCCTGGCACCGGAGCCTGACCGTGAAAAATACACCGCATTACGCAAGCTGCGCCGCGGACGCCCGCTGGACGGGATTGTCCGCGTCATGCCGCAGTCACTTAACCTGGCCCCGCAAATCAGCGACAGCGATTTACGCGGGCTGGAAAAAATCAGCGAACTGCTGCGTTATTCCGCCCCGGTCTGGCTGTGGCAGCTGTGCGACAGCAACTGGTCGCAGGGTATGCGTCCTGAGCAGGCTGTGGGGGCAAGTTTTCCCCTACGCGCAAAAGAAGACGATATTATCCGCCAGCTGGAGCGGATGCTCCCGGCCCTGCGGGCGCAGGGGGTAAGCCAGGTCGCTGAGAACAACAGCCACGACTTCCTGCTGCGTCTGGGCCAGCACCTCCAGGACGGCGGTATCGTCCGCCGGGCTCAGCAACTGCTGCCATGGCTCTACGACTCTCAGCAGCGTATTCCGCTGCGTGGCCTGATGTTCAGCCTGCCGGAGAATAAATCCGCCAGTACGTCAGCGGGAACAGCCGATGCTGAGCAATATATCCCTGAATTACAGCGCCATGCCCTGACCCTGCCGGCGACCTGGCAGGGTATCGTTGACGACTGCACCCGTGTGCGGGGCCGCCGTGTCGGCATGGCGTGGGAGAGGACGCTTGCCTGGACACTGATGACCATCATCGTTGTCTGGGGGGCGGGAATGCTGCTGTCGTTTACGGTCAACCGTCAGCAGATAGTCTCCGTCGCCGAACAGGCTCATGCCCTGGTGGCGCATCCTTCCGTATCGGACAACCAGCTGACGGCCCTGCATACTCTGCGTAATGATGCCGGGCGTCTGCAGCATAATGCTCAGGAGGGCGCCCCCTGGTACCAGCGCTTCGGACTGGACCATAATCAGCAGCTGCTTGACGCGTTGCTGCCCTGGTACGGCGTGGCGAACAACCGCCTGATACGCGACCCGGCAAATGAGGCGCTTAAGCAGAAGCTCAGCGCGCTGGCAAATTCTGCCCCCAACAGCGACCAGCGGGCGCAGCTGGCGAAACCGGGCTACGACCAGCTGAAGGCCTGGCTGATGATGGCCCGGCCGGATAAAGCCGACGGCGCATTCTACGCACAGACCATGAAAACCGTGCAGCCGACGCGGACAGGTATCTCAGCCGGTCTGTGGCAGAGCCTGGCGCCGGATTTGTGGGCTTTTTACATTTCCGAACTGCCTGCGCAGCCAAAGTGGGTAATCACGCCGGATGCGCAGCTGATCAGCCAGAGCCGCCAGGTCCTGCTGCAGCAGATAGGACGGCGCAACGCGGAAAGCACGCTGTATGAGAACATGCTCAAATCCGTGCGTCGTAACTTTGCCGATGTGTCTCTGGAGGACATGACTGGCGGTACCGATGCGCGGCGACTGTTTACCACCGAGGAGGTGGTGCCGGGAATGTTTACCCGCCAGGCCTGGGATGGGGGGATTCAGCAGGCCATCGAAAAGGCGGCGAATTCCCGCCGGGATGAAATCGACTGGGTGCTCAGCGACAGCCGAAAAGCCGTCTCCTCAGACCTGTCGCCGGAAGCCCTGAAAGCGCGTCTGACACAGCGTTACTTCACTGACTTTGCCGGCAGCTGGCTGAGCTTCCTCAACAGCCTGCAGCTTAATCCGGCGAACAATATTGCAGACGTTACCGACCAGCTGACGCTGATGAGTGACGTCCGCCAGTCGCCGCTGATTGCCCTGATGAATACGCTCGCCTGGCAGGGACAGACCGGCCAGCAAAGCGAAGGCCTTTCGGATTCCATCATCAAATCGGCCAAAGACCTGGTCGGCGGAAAAGACAAACCGGTGATTGACCAGTCTGCATCAGGCCCGCAGGGGCCGCTGGATGAAACCTTTGGTCCGCTGCTTCAGCTGCTGGGCAAAAACAAAGGCAGCAACGTGATGTCGGCGGATAACACGCTGAGCCTGCAGACTTACCTGACCCGTATCACCCGCGTGCGTCTGCGCCTGCAACAGGTGGCCAGCGCTTCTGACCCGCAGGCGATGATGCAGACCCTGGCGCAGACCGTATTCCAGGGCAAAAGCGTGGACCTCACCGACACCTGGCAGTACGGCAGCCTGATTTCGGCAAGCCTTGGCGAGGAGTGGAGCGGTTTTGGCAGCACAATGTTTGTGCAGCCGCTGACTCAGGCCTGGGAGACAGTGCTTCAGCCGTCGGCAGCCAGCCTGAATGATAAATGGAGCCGCTCGGTTGTCGCGAACTGGCAAACTGCCTTTGACGGTCGTTTCCCGTTTGCCGCCAGCAAAAGTGATGCCTCCCTGCCGATGCTGGCGGAGTTTGTGCGCAAGGACAGCGGGCGCATTGAGCGCTTCCTGACGACGGAGCTCAGCGGTGTGCTGCACAAGGAGGGCAGCCAGTGGGTGCCGGATAAGGTCAACAGTCAGGGGCTGAGCTTCAACCCGGCCTTCCTGCGGGCCATTAATCAGCTGAGCCAGCTGTCGGACATTCTGTTTACCGATGGCAGTCAGGGCATCAGCTTTGAGCTGCAGGCGCGCCCTGTGCCGCAGGTGGTGGAAACGCAGTTGACCATTGATGGGCAAAAGCTGCACTACTTTAACCAGATGGCTGACTGGCAGTCCATTCGCTGGCCTGGCGACACTTACAAGCCGGGAACCATGCTGACCTGGACCACCGTTAATGCCGGTGCGCGTCTGTTTGGTGATTACAGCGGGACCTGGGGCTTTATTCGCTGGCTTAACCTGGGTAAGCGTCAGCAGCTTGACCGCAGCCAGTGGATGATGAGTTTCACCGCACCGGATGGCCGCACCCTGCAGTGGGTGCTGCGCTCACAGCTCGGAAAAGGTCCGCTGGCGCTGCTGGAATTACGCGGCTTCACGTTGCCGGATCAGATATTCAGCGTCGACAGCGCGGCTACGGCTCAGGCGCTGATGACCAAAACGGAAGACAGTGATATGGACGGAACTGAATGATGGACACTCTGCAGGATCTGGTTACTGCCTGTCAGGCAGAATGAAAATCTGCTGCGACAGCAGGCGCAGGCACGCACGGAAAGCTGGCAGCCCTGGCTTGCCCCGGTCAGCGCTACCCGTCCGAGGGGAGAGGTGCCGGGATATGACGATGATTCCCAGCTCATCCGGGAGGAGGTCAATAAACTCTCCGGCATACGCCGCGGGCTGATCAGCGGGCATCCTCAAACGTCTGTACCTGCAATAGAGTTGGCTGGAAATACCGGAGCAGGCGACCGTATCTTTTCGCGTGGCGCTAACCCTCACGCAGTGGGTGCCGGCACTGCTGTTTGAAGTGAAATCGCGCCTCCTCAGACTGCTGCGCGTGAAAGCCGCACGTAGTGAAACCGATAAAACGTGGTTACAGCCAGAGATGGACCAGCTTCTGGCCGGACTGCGGCAGGCAGTGCGGTGCTTTGCGGTTGAATGGTTGATGAACTCAGGATGTGAAAAATGGCGAAAGGTTATTATCTGGTAAAGGGTGACATGACCACTTGTGGTGGAAAAATTCTTGGAGGTGATCCGACCGATACCGTCATGGGGATCCCTGTAGCCCGGGAGCAGGAGAATGTGACCTGCGGAAAACATGCCGGCACGTACAAAATAGTGGGACATATTCCGAACAATAATGCCAGTGGGCGGAAATATGCTGGTTCGCTACATAGCACCAGCAGTTGCCCCTGCGGCGCAAAATTTATCCCTTCCCGGCATCAACGTACTTATGGTGGCTAACGACAGCATCTGCCATCGTTATGTGTTTTCTCCTTATGCTGAAGATACTACAGGGCGCAGCTGTGCTCTGAATCCAACGGAAACAAAGCAAAAATAAATATGGACGACTTAACCCTGCGTTACTACGACGCTGAAATGCGCTATCTGCTGGAAGCCGGCGAAGAATTTGCCCGCGCTCACCCCGAGCAGGCGGCAATGCTCAATCTCGATAAAGCGGGTGCGCGAGACCCGTACGTGGAGCGCCTGTTTGAGGGCTTTGCTTTCCTGATGGGTCGTCTTCGCGAGAAACTCGATGACGACCTGCCGGAACTGACCGAAGGGCTGGTCAGCCTGCTGTGGCCGCAATACCTGCGCACCATTCCGTCGATGTCGGTGGTGGAGTTCACGCCCGACTGGCGCGAGATGAAAGAGAAGATGCGTATCGTCAAAGGCTTCGAGGTCAATTCGCAGCCGATCGGCGAGAAGGGCACGCGCTGCCGGTACACCACCACCAAAGAAATCTCCCTTCAGCCATTGTCGCTGGAGCATGCCCGTCTGTCGACTGACCCTGACGGGCGTTCGGTCATCAACCTGCGCTTTAACTGCAGCCATCTCGCCGACTGGAGTCGTGCCGATCTCAGCCAGATCCCGTTCTACTTCAATGCTGATGCACCGCTGGCCTGCGCCATGCATGAAGCCTTTACCATGAACACGGCGCGTCTCTGGCTGCGGATGCCGGGTGACACGGACAGAAAGTCACTCGACGGGTATTTCACCGCGCTGGGATTCGGTGATGATGACGGGCTGTGGCCGAAGGACAGCAGCAGCTTTAGCGGCTACCAGTTGCTGCTGGAGTACTTCACCTTCCGCGAAAAATTCATGTTCACGGCTCTGCGCGGGCTGGAGACCGTAGTCTTTCCGGCTGAGCTCGCGTGGTTCGAAATCGACGTGGTGCTGGCCGAGCGCTGGGAGCATGACTTCAGCTTTACCGAAAAACATCTGCGCCTGAACTGTGTGCCGGTGATTAACCTGTTTCCGCTGGAATCTGACCCGCTGACGCTGAATTCACTGCAGACCGAATACATGCTGCGCCCGATGCGCGTGCAGGATGGCCATACCGAGATTTATGCTGTCGATTCGGTGATATCCTCAAGCCAGTATACCTATGTACCGTTCTCCAGTTTCCGCCACAAAGGCGGCATGATGCGCCATGAAGCGCCGGAGTATTACTACCACACCCGCGTGCGCCGTGGTCCGTCAGGACTGTATAACACGTGGCTTATCCTCGGCGGCGAAGCCTTTGATAATCACACGGTGCCGGAAAACGAAAGCCTGTCCCTCACGCTCACCGGTACCAATGGCCAGCTGCCGCGACGCGCATTACAAAGCACCGTGCTGGATACGGTGATGAAAAGCACCTCGGCCAGCGTCGCCGTGCGTAACCTGTGTGCGCCGACGCTGCCCTGCTATCCCCCGGCACAGGACCGTTTTCACTGGCGCGTGCTGAGCCACCTCGGCAGCGGGTTTCTGTCGATGATGGATAATGCCGACGTGCTGCGCGGCACCCTGGCGCTGTATGAATGGACCGACAGCGAGATGAACCGCCGTCGCCTGGAAGCCATTATTGACGTGAAGCACAGTGAGACCGGGCGATTTGAGCAGGGCTACCTGGTACGCGGCGTGCAGATTGAGGTGACGCTCGACAGCCACGGCTTTGCCGGGCGCGGCGACATCTGCCTGTTCGGCGAGATGCTGAGCCGCTTCTTCGCGCTCTACACCGACATCTATCTGTTTAACCGCCTGATTATTATTCTGCAACCGACCGGAGAGCGCCTGGAATGGGAAGAGAAGCACAACCGCCGCATTCCCGGCTGAGCCCGCGGCTGGCAGCCGACCTGCACCGCATGAATTTTTATCGCTTCTGCCAGCTTCTGGAGAAGCGTAATCCGGACAGGCCGCTGATGGGGTCAACCAGCCACCCTGCTGATGACCCGGTGCGGTTTGCGCCGCATCCGGGGATGGGGTTTCCGGGCAGCGAACTGAAAGCTGTCGAATATGACGAGGATGATGACAGCAGGCCACCGCTCATCCGCACAACCTTTATGGGGATGTACGGTGTCGACTCACCCCTGCCGACAGCCTATCTTGATGACATCACTCAGTGCCGTGAAGGGCATGAGGTGCTACAGGGCTTTCTGGATATCTTCAGCCACCGCATCCTGACGCAGTTTTACCGCATCTGGCGGAAATACTCTTATCCGGCCACGTTTGAGGCAGGGGGAACTGACAGCATTTCGCAGTCGCTGCTGGGTCTGGTGGGGCTGGGCATACCGGGAACCGCAAACCACATCGCCACACCGGTATCCCGCTTTCTGGCGCTGCTCGGTGTGCTGCGCCAACCCGGCAAAACCCAGGAGGGGATGCAGGCGCTGGTGAGACTGCTGGCCCCGGATACTACGGTGCAGGTGAGTCCGTACTGCCTGCGGCCGGTGGAGATCGGCCAGCCGCTGGGTTTTTACGGCGATGACGATTTTCTGCTGGACGGCAATACGCCGCTGGGGGAAGAAGCGATGGATGCGGGCAGTCAACTGCTGGTTGCGCTCAGGACGGATAACGAACAGGAAGCGCAGGGCTGGAAACCGGATGGTCTGCTGTATCAGGATTTTCTGGTGATGCTGCGTGTTTATCTCGGCTGGCGTTTTAAGGCCAGGATCACCCTGACCACCCGGACCCGACTGCTGGCCGTCCCGCCGCTCGGCGAAGAACCTTTCTGGCTCGGCATGAACGGCGTGCTGGGAGCGGAGGAGGGGGCGTTTGCGGACGATCTCCCGCTGACCTTTACGACAGAACTGGGTTACTACACCGGGCTGGCGCCTGCGAAACCACAACAAGGAAATCGACGTGCTAAGTACAAATTTGATTAAACCCGCGTGCTGGCTATCTGCACTACTGGCGTTCAGCCTGGCAGGCTGTGGGGTGACGCAGAGTATTACGGATGGCACCAAAGCGGTGTATACGGCGGTGTTTTATAAGAAGATTAAGGTGCTGCATCTGGATTTTATAGCCCGTGAAGCACTGAATACGGATTCCCGCGAGAGTAACTCACTGTCTGAGCCGGTGGTGGTTCGTGTCTACCAGTTGAAAGACCGCAAAAACTTCGACAAAACGGTTTATCAGCAACTCCTCAAGAACGGCGACACGATCCTGAAAGCCGACCTGCTGGCGACCCGCGACGTGGTGATAAAGCCGGGTGGGGATGCGAATCTTGATATGCCAATGGAAGAAGGCGCGCAGTTTGTCGCGGTGGCCGGACTGTTCCGCCATCCGGATATGGTCAACAATACCTGGAAGCAGGTTCTCAGACGTGAAGATCTCGATCCGGATAAACCCCGTGTTCTGGAAGCCGGAAATAACCACCTTGCATTACAGCCGCTGAAGGAGGACTAATGCCACAGGGACACAACACCCCCTCGCTGTATGAAATGCTAAGTGGTAATCCCGCCAGCCAGCAATGACGTCAAGGACATAGCGGAGATAGCTTTCTGGCTACATAGGCCTGGTTCCATTTTAAATTCAGGAGAATGGCGAGTTCATTTGATGAAATGCCTTTCCATTACGTTATTTAACAGCTCAATTGTAAGGCCGATCGCAAAATTTACCCTGATGGCAATATCCATAAGCGCGATTGACGTTCGCCCGGCGCCAGCGGGTATTATTTTTGTGTGCAAGAAAACGCAACACTGAGGGGGTAAAAAACAAAAAAATTAATGTTTTCTTAATATTCCCGCCCAACAACCTTTATCTCTTTAGCCGCGCCCCACGAATCTTCCTTTAAATTACGCCAGCGTCACAAAAGCCGTAAAAAAACAAACCCCGGCGTTGCAAGGCTCTGGTGCCCCACTATATGTTAAATTTACGTTTAATAATTGATGCCTAAAGGTTGATTTTATGTATATGAAAATTAGTGGCTTAGTGATTTCACTGACGGCAGCTATCTCCGGACAGGTCCTTGCCGCAGTTCCTCAGGGCTATCCGGCGGATTATCAAAAGGTGGTGGATGCCGGGATTAAAGAAGGCAAAGTGGTTATCTATTCAACGACCGATACCAAGGCCGCAGGCCCGTTAATTAAAGGCTTTGAAGCGCAATATCCCGGCATTAAAGTTGAATATAACGATATGAACAGCACCGAATTGTACAACCGCTATATCAGCGAACAGGCGGCGGGCGGCGGCAGCGGCGACGTGGTCTGGAGCTCTTCCATGGATACGGCGCTGAAGCTCGCCACCGATTACGCCGAAGAGTACGCCTCGCCGGAGCGGGATAAGCTGCCAAAATGGGCGGTCTGGCAACAGAAAGCCTACGGCACGACCTACGAGCCGGTGGTCTTTATCTACAATAAGCGGCTGATCCCTCAGGGTGAAGTACCGGACTCGCATACCGCGTTGGCGAAGCTGATCGCCGGCCAGGCCGATAAATTCAAAGGTAAGGTCACGACTTATGACATTGAAAAATCAGGTCTGGGTTTTATGCTGGCGGTACAGGACAGCAAAGCCGATGCCAGCTACTTTGACGATCTGGCGGGCATAGCGAAAGGCGGCCTGACCGTGCAATCGTCCACCGGTACGATGATGGAGCGCGTCTCCTCCGGGGAAAACCTGATTGGCTACAATATTCTCGGATCCTACGCGGAGGCGCGGGCCAAAAACGATCCTTCGCTCGGCATCTCCTATCCGAAAGATTATGTACTGGTGCTCTCGCGGGTCTCTTTTATTACCGCAGAAGCCGAGCACCTTAATGCCGCGAAGCTGTGGTTTGATTACGTGCTGTCGGAAAAGGGACAAAGCATCCTGGCGAACCAGGCCGATATTCCCTCCCTGCGCAATGATATCGAAGGTAAAAATGATATCGACGGTATGACCAAAATGCTTGGCAGCGCGCTGAAGCCTATTCCGGTCGATGAAACGCTGCTGGCGTATCTTGAGCCGAAACAACGACTGGAATTTATCAAACAGTGGCGTACCGCCGCGGCGAAATAACCCTCCGGCGCTGCGCATCATTTCAGGATGCGCAGCCCGCTTAACGCCCGCCAGGTTTAAAGGGATCGCTTATGAATGTCTTACGTCGAAAATGGCAGGGTTTGCCGCGCGGTATCGTCGTCGTGATGACGGCGCTGGCGATTTATGTCCCGCTGTTATTTATCGTGGTGCAGAGCTTTCTCTCGGCGCCTTTTTTTGCCCGCACGAAATCGTTCAGCCTCGAAGCCTTCGCTTTCATCTTTAGCGACCCGGATTTTTATCTGGCGCTCAAGTCCGGCTTTATTCTGGCGTTTGGTCTGGTGGCGATTGCCATCCCCCTCGGCGGGATCCTCGCCTTTTTAATGGTACGTACCGATTTGCCCGGGCGGCGGTTTATCGAGCCGCTGATTCTGGTACCGATTTTCGTTTCGCCGATGGTACTGGGCTTTGGTTACGTGGTGGCGGCCGGGCCGGTGGGCTTCTTTTCGCAGTGGGCCGAGCAGCTGATCGGCTTCGTGCCGTGGAATATTTACTCGATGTTCAGCATCGTGGTAATTGCCGGGCTGACGCACGTTCCGCATGCCTATCTCTATATCTCTTCCGCGCTGCGCAGCGTCGGATCGGATGTCGAGGAGGCCGCGCGGACGGTGGGCGCATCGCCGCTGCAGGTGATGACCTCGGTGAGCCTGCCGATGGTGCGACCGTCGATACTCTACGCCTGCGTACTGCTGTTTTTCCTCGGCCTGGAGGTATTTGGCCTGATGCTGGTGCTGGGCGATCCGGAAGGCAACATGGTGCTGGCGACCTATCTTTATAAGCTCACCAACAAGCTCGGCACGCCTTCTTATCACCTGATGGCGGCGGTGGCGGTGGTCCTGATCTGCATCACCGTTCCGCTGGTGATGCTCCAGCGCCGCCTGATGCGCACCGCCAACCGCTTTGTCACCATGAAGGGAAAAGCGTCCCAGGCCCGCGCGCTGCCGCTGGGGAAGTGGCGCTGGGTCGCCGGGGTTGTGGTGGTGGCATGGCTGACGGTCACCATTGGGGTGCCGCTGATCGGCGTGGCGCTGCGGGCCTTTATTTCAAACTGGGGCGTGGGCGTTTCGCTGTGGGATGAACTCTCGCTGGCGACGTTCCGTAACATCTGGCAGCAGCCGAATCTGCTGCGCGCCATCGTTAACTCTATGGCGATTGGGGTGATTGGCGGCGCGCTGGCGGTGGTCTGCTATCTGTTCGTGGGCATCGCGATGCACCGCAAACCGGATAACGTCACGCGCTTTCTGGACTATAGCGTGCTGGTGCCGCGTGCGGTGCCCGGGCTGCTGGCCGGGCTGGCGTTTCTGTGGGTATTTCTGTTTCTGCCGATGTGGCTCGATCAGTCGCTGAAAAACGGCTGGCTCTCGGCGCTGCCGGTGGCAGACTGGCTGCGTGAACATCTGATCGTTCAGCTGCGCGCGCTGCGAAACACCATTTTTAGCGTCTGGCTGGCCTATACCGTCGTATGGATGGCTTACGGGCTGCGGCTCATCTCCTCGACGCTGCTACAGGTAGCGCCGGAGCTGGAGGAGGCCGCACGCAGTACCGGCGCATCGCGCGGGCAGATCACCCGCCACGTCACGGTTCCGCTGTCGCGCTACGGCTTAATCGGCTCCTGGCTGCTGATGTTTCTTATCTTCGAGCGCGAATATTCCACCGGGGTTTATCTGCTCTCTCCGGGCACCGAAACCATCGGTTCGATGCTGGTGTCGCTGTGGGCGGCGGGGGCTATCGATATCGTTGCCGCGCTCTCCTTTATTAATATTCTGCTGGTGGTCGTGGGCCTGGGTATCGCCCTGCGCTTTGGAGTGAAATTACATGATTGAATTATCGGTAGAAAACCTGCATCTGACCTACGGTGATAACCCGGTGCTCAAGGGCGTGTCAATGGAACTGAAGCGGGGTGAGGTGGTCTCGCTGCTCGGGCCATCGGGCAGCGGAAAAACCACGCTGCTGCGGGCGGTAGCCGGGCTGGAGAAGCCGACCAGCGGCATTATCACTATTGGTAAAACCCGCGTCTATGACGGCAACCCGCGTAGCGAAATCCCGGCGGAGGCGCGCAACCTGGGGCTGGTATTTCAGTCCTACGCGCTGTGGCCGCATAAAACGGTGTTTGAAAACGTGGCGTATCCGCTGAAGCTGCGTAAGGTTGCCGCCGCGGAGATCAAGCAGCGGGTGCAGACCGTGCTTGAACAGCTGGGTCTGGGGCATCTTGGCAATCGCCATCCGCACCAGCTCTCCGGAGGGCAGCAGCAGCGCGTGGCCATCGGCCGGGCGCTGGTTTACAACCCGCCGGTGATTCTGCTGGATGAGCCGCTGTCGAACCTTGACGCCAAGCTGCGGGAAGAGGCGCGGGTCTTTTTGCGCGAGCTGATCGTCAAGCTGGGGCTGTCGGCGCTGATGGTCACGCACGATCAGAACGAGGCGATGGCGATTTCCGATCGCATTCTGCTGCTCAATAACGGGGTGATCGAGCAGCAGGGAACGCCGCAGGAGATGTACGGTAGCCCGAGAACGCTATTTGCCGCCGAGTTTATGGGCAGCAATAACCGGCTGCATGGCACCGTCACCGCTCTGGATAATGGTCGGGCGCGAATTGAGGGCGCCAGCTGGGCGCTGTGGGGGATGGTCGGGGAGGGGGTCAAGGTGGGGGAAGAGGCGACGGCGGTGATCCGCGTTGAACGCCTGCGCATCGCCTCAGCGCCTGAGGAGAATATGCTGGCACTGCCGCTGCTGACCAGTATGTATCTCGGCGACCGCTGGGAGTACCTGTTTCGCACCGAGGGCGATGATTTCGCCATTCGCGCCTACGGCAGCGCGCTGCGCGATGCCAAGCGCTGCCATCTGGCCTTGCCCGTCAGCGACCTGTGGATCTTCCCTAAAGGGTGAGATAAAAAAGCCCCGGCGCTGAAGCCGGGGCAAACCATGTCAGAGCTTATTTATTATTAGCTAAATACCATGCCGCCATCGATCAGCAGCGATTGGCCGGTCATATAGCTGGAGTCCGGACCGGCGAGATAAGAGACGCAGGCCGCGACGTCTTCCGGCTCTGAAAGCCGTCCAAGGGTAATGCGTTTGGCGAACTCCTGGGTCCCGTAGCCCAGCGGTTTACCCGCCGCTTCGGAAACCTGACGGTCGATTTCCACCCACATTGGGGTTTTAACGATCCCCGGGCAGTAGCCGTTAACGGTAATTCCCAGATGCGCCAGATCGCGGGCGGCGGTTTGCGTCAGGCCGCGCACGGCAAACTTACTTGAGCTATAGACCGCCAGTTCCGGGTTACCCACGTGGCCCGCCTGGGAGCAGGCGTTGATGATTTTGCCGCCGTGGCCCTCTTTTTTAAACGCCTCTACCGCGGCCTGGATACCCCAGATAACGCCTTTGACGTTGATATTGTAGACTTTATCGATCACGTCCTCGCGAATCTCTTCGATAGGCGTGGAGGGCGCCACCCCGGCGTTGTTCACAATCACGTCAAAACCGCCCAGGCCCTTCCGCGCCTGTTCTACGGCGGCAAAAACCTGGTCGCGTTTAGAGACATCCACCTTCACCGCCAGCGCCTGACCGCCGCCGCGGTTAATTTCATCGGCGACCGCCTGTGCGGTGGCGTCATTGTAATCGGCGATAGCCACGGCAAAACCATCTTTAACCAGGCGAAGGGCGATAGCTTTCCCGATGCCCTGGCCCGCGCCGGTCACGAGTGCGACTTTTTTCATTGCTGGATTCCTTCTGTAGTGACTCAAAGTATTTGACTGAGATGAAGCTGGCCCATCAGCAGCGGGTTGTCGCTGTAATCAACGGGGATGGCGACCACGGCGGGGCCGTCGACGTCCATCGCCGCCCGCAGCGTCGGCTCAAGGGCGGCAGCGCTCTCAACCGCAAACCCTTTGGCGCCGAAGGCTTCGGCGTAGGCTTTAAAGTCCACCGGACCGAACTCAACGCCGGAGAGCCGCTGGTATTTTTTCTCTTCCTGAATCGCCACCATGTTGTAGCCGTTATCGACCCAGATGATATGCAGGACGTTAGCTTTTAGCCGTACGGCGGTCTCCAGCTCCATACTGGATTGCAGGAAGCCGCCGTCGCCGGAAACCGAAACCACTTTGCGCTGCGGATTGACCAGCCAGGCGCCAATCGCCCACGGCAGCGCCACCCCCATGGTCTGCTGGCCGTTGGAAATCATGACCTGACGGGCGCGGAAGCTGTAGAGATAGCGGGCGATCCAAATATGAAAGCTCCCCATATCGACGGTCAGCGTCACGTCGCTGTTGACGATGTCCTGCATGGCGCGAACGATGCGCAGCGGATGAAGGGCAAACTGGTTCAGCTGCGCGCCGCGGCGGTCGAGCAGCTCCCGCTGATGCTGGCGGTCAACCAGGATCTCGGCGGCCTGCGGCGACAGCACCAGCTGGTGGTCGATACGCTGAGAGAGTTTGTTCAGGGTGGCGGCAATATTGCCGACCAGCTCGATGTCCGGGGTATAGTTGCGCTCTTCGTAAGCCGGCAGTACGTCGATATGCACCAGCGTGGCGTTGCCGTTATTCCACATGGCCGGTTCGTACTCCACCGGGCTATAGCCGATGCAGATGACCAGGTCGGCGAGATGCAGGAGTCGATCCCCCGCCTGGTTATTGAACAGCCCAACCCGCCCGGCGAAGCGGGTAAAGTGGTCCTGATTCACCGCGCCGGCGGCCTGATAGGTGCTGGTAACCGGGATATGGCTTTTTTTCAGCAATTCACGCAGCGCCGCGCTGTTTTCCGCCTGGCTGGCCATCAGGCCGAGCAGGAATATCGGATTTTTAGCGCTGGCAATCATCTTCGCGACTCGCTCAATGGCTTCGTCCGGCGCCGCGCCGGTCTGCGGCGCATCGCTGGCGGGCAGAACCCTGGCGTGGACCGGCCCGTCGACCACGTCCTGCGGCAGGCTGACGAAGGCGCTGCCGGGGCGTCCCTGCTCGGCTGCGCGAAACGCGTTGGAAACCACTTCCGCCAGCGCTTCCGCGGCGGTGACTTCCACCGAGTATTTGGTTACCGGACTAAACATCGCCACCGTATCCATACTCTGGTGCACCTGTTTGGCCTTGTCGGCGCGTTTTACCGCACCGCCCAGCGCCACCACCGGGTCGCCTTCGCTGTTTGCGGTGGCCATGCCGGTAATCAGGTTAGAGCAGCCGGGGCCGGACGTGACCAGCGCGACGCCCGCTTTCCCGGTGATGCGGCCAACCGCGGCGGCCATAAACGCGGCGTTGGCTTCGTGGCGTACCGGAATAATGCGAATGGAGGAGTCCAGCAGCGAATCGAAGACTTTATCGATTTTGGCCCCTGGAATGCCGAACACCTGTTGTACGCCCTGCGCCTCAAGCTGGCTGACGATAAGGTCGGCGCCGTGTGCCCACTGGCGCGGTTGATGTTGATTATCCACGAGAATCTCCTTAGTTTTCGACTGAGCGAATGGCGGCATCAAGATTGTCAGGATGCAGATCCGCCTGCAGGAAGGCGCTATCGGCAGGAAGGTCAATCATCAATTTGTGGATCTCACCAAAGGTCAGCACGCCGTGGTCGAGCTGATAATCGAGCAGATGGCCGCCGCCCTGGCGGTCATCGGTGATGAAGTGTTCGTGGTAGCCGGCAACGTTAATGCCCTGCATATGCTGCGGCGTGCGAAACCCCACCAGCACCCCTTCGCGCTGGTTGAAGCGGAAAACGGGCTGGTCGTCGAGCACGTCGGTCATCGCCCGGTAGGGCGGCGTCTGGCGCGGTACGGTGCGGGTATGGGCGTGGCGAAAATGGCCGTTGATACGCAGGGCGCAGAACAGATTATCGGAGGGGATTTGCCGGTCGATAATGTCGTGCAGCTGTTCGCGGCTGACCGGTTTATCAAACGTTTTGCGGTACTGCGGCTGAAACCAGGTCATCACCGCGAAGGGCGTGCGCTGTTCCATTCGGGCTTTGCGGGCGCTGCCGTCGGCGCGCAGCTGGTAAACCTCGCTGCTAAACGCGATCAGCTCGCCGTCCAGTTCATTAAAGGTGCCCAGGCCGAAATCGCCGTGGGTGAGCAAATCGGCGATGGTGGTATTGCCCTCATAAACGCCGCTCAACAGCGCGCTCATCAGAGAAGTCTGGTAGATGACGCTATCGGGATGTTGCGCGGAAAATCCTCGTAGAGTTTCACACAGGCTCTCTTCGCAAGAGCATTCAGCAGAATGGTTCATTACCCGCTTCCTCGTTCAACGAATATCAGAAAGGTTAAATAAATGTTGACGCGATTCAGCTCACAGTTCCAATATAGAATCTATGATTGTTTGAGACGTTTTCGATATGGAACTTCGTTATCTGCGCTACTTCGTCGCCGTCGCTGAGGCGCGACACTTCACTAAAGCGGCAAAAGAACTTGGCATCTCCCAGCCGCCATTAAGCCAGCAAATACAGAGACTTGAACGGGAAATTGGCACGCCGCTTTTCCGCCGTTTAACCCGCGGCGTCGAGCTGACGGAAGCGGGGGAGTCTTTCTATGAGGATGCCTGCCAGATCCTGGCATTAAGCGACGCGGCGCTGGAAAAGACCAAGGGGATCGCCCGCGGGTTGAACGGCCGACTCTCGCTGGGCATTACCAGTTCTGATGCCTTTCATCCGCAAATCTTTAGCCTGCTCCAGCAGTTTCAGCACAGTCACCCGGGAGTCACGTTACATCAGGTCGAGGGCAATATGGCGACGCTGATGGGGGCGCTTGGCGAAGCGGAGCTGGATATCGCTTTTGTGCGCCTGCCCTGTGAAAGCAGTAAAGCGTTCAACCTGCGAATTATCGACCAGGAGCCGATGGTGATTGCGCTGGCGCGTTCGCATCCGCTGTCGTCCCACAGCGAGCTGACGCTGGAGCAGTTAACGGACGTGGCGCCGATTCTTTTCCCGCGGGAAGTGGCTCCGGGGCTGTATGAGCTGGTGTATAACAGCTATCTGCGCGCCGGTATTGATATGCAACGAACGTATCAGTCATCGCAAATATCATCGTCGTTAAGCATGGTGGAGGCCGGATTCGGCTTTGCGCTGGTGCCGCAGTCCATGACCTGCATCACGCTACCTAACGTCAGCTATCACCCTTTGTCGGGCACGCCGCTAAAAACCGATATTGCTATCGCCTGGCGACGCTACGAGCGCTCGCGCACGGTGAAGCGTTTTCTGGCCATGTTTTAATCCGCTCGGTAGCGCCTGGAGCCGGTATTTACGAAAGATAGACATTGGCGGCGGTTGGCCCTCGCAGTCCGTTAACGCGACGAAATTCAACGCGGATTCCCGGGCTGATTGTGGTGGGTTCGCCGGGCGATAATGCGGAAATATGAACCTGAACGTCTTTGCGACCATCTGAGGGGATTATCAGGCCTTTGCCTGTTTTATTATCAAATGCTTTGACAATACCTGTCATTTTTTGGAACAACGAAATACCTTTTAAATATGAAAACCGCCACGACTATACAGTAAGCGCGCGGGAAGTCTATTCAAATCAAAATAAAACCCGCGCTGGCGGGCTTTTTTTCGCCAAAAGAGATCGGCGCTGGCTGATTATTGCTCAGCCACGCGCGGCAATCGGCATCTGGCAAGAGAAAATTATGCAGCGGGTCGTGATGAGGACTGAAAGAGTTTATGGCAGTAGGGACAAATGAGTTGTGCACCTTTTTGGACTCGGCTGAAGCTGTGTTCTGAATCCTGGGAGCAGTTAGGGCAGGAGCATTTAACGAGATAATTACGGCGAGTTTTAGCGTCTTTGCGTTCTGACATATGATATTTCCTGATTTAAGAGCGTATGACCATACAGCATTCTAAAGAAAATAGCTCTAACTCATTCTTCGCAGCGGTGGCTCAGGCTGTGAGCGGCAGGACGAAAAAAAGATCCAGCGGAAGCGTGCAGGAGAAGATTTTTCCTCTACCTTTTGTGATTAACATCACCCTTTAAAATAAAGTTATTTTATATCAATTGCTTAATGATTATTGATTTTGGCGTGTAGAGAACAGTTTTCTCGTTTTTTCCCTGAATAGAGTGAAAATAGGCAAAATTTTCTTCCTTGTCTGATATACATTTTAATAGTGATTGAAGGACGCAAATCTCTTTTATCTGGTTCCGCGCGCGGTATTCTGAATGTTGAGAACTTTTCAAAGAACTTTAT
This sequence comes from Klebsiella sp. ME-303, assembly GCF_007910085.1. NCBI lineage: Bacteria > Pseudomonadati > Pseudomonadota > Gammaproteobacteria > Enterobacterales > Enterobacteriaceae > Klebsiella > Klebsiella sp. ME-303. The sequence goes on along the minus strand of NZ_VOJB01000061.1, from coordinate 359,013 downwards.
ATCGGCTAAGCCAGCATAGTTAAAATTAGTTTAATCATGATCCTGGCTTTCCTGATGGGGCATATTTCAGCGGAACTGAACACCGGGCAGTATATTGCCTCCATTACCTCCGGCGTTATTCCATCCGGTTTCGCGATCGGCTTTATCTTTCTGATTGCCACGGTGATGTCGCTGGCCGCGGGCATCCCCTGGGGGAGAGGCAGGTAAAAAAAACCGGCAGGGTAGCCGGTTTCGTCGTTAGATCTTACAGGCGTCGCCGCAGTCATCGTCGGCAACAACGGCCTGCGCTTTTTTATCTGCCTCTTCAAGGCGTTCAGCGTTGCGCTCTTGCGCTTCTTCCAGCCCGCTAAAGACGAGGTTATCGAGATCAATTTCCATGCGTTACCCACTTAAGTTCAGTTTTGACCGTGAGCAAGTATAGGCAAAACGCCGGGGGGATGCACCCGGTGTGAACCCGGGTAGCACATAGCGATAAGTGCGGGTTTGCTACTGCATACAGTCGGGAGCGAGCGCGGGTCGGGATCCTACTAATAATAATAGTTGAAAGCATGTTTCATAACCTGCCGGCGATTATTTTAGTCGCGATCAAATTATTTATTAAACGAATCGACAACGAGCGCTGGGTTAGACATTGACTTGTATAAAATATGCTAATATTGACCGGCTTATGGATGTATCTATGGATTATGGTCAATGGTCTCGACAACAGCAGTAGCCGCTATCAAAGAATGGCGGAAAACTAATAAATTTATTTGTCACGTTAAACTCAACTATAAAAAGGTATTGCGGAAATGCAGGGAAATATCTTTAATCGGAGGAAAATATAAGGAATATCAGACGTTATGTGAAAATTACGCTTGTGCAAAACTAACGGGAGCAACCGAGGGGCTGGTTAACTTTGAAGATAAACCCTTTAAGGCCTATTTAAATAAAAAGATGTCAAAAAGAGCGAAGCTCAATATTGCTCATGGCGCTTTGAATTTTATAGAGAAAACCTTTCTTCCCGAGGCGTTGCCGCAGCTGTACGATATGAAAGCATTTGGTCGTTCGCTAATCACTATTGCGCTGAAAAACGGTACCTGCATTGATGTGAAGCTGCTGGCATCGCCTTTTCAGGAGGAGGGGGAGCTGATGCTCTTAATGTTCCTGGGTGATAAACGCGTCTACAGTATCTGTTTTTCCTGCACCGAAGATGGCCGAGCCTGGATTGGCGGCATCCAGGGTGGGAAAGACATTGATAATGAAGAAGTGAAAGCGCTGACCAAGGAGCTTTACGGCATCCGACCGAAGAACTTAATTATCACGCTGCTGTACGGTTTTTTGTCGCATTTCAATATCAAGGAGATCTATGCGATCGACAGCCAATACCATGTAAAAAGCGACAGAGTAAAAACCAGCTATTCTGAGCTTTGGCTGGAAATTGGCGGTGAGAAGCATCGTCGCGGCTGGTATAAATTGCCGGCGAACGAGATAAAGAAAAGCCTGGAAGAGGTTAAAAGCAAGCACCGGAGCCAGTTTATCAAGCGAGAAGGCTTGAAAGAGCTGGCCCAGCTGGATATGGCCGCCGCGCTACGCGATATTAGCGTGAATCGTCACGGCTGATTATCCTCGTTTCGCATTTGCCGGTGGGCAGGGGGCTGCCCACCGGCAATGGCGGAGTCAACCAGGCTGAATGCGGCCGGCGCCCACATCGCGGTGGCCGCTCGGCTAAAGACGTTATTCGCTAAGCTTCAGGCTGGGAGGCAGTTGATTCATGGTCACCAGAATGCCTCGATGGAGCTGAATAGCGCCCAGCTGTTTTAATTTGGCCAGGGTTCTCATGACCCCACTGCGCGACAAAAAGGTTCGCGACAGAATATAATTGGCGGCGGTGATTTTATTTTTGATCGCTTCTGGTTCATTGTTTAATTCTATAAGCTGATGAACAATGATCTCATAACAGGAAAGTTTAGAAACCTTAAAACAGTGGGCGTAGACTTTTGCCGAGGAATATTCCAGGAGACGTGAGACATTTTCCCATAATTGCTGTTCGGCGATGATCTTATGCGCCTCGTTAATTGATATCAGGCCAATAGAAGATGTTTCCTGGGTGCGCAGGTAAATATGCCGGGAATAACGTAGCTGACTATTCATGCCAAAGATGAATGGACTCGTTTCGGAGTTGATGATGAGTCCGTCGTTGTTGCGATATAAAGACATCGTGCCGCGGAACAAAACCAAGCATTGATGCTGGTTTTCTTTTACTATGCCGATGTTTCGTCTACCATTCATTAACATTTTGTTACATTTAGGCGCCAGGCAGCGAATGAGTTTATCAATGTCGTCTATGGGTTTGGTGATGGTCCGGAGCAGGTCTGTGTCATGTTGTACACGAGGGATTGTTTCCATGCTGATGATTTCCTTATAAAAAATAGAACTTCCAAAAAACAGCAAACTGTAGCCAAAACATTATCGATGACGCTGAGGGGGCGAATAAACCCCCAATAAGTCTACACATAGACTTAAAAAAACTTGCCGCCTCATCAGACTTAAGATAAATATTAATAGCATAAGCTTATAAATTTCCTTATTTACATAACAGCTAAATCTATTTGTTTTTAATTTTACCGATGTGATATTTGGGCTATTCCTGATATTTGATACTATTGGGCGGTAGCGTTTATGACTATTAACAGTGTTCAGGACTTGCAGTTATCAAGGATTGCTCGACAGTGGATTGCCAGTAGCCATGAGCAGAGTCAATACAGGAGCCGAATCTCAGGGGCTCCATTGAAGAAACCGTCAGGTTGGCTATGAAAAAACGAAAATATTTAAGTAAAAAAGAGGTGCAAGCATTAATTGATGCTTCGCAGCAGCAGGATGGCTCGCTGCGGGATTATTGCATGCTCCTCATGTGTTTTATTCACGGACTGCGCGTAAGTGAATTACGTTTTTTAAAAGTGAGCGATATTGATTTATCCAGCCAGCGGATCGCCATTCGGCGTTTAAAAAATGGCTTTTCAACTGTTCACCCTCTTCAGCCCCGTGAACAGCTGGCGTTAAGCCAGTGGCTGGTTAAGCGCACGAGCTGTTTAAACGCCGATCTTCCCTGGCTGTTCCTGTCGCGAAAAGGCACTCCGCTTTCCCGACAGCATATTCACGTTATGATGCGAAATTATGGCGTACAGGCCGGCATTGCCGTTCCGGTACACCCGCATATGCTGCGCCACGCCTGCGGTTATGCGCTTGCGGAAGAGGGCGTTGATACACGCCTGATTCAGGATTATCTCGGCCATCGCAATATCCAGCATACCGTCTTGTATACGGCGAGCAATCCGGCGCGCTTTAGCTCAATTACCCTCTGAAGCCGGAGTATCTGGCTCGGTAAGAGCCAGATAACCTTTAGTTATAGGTAAAATTCATAACGACCATTGCGCTAATATTACCCGCGGTGGCACCCCCTGCGACGCTAAAAATGCGCGCCCGCATATCGAATATGGCCTGACGGTTATTATCGACGTCGACGGCAATAGATTTTCCGCTGCCGGCATTTACTGAACCGGTTATACGCTGAAGTTCTATCGCGACATTGCGTGAACTATCGGGGCTGCTCACGTTGGCATATAAATCAGGGTCAGCTCCGTCAACAGGGCCTGTAAAGTGAGCGGTAACTCTTGATGTCCCCACGGGACAGTGGCTCAGCGTGACGTAAAACTCTTTCCAGGCGGAGTAAGAGTTGGCCGCGCTAAGCCGGCGGCTGGGAATATTATGTCCGAGATCGATATTATAAATACCGTTATTTTCGACGGTGCAGGAAGAAGCAACAATATCGCCGTTGATATAAAGAGTGACATCCGCGGCATAAGCGGGTAATGACGACGAAATCGCCGTAAATAACGTTATGACGGCCGGGCTGGCGATAATTCTCATTATCGACTCCTTAAGTAAGCAGTGAGAAACGAGAGCGGGATAAACTCAGTTGTACATCATCGTTAAGGTGGCCACCGCGTTGGCATGGCCGGGATGAATCTCCGGCGTGTTCTGGTAATAGCGAAAGGTGAGCGGCAGGGTTATCGAGGCGCCAGCCTCAGGGATGGTGCCGACCGGGAAAAAACGATCGAACTGAACGGGCGAGCCGTTATAAAGCACCTGAACGCCGACCCCCTGGGCTACGCCGGTTTCACTGCTTAAGGCCACTACGCCGAGCGTCGGGGAGAGATAACCTTGACTGCTTATTGACGTATTCACGGCGACCTTATCGTCGCACCGCACCGGAATTGACAGGTTTTTTTCGTCGCTGGTGCTGCCTGGACCAGAGAATTGGCCCACCGGAACAGAACCCATGTTGACAGTTAACGACGAGGGGACGGTGCAGCTTACCGCTTTATAAACAATATCTCCGGCATAGCTTATATAGTTAAGGTCTCCCCGATTACCGATACCTATACCGGTATCATATGCACCCATACCGAACTTGGTTTGCGCGACATCGAGAGTCCCGTTCATTACCGTATCCCCCGTTTTTACCAGCGTTAATGTGATCGTATATCCGAAGGTCATGCTGGCGTCGCTGGAGGTGTATCCCAGCGCCTGCGCGCGCGTATCGCAGTCGCTGCCGATACCTCTCACCCTCTGGCCGGCGCTATTTTGCAGCGCAATACCGATGCCTTCGACGCCGGTTTTATAGACCCCCGGAAAACCCGCCACTTCTTCTCCGCTGCCGTAATAGCAGGCGACAATCGGGTGCCCTCGAGTGACATCCGCCCAACCGCTTTGACCCTTGCAATTTCCGCTAAAGGTGAAGACCCGCTGCGTGCCGGGAATATCGCTGCCAACCGGCAGCGTCCGCGATACCGCGATCCGCGCAAGCTGCTGGGTAAACGGCGTGGGCGGGGAGCTGGGACAATAGCCGCTCTCCGCGTGGGCTGCGCTTGCGATGGGAATAACCAGCATAAGGGGGACGTTGACTCGTTTCATATCGTCATGCTCCTGCTATAAACACTGTGCATTAAGGTTGATAATCCCGCCGGCGTTTTGCGTCAGGCTGTAATTCACTCTGCACCGGCCATCAGGGTCGTGACTCCAGCTAACCTCCAGCTGACCCGCGTCTTTTAGCCCTGTCAGATAAACCTGTCCTCCATCACCTACGATGAAGCTTTTTGGCGTCGTGGAGGCGGGATCGATAACCGTTGCGCCGAACGGTACCGACGCGCCGTTGCGTTTTCTCAGGGTCATCAGGACCCGTTTACCGAGGCTGGTTTCATAGCTGGCCTTCACCAGCGCGCCGCGCGTGGGGATGACCGTCTGCGTTGCCAGCGCCAGTTCGGCATCATCGGCCAGGGTTTCGGTATTCAGCGTGAGATCGTTTTTGCGATAGGGGCTGAGGTAGGGAACGACGGTATAGCCGAAGCGATCGGTTTTGACGCCTATCTGTCCAAGCACCGCTACGTTTTGCGCGCCGGGCGCGGCAATCAGCGCCATCGTTTCGCCGAGGGGCTGGCTAAAGGTGAGGCCGTTGCGATGCGCAACGATCCCGCCCTGCAAACCATAGTTAACGCGTTCGCTGTAGCGATCGCGGGCGTAGCCGACGAGGGTCTCGGCGTAAGAGGCGCGCCAGTCGGCATTAATCCCGCTATTGCTTCCCTGGCCCTGAGAACCATAGCCCTGCATGACGCTCCAGCTCAGATTGTTATCGGCCAGCAGGGTACCGCCCAGGCTCACGTTATTGGTGGTATTTCCCTGCTTACTGGTATTCATCATGTAGCTGGCGTAGGTGGGATGGCCGTCGAATAATTTATCCAGTGGAATACTCATGGTGAGCGCAAACAGCCCATCGCGGTCGTAGGTGCGCCCGGACCGCTGGCCGTAGCGTTCCGTTGAGTGAATGTTATAGCTGTAGCTCAGACCGAAACTGATGCCTTTGTACGAACCGTTGTAGCTCGCGCTATATGACTCCATGCGCTTGTGTGTACCCCAATAGTCTTCCACGATGGCGCTAAGCGCGAGGTTGCCTGGTATCTGAAACAGGTTCTGGCTGACGGTTAACTCGGCGCGGTTGCGTCGGCGTTCCGGCATCACGTAGCGCCGTCCGTCGCGCCAGGTATTGAGAACGTCCTGCATATCCCAGTAGCCGCTGGTGGCATAGCGATAGCCCGCGAAGGTGAAGTTAGTCCCGGTCTGCACCAGGTTTTTGCTGTAGCGAATACGCCAGGATTGGCCTTCTTCTCGTGGTCGATTTTTTTGCTGCGACCAGGCCTGGGTGATATCGGTGGATAGGGCGCCAATGGGACCCAGGTTTTTACCTATGCCCAGAGCTAACGCCTGGTATCTTTTACTGAACTGGCCGCCACCGTATACGGTGTAGCCGGCGGGAAGGCCATAAATCGCCGTGCCGGCGGCCAGCGGAGCTTTATCAATGCCGTTGTCATAGGCGCGGTAAACGCCGGCGGTCATGGCGTATTTTAACCGACCTTCGCGCTGCAGCACCGGGACCGAGGCGTAGGGCACCACGAGGAATTGTTCGCTGCCGTCAGACTCTTTGATGGTAACGTACAGGTCCCCGGAACCGCCGGTGGGGTACATATCGGTGATTTCGAAGCTGCCGGGCGAAACGTAGGTCTGATAAATGATGTATTCGTTTTGCCGGATCGTAACCTGGGCATGGGTGCGAGCAATCCCCCGCACAACGGGGGCATAGCCGCGCAGGCTCTCCGGCAGCATATCGTCATCAGACGCAAGCTGGCCGCCGCGAAACGGAATACTGTCGAAAATATCGGAAGGCGTGGTGCTATCGCCCAGCGTCAGTCGGCTCTTCAGCGTGCGTATATCGCGCTGGGCGTAGGTATAAACGGTATCCCATTTTGTTGAGGTGCCGTTTTCGCCACCCTGATGGCTGCGGTTCCAGGTGGTGTAATTACGCAATCGCCAGGGACCGATATTAAGACCGGGACGTAAATTAATGTACTGCGCGTTTCCGTCGCCGTCGTCGCCTTTTTTGTCCCGGTTGTTGGCGCCGCTGACGCTGTAATTAACCAGCGCCGCCGGAATGCCGTCATCCCACCGCGCAGGATCGACCCAGCCGCGCGCGGCGTTGGTAAGGGAGGATTGGGGAAAACTTAACAGCAGCTGCTGGTGCGAGAAACGAAAGTCGGCGCTGGCCTGAGGAATCGCCGACAGCCTTGCGCAGCTGGCATCGGGCTGGCCTAACGTCGGATAACGCTGGATCATGACGCCCCATGAGGCCAAATCGTTCAGGGAGAGACAGGGCTGTAATGCGCTCTGTCCCTGCGCGTTTTGCTGCATGCGGAACTCAACGTCCCGGGTATCCACCTTGCTGTCATTGACATAAATATCCACCCTGTAGCGGCCGGGCTGCTGCCCGCCACGCACCTCGAAGGCGGAGAGATCGGTGGTGGCCAGACCGCCTGCGCCGGCTTCCAGATGGGCGGGGTTGAACCGTTCACGGGCGTAAGCATAGGGGCTTATCACCACAATGAGGGCAACCTGGGTGGCGATAAGGTAAGCTAAATTCAAAGGCGAGTCGCTTAACGTTTTTTTGTTCATCCTGAAAGGCTCCTGAACTGACGGCAATTGCCGCAGCGCAAACCGTCGGCAGCGGCGGGTTAGCGAACCTGCGTGTGGCTTTTACCCACGCCGCCAAAGTCGTTAATGATTTTCCATGACACCAGGCCGGTCACCTTGCCGGGGGTAGCAAACGTGGCTGAGCTCATTGGTGCGACAAAGGTGGCTTCGGTAATGGGATGATTGCCCACCGTGACCTCGTTGAAATTCATGTAAAACGGCGTCGGATTCGATACCGTTAGCCTGCTGCCCGTCTGGCGCCATCGCAGCTTATGGGTCACCTCTTCCGGGATACCCTTCAGCGTGTTGGGGCGATAAATAAGCTTGAGGCGCGTCCTTACGGCGATTTGCAACGTATTCGCGTTTTCCGGGGCGGTATTTGTCGGAATAGCTTTGACGTTTAGCCAATAAAGCGACTCGCGATCGGTTGGGAGCTGGCCGCCGGTATTGACGATCCGCAGCAGGTTTTGCTGATTGCCGTCGAGGCGGAACAGCGGCGGGGTAATAATAAACGGCGGCCTGGCCGGATCGTTATTGTTCGGCTCCACCCACGACTGGATCAGATATGGGCCGGTATCCGAATTGCTGACGCTTAAAGAGGCCTCTTTTTTGCCGCCATCAAAAATCAGTCGCGTGCCGCCAATAGTGACGCCGCCGCTTTCTGTCGCCGCCGCTAATTCGCTCGCCAGCACCAGAAGGAGGAGGGGAAATACTCTATATCCTTTATGCATGATAGCTATTGACTCCACAAATACGAAAAAGGACGGACCGGCCGCTGCCGGTCCGCGGAAATAACGCCAGCGCAAAAGAAATACGCCGACGAAATATCCGTTAGTTGTAATTGAGGGTAAATGTGCTGGTTGAGTTAGCGAACCCTGCGTTTACGGTGTTTGATGTCGCATAATAGCGAGCGACGAAAGCGAGACTATTTCCGCCCGGCTGCAGCGGGTAAGCGGATGAGGCGGTATATAATGGGACGACGACGTTTTTATTATCCATTAATTGGATCCCAACACCTTTAGCTACGCCCGGTTGCTGGGTGAGCGCCAGAATAGTGCCAACGCTGCTATCCGCCGTGCCGTCGAATTTTACCGTGGCCGACTTAGCGGATTTCGGGCAATCTTTCAGCTCAATAATAAATTTGGTTGCCGAGGCCGTGGAGCCCGCGCCGTTGAAGGCTTTGCTGGAGACATTCCCCATCATGACCGTCAGCGGGTTGGTCATATGATTGATCACGGTACAGGCGCTATCGGTGATGGAGCCGTAAAATTCAATACGGCCATCATCCGCGAATGCGGATGCGGACATGACACCGGCTAACAGACCAACAGCAATAAGACTCTTGTTCATAAGATAGTCCTTATATGCAATATAGAAAGGTAATAGCTTCACAGAAATAAATTTCTCATGAGCCTTTATTAATCTGATAGCCAGATGTCGTGCTGAAATAGATCCAGTGACGCTGAGATTTATTTCTGCAGAAGACATTTTGTATCAAAGTGTCATGTTTAGTTTTATCTATTTTGTTTATTGATTTTTTAGATATAGATGCCATGGATGGCTATTTTTGCGATATTAAAAACCAATAATTCAGGGGTGTATGGTAAATAATCTGGTGTTTCGGAGGGTGGCGGCTGAGGTTAAGGTTTGCTGGAACATGCGCGCTAGTTGCTAATCTATTGATAATTAATGTTTTAAATTATTCGAGTTACGAAAAACCTTACGGGTTGACAGGGTATTGGTGATTTATTATGTTAGTGACAATCTGATACATTATGTCAAGTAAGAAATATATTGGTTGTCGCGTCACCATATATTTTTAAATCTTGCAGCATTGCTCGCAGTATAAAGCACCGTATGCTGAATATTTCTGTGACCGAGATAATCCTGAATTAGCCGGGTATCCATGCCTTTATCGGCCAGCGAAAAACCGCAGGCGTGGCGCAGCATATGCGGATGGGCCGCAATTCTTAAACCCGCACTTTGGCTATAGTGGCTAATCAGTACGTGGATCCGCTGACGCGATAGCGGCGTTCCTTTTTGCGAAAGAAATAGCCAGTCGCTGTCGCTGTTGCGATAGTTTTTACGCACCGACAGCCATTCACGGATAAACGTCATCTCGCTCGAAAAGAGAGGATGCGTTGTGGAAAACCCATTTTTAAGCCGTTTGACGTAAATTGAGTGGTTATGCAGGTCAAGGTCAGATAGCCGCCAGTGGCGAATTTCGCTAACACGGCAACCGTGAATGAAGCACATCCAGATTAAACAACGATCCCTCTCCGGGTTCGCTCCCTTGTACGCCTCGTTGATGATTTTTTTTATCTCCATTTCGGTGAGATATTTTCGTTTATTCATGTTTAATCTCCTGAACAGCCATGAAATTTTTCCCCTTCCGGTGTGAAGGCGAATGGCTTCGCCCGATGTAAGCGGTCAAATGAACGCGCCGGGTATGATTAAACAGCGGGGTGAGGATAGCAAGACGGATCGGACTGATTCGCCAGGATCGAAACGCGCTTAACAGCGAATGCAACGCGGGCTTTACGGCTTTCGTTATAACTCATCATTCGTTCAACTTACTTTTATAAATTAAAAAAATTTAAACATTTAATGCCTGATAGTTTTACATTATTTTTACAAATACATATAATTCCTTACGTTCTTCGCTCTGTCCGGGAGCGTCCAACCAACATGATATGCGGTATGCGCTTTTATTTGTCTGATAATGCGCTGTTTATATAAGATGTTTTGGTTTTTTCGACTGATGTCGTATGGGATGAAATATGGACGAACAACAAGGTGGCGGTAGGGGCCTGTTCTTTACCGTTTACCGGGTACTTTTTGCATTACTAAGCTTTGGCACTGGACTCTTTTTCACTATCTGGGGGGGCAAACTCCTCTCTCTCGGCGGCAGCGCCTGGTATCTGTTAGCCGGTCTCGCTTATCTGCTTATCGCCGTCGGCTATCTTGTCCGCAGCCGCTATGTCCTGCCTTTTGCCATTCTGACTTTCCTGTTGACCCTTTGCTGGGCGCTGTATGAAGTGCAGCTCAGCTATTGGGGCCTGATCCCCCGGCTGGTCGTTCCCGCGCTGATGCTGATGCTGGCGCTGTGGCTGGCGGCGACGCTGCCGATCCGGCCTGCGCGCAGACGCTACGCCAACTGGAGCGCCTCGGCGATTTTCCTCCTGCTGCTGGCGACGCTGGTCTCCGCCTTCTACCCGCACGGCGGTATTCATCACGGCGTGGTGAAAGCGAGCGACGCCAGCACGCCGACCCTGGCGTCAAAAAGCGATAACTGGGCGTTTTTCGGTCGCGATGCCTCCGGCACCCGTTTTGCGCCGTACGATGAGATCACGCCGCAAAACGTCAAAAACCTGAAAGTCGCCTGGACGTATCACACCGGCCGCCGGCTAACCGGCGCCGGGATTGGCGTCGATGAAAATACCCCGCTGCAAATTGGCGACACGCTGTACTCCTGTACGCCGCTGAACGTGGTCACGGCGCTGGATGCGGATACCGGGAAAGCGCGCTGGCGTTTTGACCCGCACGCAAGTACCGCCGAACACGTCACCTGTCGCGGGGTCGGCTATTACGATGTACAAAGCGATGATTCGCTGAGCGCAGAAGAGAAGGCCAGCCCGGCGCTGCAGCAGTGCCCGCAGCGTATTCTGGTGTCCACGGTCGACGCCCGTTTGATCGCCCTGAACGCCAAAACCGGCGAACTGTGCGATGACTTCGGCGACCACGGTAGCGTCGATCTGAAACAGGGTATGGACAATACCGAAAACAGCAAACGCTACCACCCGACCTCAACGCCGGTGATTATGGGACATATTGCGGTGCTCGGCGGCTGGGTGCGCGATATCGTGCACGGGGAGCCGTCCGGGGTGGTACGCGCGTTTGACGTACGTAACGGAAACGTGGTGTGGGCGTGGGACGTCGGCCAGCCGGAAAACGTTACCGACCCGGTAAAAGGTCGCGTCTATACCCTCGAAACGCCGAACGTCTGGACGGTGCCGGGCTTTGACAAAGAGCTGAACCTGATTTATCTGCCGACCGGTAACGGTCCGCCGGACTACTGGGGCGGCGATCGCAACGCGGCCAAAGAGAAATACGGATCTTCCGTGGTGGCGGTGGACGCCAGCACCGGCGAGACGAAGTGGGTCTTCCAGACCGTGCATCATGATATCTGGGACTATGACCTGCCGTCGCAGCCGGTACTGTTCCATATGAAAAACGAGCGGGGCGAAGAGGTTCCGGTTCTGATCCAGACCACCAAAACCGGGCAGATTTACGTACTCGACCGGCGTACCGGTAAGCCGGTGACCCGCGTGGAAGAGCAGCCTGTCGCCCATGACGGCGCGGAAGGCGAGCATCTCTCCGCCACCCAGCCGTTCTCCACCGGCATGCCGCAGCTGGGCGTCGAGCCGCTCACCGAGAAATCGATGTGGGGCGTGACGCCGTTCGATCAGCTGATGTGCCGTATCGACTTCAAAGCGTCGACTTATCTTGGCATGTACACGCCGCCGTCAGAGAAGCCGTACATCGAGTGGCCAAGCCTGCTGGGGGGCATGAACTGGGGCGGTATCACTATCGATGAGCGCACAGGAACGCTGTTCGTCAACGATATGCGGATGCCGTTGAGAATGTCGCTGGTGCGCAAAGAGGATATGGCGAAATATAAAGTCTCCACCGACGAGGTGCCCGGCTTTATGGGAACCGTGCGGCCGCAAATTGCCGGGCCATACGGCGGCGTGCGGATCGATATTTTGCAGTCGGCGCTGGGCGTTCCCTGTAATACCCCGCCGTTTGGCACCATGAGCGCCATTGACCTCAACACTCGCCAGCTGTTGTGGCAGGTGCCGATGGGGTCGGTGGAGGATACCGGTCCGCTGGGGCTGAAAACGCACATGCATATCCCGCTGGGCATGCCGACGCTGGGCGGCCCGACGTCAACCGCTTCCGGACTGGTGTTCTTCGCGGGAACTCAGGATAACTACCTGCGCGCGCTGGATTCCGCCACCGGTAAAGAGCTGTGGCGCGCTCGTCTGCCGGTTGGGGCAGTGGCGGCGCCGCTGATCTATAAATCACCGAAAAGCGGTAAAGAGTACGTGGTGATCTCCGCCGGGGGCGCCAGCCACTCGCCGGACGTGGGCGATGATATTATTGCCTTCGCGCTGGAAGAGTAGCCGCAGCCGTTTCGCTTTTGCGCAAGTAACCGCCCCTGTGGGCGGTTTTTTTATGGTCCGAAGCCTGGCCGGCGCTAAACCGCGTGACAGGCGACGTGGTGGCCGTCGGCGACCTCCCTTAATAGTGGAATATCGCGACGGCAGCGGTCGCTGGCCTGCGGGCAGCGGGTGGAAAAGCGACAGCCGGAAGGCGGCCGGGACGGGTCGGGAATTTCACCTTGCACCACCGCGACCGGCTCGCTGTCCGGATCGAGGGTCGGTACCGCCGCCAGCAGCGCCCGGGTGTAGGGATGCAAAGGCCGGCTGAATAGCGCATCGCGGCTGGCGGTCTCCACCAGCTGCCCGAGATACATCACCGCCACGTCATCGCAGAGATGTTCTACCACCCCGAGATCGTGGGAGATAAACAAAAACGTCACCCCATGATCGTCGCGCAGATCGGAAAACAGATTAATAATCTGCGCCTGAATCGACACATCGAGGGCCGAAATCGGCTCATCGGCAATAATAAAATCCGGGTTTAAGATCAGCGCCCGGGCAATGCCGATGCGCTGACGCTGGCCGCCGGAAAATTCGTGCGGGAAGCGGTTGTAATGCTGCGGCGCCAGCCCGCAGATGCGCATCACCTCAAGGGTTTTATCATACAGCTCCGCCCGGCGACAGAGCTTGTGCTCCAGCATCGCCTCGCCAATAGCGTCGCCGATGCGAATGCGCGGGTTTAACGAACTGTAAGGGTCCTGAAACACCAGCTGGATTTTAGGCCGCAGCGCGCGCATTGCCCGCGGCGGCAGTTCGGCAAGTTCCTGACCGCGAAACTTGACGCTGCCGGCGGTCTTCTCATACAGCCCCAGCAGCGTGCGGCCAACGGTGGTTTTCCCGCTGCCGGATTCGCCCACCAGACCAAAAATCGTTCCCCGGCGAATCTTAAAGCTCACGCCATCCACCGCCCGCAGTACGCCGGTCTGCTGACCGAACAGCCCATCGCGCAGCGGGAAGTGTTTTTTCAGCCCATCCACTTCAATCACGTATTCATGACTCATGTCACGGACTCCGAAAGTTCACAGTAAAAGCAGGCGGCCTGCCGGTCTTGCCCTGACAGCGGCGGAATGCTCTGTCGGCAGCGCGCGGTGGCTTTTGCGCAGCGCTCGGCAAAGGCGCATCCGGCGGGAAGGGCGGCGAGGTCCGGCACCTGGCCGGGGATTGAATAGAGGCGTCGGCGCCGCGCCCCCGGCACCGGCCGCGAGGCAATCAGCCCCTGAGTATAGGGATGCTGCGGGTGACGCAGAATCGCGGCGGTCGCGCCCTGCTCGACGATACGCCCGGCGTACATCACCACAACGTGCTCGGCCATCTGCGCGATAACCCCGAGATCGTGGGTAATCAGCATCATCGCCATCCGGTTGGCCCGCGCCTGGTCGCGCAGCAGGCGCAGGATCTGCGCCTGCACGGTGACGTCCAGGGCGGTTGTCGGCTCATCGGCAATCAGCAGCTTCGGCTGGCAGCTCAGCGCCATGGCAATCATCACCCGCTGCAGCATGCCGCCGGAAAGCTGATGCGGATAGCTGGCCATCAGGCTCTCCGCGCGCGCCAGCCCGACATCCGTCAGGCGCTGGGTAGCGTGTTGCCATGCGGCCTTCGGCGGCTCGCCGCGGTGGCGAATCAGCGGTTCGCAGAGCTGCTCGCCGACGGTGAGTACAGGATTCAGGGCGGTCATCGGCTCCTGAAAAATCATCGCCAGCTGATTGCCGCGCAGGTCGGCCATACGGGCGTTTTTCAGCCGCAGCAGGTCCTGGCCCTCAAAAAGAATTTCCCCGCCGTCAATGCGCGCCGCCTGCGGTGGCAGCAGACCCATTAACGACATGGCGGTGACGCTTTTGCCGCAGCCGGATTCGCCGACCACGCCAACGGTCTGCCCGGCGCGAATAGTGAACGACACATCCTGTACCGCGCGTACCCGGTTTTTGTCGGCGGCAAAAGAGACCGAAAGCTGATTAAAGGTGATTAATGCGCGACTCATTTCAGCCTCTGTTTCATTTTAGGGTCCATGGCGTCGCGCAGGCCGTCGCCCAGCACGTTGATGGCGATGACGGTGATAAAAATGGCGATCCCCGGCGGCATCCACAGCCAGGGCCGGCGCTGAAAGTCGATCAGGCTGTTGGCGGCGTCCATCATATTGCCCCACGACGGCGTCGGCGGTACCACGCCAAGCCCGAGGTAGCTGAGCGCCGACTCGCTGAGGATGGCGTTCGCCACCGCCATGGTTGCCATCACCACCAGAATCGGTACCGTATTCGGCAGCAGATGACCAAACAGACGGCGTCGCGCCGACAGTCCCAGCACCTGGGTCGCCAGCATAAAGTCGCGCTCGCGCAGGGAGAGGCACTGCCCGCGTACCAGCCGCGCCAGCTTCGGCCACTCCAGCAGGCTCAGCATAATCACCACCATATAGATGCGTGAGTCCGGTGAGAAATCGAGCTCCGAGAGCATCGCGCCCGCGACAATCAGCAGCGGCAGGCCGGGGATAGTCATCACCAGATCGGCAAAACGCATAATAAGTTTATCGGTCAGGCCGCCGGCGTAGCCCGACAGCGCGCCGAGCAGATAGCCAAGGGTGACCGACAGCAGCATGGTCAGCAGGCCGATAATCAGCGAAATGCGCCCGGCCAGC
Organism: Klebsiella sp. ME-303; assembly: GCF_007910085.1. Taxonomy (NCBI): domain Bacteria; kingdom Pseudomonadati; phylum Pseudomonadota; class Gammaproteobacteria; order Enterobacterales; family Enterobacteriaceae; genus Klebsiella; species Klebsiella sp. ME-303. The sequence continues at coordinate 343,599 of NZ_VOJB01000061.1, read as the reverse complement.
AGCAGGCGGGTGTAAATATCGCGACCGAGAAAGTCGGTACCCAGCCAGTGTTCCGCGCCGGGCGGCCTGTTAATCATCAGCGCGTCGGTGGCATCGTCTTTCCACGGCGACCACAGCGGCCCCAGTATGCACCAGAGGGCCATTACGACCAGCAGCAGCAGGCACAGCATCGCCAGGCGATTGCGGCGCAGCGCCTGCCAGGCCTGACGCCAGGGGGATGGGGTCACCTGCGCCAGCGCCGGGATTTCCGCCTTGCGCAGGCGTCGGTTAGCAGAAAACAGAGAGCTGAGCATCAGGACCTCACGCGAATGCGCGGGTCGACCCACGCGTAAAGCACATCGGCAATCAGGTTGCCAAGAATGGTCAGCACCGCCAGAAACAGGGTAAAGCCCATTAACACCGGGTAGTCGCGGGCGGCCAGCGAATCGATATGAATATGCCCGGCCCCCGGCCAGTTAAACACTTTTTCGGTAATGATCGCCCCGGAGAACAGCCCCGGCAGCTCGAAGCCGAGCAGGGTGATGATCGGCAGCAGGGCGTTACGCAGGGCGTGCTTCAGGATAACCGTGCGTTCGCGCAGCCCTTTCGCGCGGGCGGTGCGGATAAAATCCATTTTCACCACGTCGAGCATGCTGGCGCGAAAATAGCGGGTCAGGCTGCCCGCCTGGAGCATCACCAGCGCCAGTACCGGCAGCACCAGATGGGCGGCGACCTGCAGCACATACTCCCAGCCGCTGTCGTCGCTGCCGGTATTGGTCATGCCGCCCACCGGTAGCCAGTGCAGGTCGACGGCGAACCACTTGATGAGCAGCAGACAGAGAAAAAAGGTCGGGAACGACATGGCGGCGAACACCGCGACGCTCACCAGATGATCGAACGCAGAATTGGGCTTCAGCGCTGAGACCACGCCCACCGTCAGGCCAATTCCCCAGTAAAACACCAGCGCCACGCTGGCCAGCAGGAAGGAGTTCCAGATGTACTGGTTGAGCAGCTGGCTGACCGGGATCTGGTACTGCAGCGAAAACCCGAGATCGCCGCGCAGCAGCTGGCCGAGCCAGTGGATATAGCGGGTGAGCAGCGGCTGATCCAGGCCGTAAATGGCTTTCAGTTCGGCGGCGCGGGCAGCTGTGAGGGTGATATTGCCGTCGATAAAATCGCCCGGCGTTTTGGCAAACAGCATAAAGATAATCAAGGAGGCCAGCAGCAGCATCGGCAGCGTTTGCAGCAGCCGTCTCAGGATGAAATTTCTCATGACATTCTCACGTCAGCCGCCGGTCATCCCGGCGGCCGGGGATTTACTTAACGATTTTGACATCCGGCAGGCTGCCGGTCAGGCCGTTGTAGATATCCGGTTTGAAGCCGGTGACCCGGGCGCTGCTCGCCGAGAGAATTTCACGGTAGCCGAGAAGGATCACCGGCGGGTCCTGCGCCAGTACCTGATACAGCTGGTGGTAGATAGGCTTACGTTTCTCGACCTCGAGCACCGAGTTACCTTCGGTAATCAGCTTATCGACCTGCGGGTTGTTATAGCCGGACTCTTTCGCTTCCGCGCTGTAAAAATCCCACACGCCATCATGCGGGTCGTTAAGGGTACTGGTGCTGAACGACGCCAGATCGTAATTACCCGACTTACGCTGCGCCATCAGGGCGTTGAAATCGACGACCTGCGGTTTTAACAGGACGCCGATCTGCTGCCAGTTCTCTTTGGCGATGGGGATCAGCGCATCGTTGAGCACTTTCTTGCTCACCAGCAGCGTTAACTCCAGGCGTTTGCCCTCTTTGACGCGGATACCGTCCGGCCCCGGTTTCCAGCCGGCTTCGTCAAGCAGCTTTTTCGCCTGCGCCGGGTCATAGTGATACGGGTTCACCCCCTCGGCGTTCCATGCCCAGGAGATCGGCGCGATAGGCTCAATCGCCACCTTGCCGTAGCCCTGGTAGACCACATCAATCAGCTTCTGACGGTCGAGGCCGTAAATCAGCGCCTGGCGTACCTTCACGTCCTTCAGCGCCGGGCGGCGGACGTTAAATTCCACCTGGCTGTAGTCGCTGGAGCCGTAAAGGTTGATGTTGGCAAAGCCGAGCATTTTCAGCTGTTCGATATCGTCAGGACGCGAGGTAAAGGCGTCGTAGTCGGTTTCACCCGTCTGGAAGAGCTGGAAGTTGGTTGACGGGTTGGTCACGCGATAGATAAAGCGCGGAGTGGGCGGCGTACCGCGATAAAAATGGCTGTTGGCGTGGAAACGAATCTCCTGGCCGGGGATGTATTTGTCGTAAACGTAGGGACCGTTGCCCAGCGGTTTGCCGTGCAGGGTGCGCAGATAGTCGAGATTGCCGCGCTGGTAGCCTTTGCCGTAATAGGCTCTGGAGAGTACCGGACCGCCAATTTTTGCCAGCGTCGTCGCGCCCGGCTGGGTGGTGGTCACCTGCAGCGTTAAGGGGTCAAGCACTTTCAGACCGCTGACGCTATCGGCTTTCGCCGCTTTGTACTCCGCGCCGCCGGCAATATTGGCGAGCGTGATATCGGTATCGCCGTCGTATTTCGGATCCAGCAGCACGGTAAGGGTAAAGGCGACATCGTCGGCGGTCAGCGGCGAACCGTCGCTAAAGGTCAGGTTGGGGCGCAGCTTGATGGTGTAGACCTTGTTATCCGGACTCACCGTCCAGCTTTCGGCGAGACCCGGCACCAGATTGCCGTGGCTGTCCCAGTCGATCAGGCGAGAGAAAATCACGTTGGTGACGTTCTCATCCCAGCCGTTGACGAAGAAGTAGGGGTTAAAAATGCCCTGCGGCTCGGAGATGCCGGCCACGACGGTATCTTTGCGCAGCTTCGCGGCCGCGGGGATCTGGCTGGCATCGCTGGCCGGGGTGATCCCTTCTTTTAAAATGTCGTCGGCGATGGCGACCGAAGAAAATGCCACCGCGCCGCCGAGCAACGCGATTTTCAGAGCAAGCGCGAACCGCGTCTGTTTGCTTTTTAACCCGTGCAGTAGTCTGGACAAAAGTGCTCCCTCATCAAAGAATTGCGTAAAATATTTACAAATCATGACGAAAGATAAGAGGCGCACCGCGCCCTGTCTAACACCGAAAAGCTATGGCTTATAGCGATTTAGCATTAGCAATAATTCAGAATTAATCTGTCATTTTTGCGCTAAGCGCCAGCATTCTCTGCTGTTTACGGGGTGAAGGGCTGCCATCCGGCCGCAATGCCGCGGTAAGCAGTATGTAGTGTGCAGCGATCGCGGGCAGCCCCGTGACGTAAGCCAAATGTTTATGGCGTCTGCCAGAGGGTCTCCGGCTCGGCGAAACCCTCTTCGACCCGGGCAAAGAAGCGGCTGGCGTGCAGGCCGTCAACAAAGGCGTGATTGAATTTGCCCGCCACCGGGATAATGCCGTTTTTCAGCTTGCCCCAGGTGAGGGCAGGCACCGCCGCGCCGACGTAATACTCCGCGTGAGTGATGGCGCTGAAATGCAGCCACGGCAGGCAGCTGGCGCAGAAGAAATTCTCGCCGTTGACGATAAGCGGTGCCGGCGCGGTATGTTTCGCCGCTTCAATGTTCGGCGTGGCGGCATGGCTGAAGGCGGCAAAATCGGCGGCGTTGTCGCACCAGACCTGGCGAAAGCCTTCCTGGGCGGTCATCACCGGCGTCATTACCGCCAGCTGGTCATATTCGATAATATCGTCACCCAACTGCCGCTGTTTCAGCTGCGGCACCCCGTTCGCCGCGCGAACCAGGGCGTAGAGCGCCAGCTGGAAAAACGAGACGCCGCGATCTTTCGCGCACTCATATAGCCGCTGCGCTTCGACAGGAACGCAGAGATTAAAGCTGGGGTTGGCAAAACCGCGATAAAAATCAAAATGATCTTTTCGCGGCCAGTTTTGTTTGTCGATTACGCGATAGTTGGCCACGGGCGTCTCCTGTTGAGTCAGTGCCTGATACTATGCGACGATTTCAATCAGGTTGCCATCGGGGTCTTTAATCACCGCTTCATAATAGCCATCGCCGGTGGTCCGCGGCGGCGAGACCAGAATCCCCTGCGCAGCGGCGCGGTTTGCCAGCATATCCACCTTTTCAGCGCCGCCAACGGTAATCGCCAGGTGTACCCAGCCGGTGTGGTTGTTATCCGCCGTCTGCGCGACAAGCCCCGGCTTGGTCATCAGCTCAATGGCAATGCCGTCGCCAATCTTGACAAAAAAGGACTCAAAGCCCGGGTTGGTTTGGCTGCAGTACTTCTCATTAATCTCGCCGTCGAAGAAGGCCACCCAAAAGCGGGCCTGTTGCTCAAGCTGGCGGGTCCATAGGGCGATGTGGGCAATTTTCATAGCAAACCTCTTTATAGGGTGTATTGACAGTCAGGGGCTGAATGCACGATTATGCACTTTGTTGCTCGATAAAGATTTTATCAGGAGTTATTTGTGCTCGATTATGCTGCTTTTCCTAAACAACGACAAGCGCTTATTTGCCAGATCCTGCAGGAGAACGGCAGGGTGGTTTGCGCCGAACTCGCCAGCCGCCTTAACGTCTCCGAGCATACTATTCGCCGTGATTTACATGAACTTAGCCGCGAAGGGTACTGTAAAAAGGTCTACGGCGGCGCGGTGATGACCCTGCCGGAGGCGGGGGACTATAGCGAGCGCAAAGAAAAAAATACGGCGACAAAAAGCAGGATCGCGCAGAAGTGCGCAAAGCTGGTGAAGCCCGGCGGCTGCATTTTTATCGATACCGGCACCACCAACCTGGCGATGGCGGAAGCGCTGCCGGCGGAGCTGGCGTTAACGGTGGTCACGAATTCTCCCGAGATCGCTGCCGTACTGCTCAAAAAACCGCTGTATGATGTGGTGATGCTTGGAGGTCAGATCCAGCGGGCCAGCGGCGGCTGCGTGGGCGCCTCCGCCGTGGCGCAGATTCAGGGCATGCTCTTCGAACAGGGATTTATCGGCGGCTGCGCCATGGCGCCTGAGTCCGGTCTGACGGGCTTTGACTACGCCGACTGTGAATTTAAAAAAGCGGTGATAAAACAGTGCAGCGAAATCATCGTCGGCCTGACCTCGGACAAAATCCCTGCGGTGGCGCGCTTTGTGGTGGTCGAAAGCAGCGCCATTGACGTGCTGGTGGTCGAGGAGAATATCAGTCGCGAATATCGCGACGCGTTTAGCGAACACGATATTCGTATTTATACCGTTTAAACGGTTTGCTGGCCTACTTTGACAGCGAAGTGGCAATCAGGCGCAGGCCGAGCGCGCCCAGCACCGTGGCGGTGACGATATCGATCTTACGCTTCATGCGCAGGTAGACGCTGCGCGGTCGCGCGGAAGAGAGCACCAGGGCTACCAGCGAATACCAGCTGACGTCAATCAGGAAGCTCATCAGCGGCACGATATAGTAAAAGGCCAGCGGGATGCGCTCCGGCAGCAGGGCGGTAAAAATAGAGGCGAACACCAGCGCCGTTTTTGGGTTGCTGAGCTGGGTATAGAGGCCATCGCGGAAGGTTTTCAGCAGGGAATGTTCCGCCGCCATGCCGCCTGCCGCAAAATCCATCGGCTGCGCCGCGCCGCGGTAGATTTTATACCCCAGCCAGAGCAGATAGAGGCCGCCCGCGACCTTCAGGCCAATAAACATTTCCGGCACCGCGGTCAGCACTTTTTGCAGCCCCATCATGGCCATAATCGAAAAGATAGCCGCCCCCGTCCCGGTTCCCAGCGCGGTGACCAGACCATGCATCCTTGAGCGCGCAACGGCGTTGCGGGCCACGTAAATAAAGCTTGGGCCGGGGCTGATCACGCCCATAATGAGTACGGCGGCAATGGCCATCAGGCTGGATAAAAACATAAACGCTCCTGGTTGATGTTGAGCGCTAAAGTCGCATCCGGCTCCCGCTCATGATTGTTTCACCGTCAAAAAATAAACAATCTTTAGCGTGCTGTCACCCGACTTTACGGCGCGATGTTTCATCGCCTGTTCGAATAACGATTCCCATTTCGCGCGTCGGTGATAAACTGGCTAAATGTGATCTTTGTCATATCGTCATTAAAACAGAGAAAAGAGACACTGCTATGCAACATATCATTGAGGGCTTCCTCAACTTCCAGAAAGAGATTTTCCCGCAACGTAAAGAGCTCTTCCGCAGCCTGGCCTCCAGCCAAAATCCTAAAGCGCTGTTTATCTCTTGTTCCGATAGCCGCCTGGTGCCGGAGCTGGTGACCCAGCAGGAGCCGGGCCAGCTGTTTGTGATCCGTAACGCCGGGAATATCGTGCCCTCTTTCGGTCCTGAGCCGGGCGGGGTTTCCGCGACGATCGAGTATGCCGTTGTGGCCCTGGGCGTGACCGATATCGTCATTTGCGGCCACTCCAACTGCGGCGCGATGAAAGCCATCGCCACCTGCCAGTGCCTGGACCCCATGCCTGCCGTGTCCCACTGGCTGCGCTACTCCGATGCAGCGAAAGCCGTCGTGGAGAAGAAAACCTGGGCCAACGAGACCGATAAAGTCAACGGTATGGTGCAGGAAAACGTTATCGCCCAGCTGAACAATATTAAAACCCACCCGTCGGTTGCCGTGGGTCTGCGGGATAGCACGTTGCGTCTGCACGGCTGGTTCTACGATATTGAAAGCGGTGACATTCGCGCGCTGGATAAAAACAGCAAAACCTTTGTGTCGCTGTCGGAAAACCCTGACGTTTATTTCGAATAAACTTCTCTTTCAGGGCACGGAAGCCCTGAGATGCCCACCTCCTGCCATAAATTTCCTGTCTGCCATACTCATTACGGCTTCCTGAATGATTTCTTAAGGAGAAGTGATGATTAAGCTGTGCGCAACCTGCGGGACGTCTTATGACGATCGCGGCAACACCCTGAACCATTGTCGTATCTGTGAGGATGAACGCCAGTACGTCCCGGCCAGCGGGCAGGTCTGGATCAAGCCAGACGATCTGACCGAGACGCATACGAATACGTGGCAGCAGCATAACGATCGGCTGTTGAGCGTCAGGACGGTACCGAAATTTGCAATCGGTCAGCGCGCGTTTCTGCTGCTCACGCCGCAGGGGAATATTCTCTGGGACTGCATCGCCAATCTTGATGCCGCCAGCAAAACGCTGATTACCGCCCTGGGCGGGATAAACGCGATCGCCATCTCCCATCCTCATTACTACACCACGATGCAGGACTGGGCCGACGCCTTTAATGCGCGAATTTATCTCCACGCCAGCGATCGCGAATGGATTATGCGCGATAGCCCGGCCATCACGCTATGGGAAGGAGATGCGCTGGAGATCCTCCCGGCGGTGCGGCTGCTGCGCCTGGGCGGCCATTTCGCCGGAGGAACCGTTCTGCACTGGGCGAAAGATGACGGTATTATGCTGGCGGGCGATATTATCCAGGTGACGCCGGGGGGGCGCGCCGTTTCGTTTATGTGGAGCTATCCCAATTTGCTGCCGTTGGCGGCCGCCAGCGTGGAGAAGATCGTTGAACGTCTGGGCGATACGCCTTTCGGGGCGCTGTACGGCGCCTTTAAGGGGCAGAACGTCCCCAAAAATGCCCGGCAGATCGTTTTAGACTCAGCGCAGAAATACCTCGCCTGTCTTAAGACGACGGCGCACCGCTGAGGGCGCGCCGCCGCGCGGGATTTACAGCACGCCGTCGCCGCCGTCGGAGCACCACACCTGGCCGGAGGTGAAGGAGCAGGCATCAGAGGCAAGGGTAACGTACAGCGGCGCAATCTCCACCGGCTGCCCGGGACGCCCCAGCGGCGTATCGGCGCCGAACTGACGCACCTTCTCATCCGGCTGGCCGCCGCTTGACTGCAGCACCGTCCAGTAGGGGCCGGGGGCGACCGCGTTTACCCGGATACCCTTCGGCCCCAGCTGTTTGGCCAGCGATTTCGTGAACGCCACCAGGCAGGCTTTGGTTTGCGCGTAGTCCAGCAGGATGGGGCTCGGCTTAAAGGCCTGGACGGATGAAGTATTAATAATCGCGCTGTGTTCTTTAAGATGACGCAGGGCGGCTTTGGTGATCCAGAAGGCCGCATAAACGTTGGTTTTGAAGGTGGCGTCAAAGTCGGCGGTGGTGAGTTCTTCCAGTGATTCGCAATATTGCTGGCGTCCGGCGTTATTGACCAGAATATCCAGCCCGCCGAGTTCGCTGGCGGCCTGTTCCACCAGGGTTTCGCAGAAGGATTCGTCGCGCACATCTCCCGGAATCGCGACGGCTTTACGTCCTTCGGCCTGAATCAGGGCAACTACGGTTTCCGCATCGGACTCCTCTTCCGGCAGATAGTTTATCGCCACATCGGCGCCTTCGCGGGCGAAGGCGATCGCGACCGCGCGCCCAATCCCGGAATCGCCGCCGGTAATCAGGGCGCGCTTACCGGCGAGCCGACCGGAACCGACATAGCTCAGCTCACCGTGATCCGGCTGCGGCTTCATCTCTTCGGCAAGACCCGGCGGCGATTGCGGCTGGTCAACAAAGGGGGGACGGGGATACTTCTCGGTATTGTTAGCGTTGTCGCTCATACTGACCTCCTCGTGTTAAAAGAGTAAGCGTAGTTGCCTGGTCAGCCTGCCGTGGAATATTGAAGAATAATTGAACGGCTTCGCTTTTATAATTTTGGCGCTTTGATTCCTTTCCCAACGGTAATTTACTGATTGCCGGGAAACTTTTCAAAATGAGAGGCACCAGCAGCGTTTGGCATTTTAGGATTATTCTATCGCAAGCCCGACGGTATATTTAGCGCCTTTTTAATGCTGCCCGGTGCGCATATTTACGCGGGCGGTGAAGTCGTAAAAAATATTTCCCGGGCGATTCATCAGGTACGGAACTTGTGAAAATGAACATCAGCAACCAGACTTATTAAGACAAGACAAAAATATGCCGGAGGTATGGTTGATGAAAAAATTACTGTCCGTTATTTTCTGTGCGCTAATGGCTCAGGGCGTTTATGCCGCGGATGACGGGGGATTTAAAAAAGATGCCGCTCCGCCGCCACCGCATAAAATTGACGATGGCTACCGCGGGACGGAGGACGGGCGAATTATGACCGTGCGCCAGGCCCTGGAAATGCACGATGGGGCAACCATCTCATTACGCGGCAATCTTATCGAGCAGCACGGTAATGACCGCTACAGCTTTCGCGATAAAACCGACACCATTGCAGTGATTATCCCCGCCGCGGTTTTTGATGGCCGCGAAGTGAAGCCCGATCAGATGATCAGCATCAACGGCAGCCTCGATAAAAAAATGACGCCGCCGGTAGTGCGGGTGGACCGGATCCAGAAATAACCGCTCAAGCAGGAGGAATTGATGTCCGTACAGCATCCAGCCGACCCGGATAAGCGGGGCCGTCATCCGTCGAAAGAGGACCCGCGCGAGCAGGGGGAAGTGCCGCGTAAAAGAGACGACAGCGAAGATCATAAAAAAGATCCCTGGCATCCCCAGCCTGAAAAGCGTTAACAATAGCCGCCCGTCAACGGGCGGCTATTTTTCTTTCCTACAGATCGAGCGGGGATAAACGCCTGCGCGAGCGGCTTGCCGGCTGGGATATCGCTTTCGCTATCGCCGCGCCGATCTCCGCGCAGGCGGTGATACCCTGAACGAAAGGCTGGTCGTGCATCAGCCAGGGAATGGCGGCGAACGCGATGCGCCCCCGTACTTCGGGCGGTTCCCGCAACGTATAGTCGTCACCGACATCAGGAATCTCTTCTCCGGTCGCCAGCAGCTGCTCCCTTAAATGCGGGAAGGGAAGATCTTTATTTTTCAGAGGCTTTTGCCCTCTGGCATCAATAAACACATCAAACGTATAGCGATTTTGTTCGCTGGTAATCACCGTTTTTTCCTGCTCTACCGCCATCTCATAGTCATGCCCTAAGGCGAGAATACTGATGACGCCCGCTTCGCGCAGCGCCAGCAGCCGGCGGATGGACTCCGAAGGAATGGCGGCATAGCAGTCGATAAAGACCCGCGCAAGGCCATTTTTGAAACGCTCCCGGTCATGGTCATTAAGGTGAGGCACCATCGCCTGAACGGCTTCATGCAGCCGCAGGATCGCGTAGCGCCAGGGAACCGTATATCGCGCGCGCTTGTTGCGCTCAACTTCTTCAAGGTTATCCAGCGCCCAGTGGAACGGATTATGCTTCTGGCGTTTAGCAAACCACGCCTCGCTAAAGCTGTCGGCGTTAAGGCTGTGAAGGGCGATATTTTCGCTCCATAGGGGGTCGGCAAGCGTGATTTCCTGCGCCACCAGCTCAAAGACGCGATCGAGCAGACCGTCGCTGCCCGCGGCGATGGCTTGTTCCATCGCGCTTTCGCTGACGATGCTCAGCGGCTCCCAGGGAATGGGGCAGTAAAAATCCGCTTCCGGCAAAATGCCGGAGCGCGACATCAGCACGATGCTTAGCGCCTCGCTTGCCTCGTCCAGCCTGAAGGCGAGGGCGTCATCGTCAGACCCGATAAACCGACCGTGCTGGACGGCGACGGCCATCGCGGCGTCAATTCCGCTTAGCGAGGTGCCCATAATGCCCACCCGGCAGGGGGGAATGCTGGCCTCCATAAGGCCAGACCACGGGCTGGGAAACCAGGTGCGGGTCGACTCTTCTTCATCGGGCCAGACGTGTCCGGTGGCGATCACCGCGAGGTCAAAGGCTTCAGCGACCGGCTCATCCTCGACCCACAGTCTGACCCCTTCTTCGGTCGCCTGCAGGTCGCTGACCCGGCAGGACTCATTGACCCGGATGCGAAAGCCCTGCTCCCTGGCCTCTCCGACCAGCGCAAGAAACTGGTCGCGAAAGTATTCACCCAGCAGGATGCGCGGTAAAAATTGACGATCGTGCAAAGCGTCGTAATCCACGCCATAGCGCGCAAGGTGCGTCCGGCTCTGGGCTTTCAGCCAGTCGAGATAGGTGCTCTGAATGGGGGGGATTTCAATGCTGGCGATATTGGCCAGCATCATGCGCGAATTCTCTTCATCGCTGTAGGGCATGCCCACGCCCGCCTCCTCGGCCTGCTCGTAAATTGACACGTCCAGCGGCTCGCCCTGCTTGAGTAATGAGAACAGGGTATAAATTCCGGTTGGACCTGCACCGATAATGGCAATTTTCTTCATAATGACTGACCCGCCGTTGTTGTTATCACATTTGTTGTCGGTGGCCTTCCGCCAGTTGAAAAGCTCCACGATAGATCATTTCCGGGTAACGGAAATCTGGCCCAATAATTGTGGTTCAAAATGAGGAAGAGGGCCAATTGCTGGCGCGCCTCTTCCTCGGGGTATACATATTAACGACTTAACAGGCTGGATAACGCAGATGACAAAAAGCTGATGGGGATTGACCCCACCAGGATTCAGATGATTGATCGTCCCAATGAAACCGGGTGACACCATCGGGTTTTGTATTCACCTGACATCATGCCATATGAGTAGTACAGATTCAGATTATTCTCGGCGGCTTCTTGGTATAGTGCGGTGAGATTTTTCCACATGAGCATAGTCCCCAGGGAACCGGCATTGATATCTTTTCGATAACCGATATTGATGAAGTCCACAAACATTACGCCGTATGACAGATGCTGATGCTGCTCAACGAATAACAAGCGAGATGTCGCGTTTTGCTATTAATCCGGCTTTGGCGCGTCGAACTTGACATATTAAGCCGGGTTGCTATTTCTTAAACTGGCGCCCCGATAATAAGCGCAACGGTGAGGTGAAAAATGGCAAGTGAAAAAGAGAGGCTGCCCGGGATTAAAGAGAACGATTTTTTTCTTAATTTTGAATGCGCTGCCCGCCAGATAGGCCTCGGAATATTATTGGCGATCATACTGGCAGCCCTTTTGGGACTCTTTTCTGGAGGATATTTTAGCACTGCCGAAAAAACAACTGCGCAGCGCAATTTAACGGTGGCCTATGACCGCTTCGGTCGTTTGCAAACTGAATTCAGGCTAAAGATTACCGCCCATCCGCGGGTCGCGGATAAATATATTTTTAGCCTTGGCGGTGATTTTACCTCTTCTTTTGAACCAGACAGTATCTGGCCCCGGCCAGACAGGATGTACAGTCAGAACGACCGGCTCTTTCTGGTCTATAATGATCTGAAAAGCATGAATAATTTTTCTATATGGCTCTACGTTACGCCCACCCGCCCAGGTAAGTTGAACCACTCTTTGCAGCTAAACGGCGAACCCGAAATCCGCTTCTGGCAATTTATTTATCCTTAGGAGGATGCGATGGAGATGGTCTTGCGTGCGTTAGCGATATATTTAATTTTGCTGGTGGTGTTTAAAATCGCCGGCCGCCGGGCGCTATTACAAATGACCAGCTTTGATCTGATTTTATTACTTATTATCAGCGAGGCTACCCAGCAGGCGCTGCTGGGGAACGATTTTTCGGTGACCGGCGCAATGCTGACGATTATGACGCTGGTGGTCGTGGATATGCTTTTCGGATTAATGAAGAAATATACCGCTGGCGCAGAGTCAGCGCTTGATGGTTGCCCGGTGATTTTAGTCGAAAATGGCGTGCCGTTAATTGACAAGCTGAAAAAAGTGGACGTCTCCTGTGATGATATTCTGGTCGCCGCGCGGCAGAATCAGGGTATTACGGAATTAAGTAAAATCAAATATGCCATACTGGAACGGAATGGCCACATTTCTATTATTCCTGCTGAGAGTTAAAAAGGTCTTTTTATGTCAAATAACCCTTATAACCAGGCGAAAACCACCGGCGAGCTGACTAAACAGGTCGCCAGCGTGCTGATTGACCGTCGTTTACGCTTAACCACCGCGGAATCCTGCACCGGCGGTAGCCTGGCGGCAGCGCTGTGCGCGGAAGCGGATACGGCCGCATTCTACGATATTGGCTTAATCACTTTTAGCGATCGGGCGAAACAGCAGCTTCTCGACGTCAACGCCTCAACGCTGGAGAAATATAGCGCCGTGAGTCGGCAGACCGTTGAAGAGATGTCCACCGGCGCGCTGGCGCGTTCCGGGGCGGATATCAGTATCGCCATTAGCGGATACGCGGGGCCGGACGGCGGCGATGACGGGACGCCTGCGGGGACCGTCTGGTTCGCGTGGAATTTTCGCGGCAGTATCGACGCGCATAAAACGCTGTTTTCCGGCGAGTGCCAGGATGTTGTGGAGAAAGCCGTACGCTATTCACTGGCGATGCTCATCGAGAAACTGCCCGGCTGGCAGAGCGCATAACGCTTTTATTACGGAGGTTTATATGGCAGTCATGGCGATCACTGGCGGTACTGCGGGAGTCGGTAAAGCAACGGCCCTGCGCTTTGCGCGGGCAGGCTATGACGTCGGCATTATTGCCCGCGATGGCCGAAGCCTTGAGGCGACGAAGCAGGAGCTCCTTCGTTGCGGCGTTCGGGTGCATACCGTGCAGGCCGATGTGGCAAATGCCGATGCGCTCTTGACCGCCGCCGGCGAAATCGAAAATCGGCTCGGGGCTATCGAGGTATGGGTCAATAACGCGATGTGTGCGGTGCTGGCGCCTTTCAGAGCGATGACCCACGACGAATTTAGACGGGTAACCGAGGTCACCTACCTCGGCTACGTCAACGGGACTCGCGCCGCGCTGGCGCTGATGACGCCCCGGGATCGCGGAGTGATTATCCAGGTTGGCTCCGCGCTCGCCTATCGCTCCATTCCGCTACAGTCAGCCTACTGCGGGGCAAAGGCCGCGATTCGGGGTTTTACCGATGCGGTGCGTACGGAGCTGATGCATGAAAATAGCGGCGTGAGTATTGCGATGGTACAGATGCCGGGGCTGAATACGCCGCAGTTCGAGTGGGCGCGCAATAAGTTTGCCTGGGCGATGCGCCCGGTGCCGCCGGTATTTCAGCCGGAAGTGGCCGCCCAGGCTATCTTCAACGTCGCGCGCCGGCCCGTACGCGAACTCTGGGTAGGGAGCAGCACGATTCAGTCCATTATTGGGCAATTTCTTTTCCCGGGCTTCCTTGACCGGCTGATGGTCAAAAAAGCGTGGGAAGGGCAAATGACCCGGCGCTTGAATGCCGACGACCGTCAGGACTATCTCGAACAGCCGGTCAGCGGATTGCATAAAACGCACGGGCGTTTTTCCTCTGAGGCGAAATATCGCGCCACCGCCATCACTTCCGGCGTGCCGGGAAAAGCGCTGCTGGGCGGCGCGGCAGCGGCGGGGGTACTTTTAGCAAAATGGTTTATCTCGCGTAAAAAACGCTAACGCAGCGCGCTACTGTTGGTCCAGAACCATCGATAGCCATATGCGCTAATCTCCAGCTTAGCGTGCTTACCGGGAGTGAGCGCGTCCGCGTAGGTTTTGTCGGCCAGGCAGGGCGTCCACACCGCCGCATAGATCCCTTTCGCGGTAAAACGCAGCGGTTTATCACTGAAATTAAGAAAGGCGATGACGCTGCGCTCGCGGTCATCGTAGCAGATCCCGAGAATCGCCTGCCGATCGGTGCTAATGATGCGGAAAGGCGCAACGGCGATTTCCGGGAATTCTGACCGCGTATTGGCGATATCAATAATACGGTGCAGGAGAGAATGGCGGTGCAGCAGGGAATCAGCGACGTTGACTTTCTGATAGCGAAACGGCCCCCGGTCGATCATGGGAGCCACAAACGTCTGCGGATCGGCTGCGGAGAAGCCGCCGCCCGCTGAACCGGCCCACTGCATCGGCGTACGCACCGCGTAGCGCTCTTCCAGCGCCAGGTCGTCACCCATGCCGATCTCATCCCCGTAGCGCATGATCGGTACGCCGGGCAGCGAAAAAAGCACGGCATGACAGAACGCCAGCCGCCGCCGGTCGCTGTTCAGCATGGGCGCCAGCCGACGGCGAATACCGCGCTGATAAACGTTCATCTCCTTATCCGGCGCGAAGGCATCCAGCACGGTCTGCTTGTTCTTGTTACCGATCCCTTCAAGATCCAGTTCATCGTGGTTGCGCAGCCAGTTTGCGAAGCAGCAGGCGTCAGGAGGCACTACCATTTTCTTGATGGCGTCGATCAGCGGGCGGGCGCTCTGGCTGGCGAGGCTGACGTAAAAATATTTGTTCAACCAGAAGTTAAGTACCATATTAAGTCGGTTATTATCGCCAAAATAGTCGCGATACTGCGCCACCTCAACGTCGACTTCGCCGAGCAGTATGGCCTGCGGATTATGTTGTTCAACCAGCCGACGCAGATGTTCCAGGAGCCATAGCCCGCGTTTCTCCTCGCCGCGTCCGGCCTGTTTCGTCAAATGCGAGGCGGCATCCAGACGAAAGCCGGAAACCCCCAGCTTCAGCCAAAAGATAACGATATTTTCGACCTCTTTGATCACCGCGGGAGAGGCCAGATTGAGATCGGGTTCATGGCGGTAAAACATATGGCGAAAATATTGCCCGGCTTCGTCATCCCACGACCAGATGCTCTCTTCGACGCCGGGAAACATGGGCGGCGTATTGTCATCATCGCTATCTGCCCACAGATAATAGTCGCGGAACGGCGAGCGACGGCTGCGCCGCGCTTGTTGAAACCAGGGGTGAGCGTCGGAGGTGTGCTGGATCAGCAATTCAATAATAACCTGCATGCCTAATTCGCGGGCCTGCTCGATAAAAGCAATGATATCCGCCAGTTGACCAAATCGCGGATCGACCTGCAGATGGTCGCTGACATCGTAACCCTCATCCAGAAACGGCGTCAGGTAGAAGGGCGTTATCCAGATCACCGTCGCGCCCAGTCGGCGAATATAGCGCAGCTTCGCCGCGATCCCGGCGATATCGCCGCAGCCATCGCCGTTAAGATCGTAAAACAGTGCTGAATCAATCTGATAGATAATGGCCCGCGTATGCCAGTCAGCCATAGCCCACCTCAGTGATAGCCTTCATTTCCGGAAACTTTGCCGCGGAATACGTAGTAGCTCCATGCGGTGTAAACCAAAATCACCGGAATGATAAGCAGGGTTCCTACCAGCATAAATAGCTGGCTGGCCGGCGGCGCGGAGGCTTCCCACAGCGTGATATGCGGAGGGATGATATTGGGCCACAGACTGATGCCCAGGCCGCTGAAGCCGAGAAAAATAAGCCCGAGCGTCAGGAGGAAAGGGCGGGCGTGGCTCGCGGGGTGAGCGCTCAGGCGCCAGATCCACAGGCTAAAGACGAGTACCAGAATGGGAACGGGCACAAACCAGTAGAAATTAGGCAGGGTAAACCAGCGTTCAGCAACGGACGGCCAGCCCAGCGGCGTCCAGACGCTGACCACGGCGATGACCGCCATCAGCGCCAGAAGCGTGTGGCGGGTCAGCTCACGCATGCGCTGCTGCAGCGCGCCTTCGCTTTTCATGATAAGCCAGGTGGTGCCGAGGAGCGTATAAGCCACCACCAGCCCTAAGCCGCAGAACAGGCTAAAGGGCGTCAGCCAGTCCAGCGCTGAGCCGATGAACCTGCGGTCGGCAACCTCGAAGCCGCTGATGACCGCGCCCACGACTATCCCCTGGCTAAAGGTGGCCAACAACGAGCCGCCCACAAATGAGTAATCCCAGAATTTTTGATGAGAGGGGGTGGCCTTAAAACGAAATTCGAAGGCGACGCCGCGAAAGATCAGGCCAATTAACATGGCGGTGAGCGGAATCGTTAGCGCATCGGTGATGACGGCGTACGCCAGCGGAAAGGCGCCGAATAGCCCCGCGCCGCCCAGCACAAGCCATGTCTCATTGCCGTCCCATACCGGGGCGACGCTGTTCATCATCACGTCGCGCTCATTGGCGTTGGGCACAAAGCTGAAGACGATTCCGATGCCGAGATCGAAGCCGTCCATAATGATATACATCAGCGTGGCAAACACTATGATGACAAACCAGATAACGGAGATATCGATGCCCATTAGCGAGTCTCCTCTTCAGGCACGGCCTCTGCGGCGGAAAGGGGGCGAGCCGGCGTACCGGAGGTTGTCGATGTCAATTCGCTGACGGGCTGAGGCCCTTTCTGAATCAGCCGGATAATGTAGTAATAACCTACGCCAAACACCGAACAGTACACCACGATAAAGACCAGCAGGCTGACGATCATTTGCGCTGTGCTGTGGAGAGAGACCGCATCCCGGGTGCGTAATAAACCATAGATGACCCAGGGCTGGCGTCCCGCTTCGGTCGTGATCCAGCCGGCCAACAGCGCCAGCAGCCCCGCCGGCCCCATCGCCAGCGCAAACCACTGAAAGGCGCGGGAGTGAAAAAGACGCTGCCGGTAGCGAAGCCACAGGCTCCATACGCCGAGGGCAATCATCAACACGCCCATGCCGACCATGATGCGGAAAGACCAGAAGACGATAAGGGAGTTTGGCCGATTCTGCGGCGGAAAATCTTTCAGCGCCGGGACCTGCTTGTTCAGGCTATGGGTGAGGATCAGGCTGCCAAGCGCAGGGATTTCCAGCCCGTATTTGGTGCGCTCTTCATCCATATCGGGCACGCCAAACAGCAGCAGCGGGGTGGCTTCTCCGGGTTTGTTCTCCCAGTGGCCTTCTATGGCAGCGATTTTTGCCGGCTGATGTTCAAGCGTGTTGAGCCCGTGCATATCGCCAACGATAGCCTGAACCGGCGCGACCAGCAGGGCCATCCACATCGCCATGGAAAACATTTTACGTATGGCCGGCGTATCATTGCCCCGCAGAAGATGCCAGGCGGCGGAGGCGCCGACGAACATCGCGCTGCTGAGAAAAGCGGCAATCGCCATATGGGACAGACGATAGGGGAAAGAAGGGTTAAAGATAATCGCCAGCCAGTCCTGGGGAATGACATGACCGTTTTCAATGGTAAAACCCTGCGGCGTCTGCATCCAGCTATTTGACGCGAGGATCCAGAAGGTTGACATCAGCGTGCCCAGCGCCACCATGCAGGTGGTGAAGAAGTGCAGGCCGGGAGGAACTTTGTTCCAGCCAAAGAGCATAACGCCTAAGAAACCGGCTTCGAGAAAAAAGGCGGTGAGCACTTCGTAAAGCAGCAGGGGACCGGTAATACTACCGGCAAACTGTGAGAAACCGCTCCAGTTGGTGCCGAATTGATAAGCCATGACCAGGCCTGAAACCACGCCCATGCCGAAATTAACGGCAAAAATTTTCAGCCAGAAATTATACAATGAGCGCCAGACGTCATCTTTTGTCCGCAGCCACATCCCCTCCAGCACCACCAGATAGCTGGCCAGTCCGATGGTAATCGCCGGAAAAAGGATATGAAAAGAGACGGTAAATGCGAACTGCAGCCGAGCCAGATTAAACGCGTCGAGTTCAAACATATTCCGGACCCCATCACAGAACAACCCCCCGAATTGAGCAGGGGGAAGTGATTAACAGCAGGTTATTGAGGATTAGGGCTTCTTCTTGCCTGCGCCGAGCTCTGCGCCGGTAAGAGGATCGCCATCCGGGTCGGATTGGGTTCGTTCCGCCATGGCTTTAACCAGCGCCTGCTGCTCGGCACTTAGCTTGACGCTGACGCCTCCGTCTCCGCCGTCGACTGCAGGCTGGGGATTCGCCACATACTCAAAGTGCCGATCGCTATTCCAGCTACCGCGAATGTCGTCGCCCTCTGACATATTGTAGTAGGTGCTGGCGTATTCATTGACGGGCGGTAATTTCCCCGGCGGATAGTTGTTTCTGATGGACTGGAGCGCTTTTTCGAAAGAGAGCTGATGAGCGGCTTCCCGGGTCATCAGAAAAGCCAGCGCATCCTTGACTCCGGGATCATCAGTGACGTTGATCAGGCGCTCATAGATGATTTTGGCTCGCGCCTCGGCCGCTACGTTGGAGCGTAAATCCGCGGTTGGCTCACCAATCGTATCAATATAGGCGGCGGTCCAGGGCACCCCGGCGGAGTTGGTCAGCGGCGTGCCTGCGCCATATAGCAAAGAGGTGATATGGCTGTCGTTACCGTTAGCGGTAAGCGAGCGGTACAGGTCGGCTTCGTTTTCCACGCCTTCCGCCAGGGCGCCTTTGGCCCCTTTATTGAGCATGCCAACCAGCGAGCCGATAATTTCAAGGTGGCTCAGCTCTTCGGTGGCTATGTCCATCAGCATATCTTTACGGCCCGGATCGTCATCGCTCAGGCCCTGAGTAAAATACCGGCATGCGGCGGCCAGTTCGCCCTGGGGCCCGCCGAATTGTTCCAGAAGGAGGTTCGCCAGTCCCGGATTCGGCTCGGCGACCCTTACGGTATACTGAAGCTGCTTAACGTGTCGGAACATAGGCTCTTATCCTTATTGCTTATTTTTTCGCTTCAACGCCTTCGGCTTCAGAGCGCAGAAGGAACTCTTCCGTTGTTTGCGGAATATGTTTCAGCAGCCAGTCGGCCATGGCCCGCTCTTCTGCCAGAATCGATTCGATAGCGGGGATTGAGGCGGTGTCGCCGGCTTTATTCGCGGCGGCAAGGAGGGAGGTATAACAGGCAATTTCAAACTGCTCAAATACATAACCGCTAATTGACCCTTTAACGATTTCATCGGAAGGGAACATCCCGCCAATGGATTGACCTAACGCGGCCATTTTGCTCATGGAATCCTTCAGCACCGAGCGTGATATATTATTACGGTCCAGAATCTCCTCCAGTACCGTAATTTGGCGTTTGGTTTCAGTTACGTGCTGTTGAATTCTGCTGCGCAGGTCAGGGTAATTATCGATGCGGCTCGCCATGGATTCCAGCATAGATTCTGCCTGCTTTTCCATTGCATGCGCATCGCGTAGCCAGTCGTGATAATGTTCAAGATAATTCATAATCAACTCCTTAATATTGGTTTACTCTCTGGCTATTTATTTTGGGCATCTTTATTAATATTGCCGACCGCCAGGTCAGTTAATTTAAGGTCGGTTGATTTTTCTTCTTCTAACGTTTCCGCTAAAAGTTTAACCGCTTTTTTATAGCCAAGCTGTTCTGCTAAAGTGGCGAGAGTGCCGTAGCTGGCAATTTCATAATGTTCAACCTTTTGCGCAGCGGCAATTAATGCCGCATCCCGCACTTCATTTTTCTCCGTGCTCTCAATAACTTCGTTAGCTTCTTCAATCAGCCCCTCCATCGCCACGCATTTCATCCGTTTAATTTTGATATCAGGCTCTTGTTCGACAATTTGGTCGATACGTTCAATTTGCCCCTGAGTCTCCTCCAGGTGGGCCTTGAACGCGGCGCTAAGCTGTTCGCTGGAGGCCGCTCTGGCGAGTTTCGCCAGGCCGCGGGTTAATTGTTTTTCTGCGCTATACGTATCCGATAAAAGATGAATAAAAACGTCTTCTATGCTCTTCATATTCATATTAATTACCTTTATAAACGGAGAATAACTGCGAGTCCGCAGACTCGCAGGTTACTCTTTTAGTTACAAGAGAATGAGGCGATTAATATCAGGAATTATCAGATTTACGCCCGCCGCCATGGCTATTTTGGCCGCCTTTTTTACCGGCCTCAGATGCGCGCTGCGGATCGTTTTTAAAGTTACCACCGCTGTGCTGACCGCCTTTACGTCCTGCTTCAGATGCTTTATCACGGTCTTCAGCGAAATTACCGGAACCACCACGATGTTCTGCCATATTTTCATACCTCTGTTGTTGAGTTTATGTCAGGAAGATACGCTTTAGGTACGTATCCGTTGTCGTTCAGAAATTAAATTTAGTCGTTATTTTTGAACAGTCAAACCGGTTTGTGGTGATATTTTTTGAAATACTCTGAATTGCACTGCTGTTACCGTTTCGCTTGTTTTTAATGAATGTCAGCATAACGGGTTATGATCTAACGAAAGATTTTTATTCGCGAGGGAATATCGGCGGGGCCGCTGCGTTAATAAATGCAGCGTAGACGCGGCGCAGGGCTTTACGTCAATTTACATAAGCGCGGGAAATAAGTTGTCGGAATGGTGAAAGATATTAAGGACACGACCGGGAAAAATCAGAAAATAGCGTATTGCCAGTGCTGAAAGTAATTTTCGGATATTTCAATGCGGGAGATAAAAGGCACCAGATCACGAGGCTGTGAAATGGTGCGTCCGAGTGGACTCGAACCACCGACCCCCACCATGTCAAGGTGGTGCTCTAACCAACTGAGCTACGGACGCATTATGGTGCGTTTAATTGGACTCGAACCAACGACCCCCACCATGTCAAGGTGGTGCTCTAACCAACTGAGCTATAAACGCATTATGGTGCGTTCAATTGGACTCGAACCAACGACCCCCACCATGTCAAGGTGGTGCTCTAACCAACTGAGCTATGAACGCAATGTTGCAGTGGCAACGGGGACGCATATTAGCGGGAGGGAGGGGTTGTGGCAAGAGGTAAACGTCACTTTTCTTCCAGATTTCTCACGATCGCAGAAGTTTTATCCATATTGGTTATATTTTACTGATGCAAAAGAATATTTCTTCACCAGCATGAGAAAACGGCGCTGAATCAGCGCCGTTGGATAGCGGCTTCGCTTCCGCGACGGTCTAGCGCGCCGCGCGTTGTAAAATGACGCTGGAAGGCTGACGCTGCAGGAAACGCATGCGCAGCATCATCATTACGGCGGCGGAGGTGAGGCCAATAATAAAGCCGCACCAGAACCCGGCGGGGCCCATGCGCGGTACCACGATATCGGTCAGCGCCAGCAGGTAGCCGCTCGGCAGTCCCAATACCCAGTAGGCGGTAAAGGTGATAAAGAAGATGGAACGCGTGTCTTTGTAGCCGCGCAGAATTCCGCTGCCGATCACCTGAATGGAGTCGGAAATCTGGTAGATCGCCGCCAGCAGCATCAGCTGGGACGCGAGGGTAACCACCTCGGGATTATCGTTATACAGCAGCGCGATTTGCTTGCGCATCAGGATGGTGAAAACCGCCGTGAAAACGGCCATGCACACCCCGACGCCGACGCCGGTTCTGGCCGAGGTCTGGGCCTCCAGCGTGGAACCCTGCCCGAGACGGAAACCGACGCGAATGGTCACCGCTGCCGCCAGCGAGAGCGGCAAGACGAACATCAGCGAGCTGAAGTTGAGGGCTATCTGATGCCCAGCGACGTCAACGATCCCCAACGGCGAAACCAGCAGCGCCACGACGGCGAAGAGGGTCACTTCGAAAAACAGCGCCAGCGCAATCGGCAGGCCCAGCTGTACCAGACGCTGGATGACGGCGAAATCAGGTTTACTGAAGCGCTCTGTGTGATGAATATCGCGCATCGAACGCGCGCGGCGCACCCAGAAGAGCATGCTGAAAAACATAACCCAGTAAACCGATGCCGTCGCCACGCCGCAGCCGATACCGCCGAGCTCCGGCATACCAAAGTGGCCGTAGATAAAAATGTAGTTCACCGGAATGTTGACCAGCAGACCGATAAATCCCATTACCATACCCGGCTTGGTTTTCGCCAGGCCTTCACACTGGTTGCGAGCGACCTGAAAGAACAGATAGCCGGGCGCGCCCCACAGCAGCGCCCGCAGGTAGCCGACCGCCTTCTCTGCCATCGCCGGGTCGATGTTATGCATTGAGCTGATAATGTAACCGGCGTTCCACAGCACGACCATCACCAGCAGGGAGACGAAGCCAGCCAGCCAGAACCCCTGGCGTACCTGGTGAGCAATACGCTCGCGACGGCCGGAACCATTCAGTTGGGCAATAACGGGCGTCAGGGCCAGCAGCAGGCCGTGGCCAAAGAGGATCGCCGGTAGCCAGATAGAGGTGCCGATGGCGACGGCCGCCATGTCGGTGGCGCTATAGCCACCCGCCATCACGGTATCGACGAAGCCCATGGCGGTTTGCGCCACCTGGGCGAGTATAACGGGTATAGCCAGTGCTAATAACTGACGCGCTTCAATAAAATACTTCTGCACGTAAACACCTTTATATTGTTGTTATTGGAGGACTAAAAAAGCCGCCATATGTGGCAGCAAGAAGAAAAGCAGAGGGATTTGCCAGACTATTGTAGCGAGGATTAGCCATTTAGCCAGTGAAAAAATTCCACTGCACGTTGTGCGCTGGCAACCTGTTTTGCCACCTGTTATTGTTCGTCATAGCCTAAAACGGTACTGATACCGTCACGAATTTATACAGGAGCAAAATATGTTTACCGGTATTGTGCAGGGGACCGCCAAAGTGGTGGCGATCGATGAAAAACCTAACTTTCGCACCCACGTCGTGGAGCTGCCTGAGCATATGCTGGCGGGGCTCGAAACCGGGGCTTCCGTAGCGCACAACGGCTGCTGCTTGACCGTCACCTATATAGACGGCGCGCGAGTGAGTTTTGACCTGATGAAAGAGACCCTGCGTATAACCAATCTGGGCGAGGTCGGCGAGGGCGACAGCGTTAACGTTGAGCGCGCGGCGAAATTCAGCGATGAAATTGGCGGTCACCTGATGTCCGGCCATATTATGACCACCGCGGAAGTGGTGAAAATTCTCACCTCGGAAAATAACCGCCAGATCTGGTTTAAGGTTCAGGACCCGACGTTGATGAAATATATCCTTTATAAAGGCTATATCGGCGTAGATGGGATTAGCCTCACCGTCGGTGAAGTGACGCCAACCCGCTTTTGCGTTCATTTAATCCCGGAAACGCTGCAGCGCACCACGCTTGGGGTGAAAAAGCTGGGCGATCGGGTGAATATTGAAATCGATCCGCAGACTCAGGCGGTCATCGATACCGTCGAGCGCGTGCTGGCGGCGAAAGAGGCGGCACTGAAAACGGCGGCCGAGTAAAAAATACCCCCGCGACGCGGGGGATATTTTTAGCGGGCCACGCGCAGGCCGTGTTCGGCCCCGCGAGAAAAAACCACCTGCCAGAGCTGAATATCGCGCGCGCGGAAAGCGCCAGCGCAGGCATTCAGATAATAGCTAAACATACGTTTGAAGCGTTCCGAGTAGTTGTCGGCGATTTCCGGCCAGCTGGTGAGGAAGCGCTCATACCAGGCCATCAGCGTCGTGTCGTAGTCGGCACCAAAATTATGCCAGTCTTCCATAACGAAATGCGATTCGCTGGCTTCGGCAATATGGCGCACCGACGGCAGGCAGCCGTTAGGGAAGATATATTTGTTAATCCACGGGTCAACGCTATGATCGGTTTTTTTCGAACCGATGGTATGCAGCAGGAAACGACCGTCGGGTTTCAGATTACGATCGACCACATCAAAATAGGTGGCGTAATTTTTAGGCCCGACATGTTCGAACATGCCGACGGAAACAATACGATCGAAGCTTTCGTGCAGGTCGCGATAGTCCTGGAGCAGGATGGTGACGTCGAGGTCCGCGCAGCGCTGCTGCGCCATTTTCTGCTGCTCTGCCGAGATGGTCACGCCAACCACGCTGACCTGGTAATGTTTGGCCATGTAGTAAGCCAGCCCGCCCCAGCCGCAGCCGATATCCAGCACCCGCATCCCTGGCTCAAGCTCAAGTTTACGGCAGATCAGATCTAATTTTGCCTGCTGCGCGTCATCGAGAGTCTGCGCGTCTTTCCAGTAAGCGCAAGAGTACTGCATATAGGGGTCGAGCATGCGGCTGAACAGATCGTTACCTAAATCGTAATGCTCTTTACCGACAATCCAGGATCGTTTTTTACTTTGCAGATTGAATAAGCGTGCGCTGGCGATACGCAAGGTATCTTTGAAATGATGGGGAAGCTGATTTTCCAGACCGGCGCGTAAAACTTTATGGAAAAATATATCCAGCCGCTCACAATCCCACCAGCCGTCCATATAGCTCTCGCCTAACCCCAGCGACCCTTCCTGTAAAACGCGCTTAAAAAAGAGAGGGTTTTTAATTCGCAGGTCGGAGGGAGCAGGACCATTAATTTCAATGCCCGCACGGCCTAATAATTCAGCTGCAATTCGGTACCAGTCATCATTTGGTACACTTACTTCTTCTATACACGATGAACTCATAGCTTCTCCATCACGCCCAAGTGATCAGAACCTTAAAACAGCGTAGACGCTTTTTTGGCTTTGTGAGAAATCTCACGGATAATCCGTGAGGCTGCTATCCGACGTAGAACAGAGGAAGGGAGGTAACCCTTGCCGAAAGGCCTTCCATGGTGAAACGGGATGCATCCTGCTCCCGTTAAAATCAATTAGTTTTCTATTTATGTGACGCCGGATCCAGTATAGGCCGCTAAAAACAGGCTTTCAACAAAAATATCTTAGCAAGCTAATTACTGGATCTTAGCACTATCAGCACATTACCTTAAGCATGTGACGATTTTGTTTCCAGATGCGCGGCTTTGTGCTGCATGCGGTAGCCCATCCCGGCCAGCACGATGGAGACCAGCATCACGCTGGTGGTCGTTTGCAGCGGGGTGGCAATCAGCGTCGAGACCAGCAGGCTGGTAAGGAAACAGAGGCCAAGCTGCAGGGTGTTTTGCAGCGCAGCGGCGCGACCGGTCGCCTGCGGGAATGGCTTCAGGGCCTGCGCGACGACGATAGGGTAAATACCGCCATTCACCACCGCCATGGCGCAGAACGGAATCATCAAACCAACGAGCGTGGCGTTTTCCCGCAGGCCTACCAGCCAGGTGGCGGCGACGCTGAGGGCGAAAATCGTCAGCAGCCAGGGCAGAATTTGCTGGCCCTGCCATTTTTGCAGCGCCGCGCGGCAGCCATAACCGCCCACCAGAAACGCGATAGTTTGCGGAACGTAGCTCAGGCCGATAACGGTCGGGCCATAGCCCATTTCATGAAGAATAAACGGCGACCCCGTCAGCCAGGCAAAAAAGCTGGCGGAACAGGCGGCGTAGATGAGCACGTTACCGCTATACTCGCGCGAGCGCAGCAGGGTGAGAAACGTGAGCTTCTGCTGGGCGCTGGCAACCGGTTTGTTCGCTGGCTTCAGGCGCAGGGCGGGCAGCATCAGCAGCAGGGTAATCGCGAACAGCACGGCAAAAATAGCCTGCCATTCAAAATGGACCAGCAGCCAGCTGCCGAGCAGCGGCGCCAGCGCCGGCGATAAACCGACCAGCGGCATAATGGCGGCGAAAATCCGGTTGGTTCTTTGCGCTGGATAATAATCGGTGACCATCGCCTGCCAGGTCACCGCGGCGGCGCAAACCCCCAGGGCCTGAATAAATCGCAGCGCGAGCATCAGGTTGGCATCGCGAACCCACAGCATCCCCAGACAGCCGATAGCAAAAATGGCCAGCCCGCTCAACAGCACCGGTTTGCGGCCATAGCGATCGGAAAGGGGCCCCCAGAAAAGCTGGCCCAGCGCAAAGCCTGCCAGGAACAGGCTCAGGCTAGCGCTGACGGAGGCCGCAGAAGTGTTCAAATCTTGTTGCATGGCGGCGAAAGCCGGAAGATACATATCGGTCGCCAGAAAGCCCAGTACGCTGAGTCCTGCCAGCCAGACTAAAAATCCTTTCCCAGGTTGTTGCATCATCTTCTCTTTTTATTGTTGCAGGTACGATGGCGCAGAGTGTAGGGAGTGCATTAAGGCTTGTGAAACGCTAATATTTGTCAGGTGAATTCAAAAATTTTGCAGGCAGAAAATGTGGTCCGAATACTCGCTTGAAGTTGTCGATGCTGTCGCCCGTAACGGCAGCTTTAGCGCCGCAGCGCAGGAACTGCACCGCGTACCCTCGGCCGTCAGCTATACCGTGCGTCAGCTGGAGGAGTGGCTGGCGGTACCGCTGTTCGAACGCCGTCATCGTGATGTGGAATTAACGCCGGCCGGCGTCTGGTTTTTACAGGAGGGGCGATCTGTTATCAAAAAAATGCAGATCACCCGCCAGCAGTGCCAGCAGATAGCCAACGGCTGGCGCGGGCAGCTCTCTATTGCGGTGGATAATATCGTTAAACCCACGCGCATGCGGCAGATGATCGTTGATTTCTATCGTCATTTTGATGACGTCGAACTGATTGTTTTTCAGGAGGTGTTCAACGGCGTCTGGGATGCGCTCGCCGACGGTCGCGTGGAGCTGGCCATCGGCGCGACGCGCTCAATTCCGGTAGGGGGCCGCTACGCCTTTCGCGATATGGGAATGCTGAGCTGGGACTGCGTCGTCGCGAGCCACCATCCGCTGGCCCAAATGGCCGGGCCTCTGAGCGATGACGTCCTGCGCAACTGGCCGTCGCTGGTCAGGGAGGATACCTCGCGCTCGCTGCCGAAGCGGACCACCTGGCTGCTGGATAACCAGAAGAGGGTGGTGGTGCCGGACTGGGATGCCTCAGAAACCTGTCTCTCCGCCGGACTGTGCGTCGGTATGGTACCCGGGCATTTAGCGCGCCCGTGGCTTGATAGCGGCGCATGGACGGCGCTGGAGCTGGAGAACCCCTTCCCGGACGCCGCATGCTGCCTGACGTGGCAGCAAAGCGATGCCTCGCCGGCGCTGCTATGGCTGCTGGATTACCTTGGCGATAGCGAAACGCTAAACCGGGAGTGGCTGCGGGCGCCGGAATGACCGACGCCGCGGGAAAGGTTAACGGCGATAATCGACAAACGGGCCGTCGGCCACGGAACGGCGCTCGACCAGGCGAGGGTGGACTTCAATCGACTGCGAGATTTCACGCTTATTAACGATGCGGTCCAGCAGCATGTTAAACGCCGCTTCGCCAAGAGAGTCTTTAGGCTGATGAATGGTGGTCAGCGCCGGGCTAAAGTAGCGGGCGTTGCGCACGTTATCATAACCGATCAGCGAAATATCCTGCGGCACGCGCAGACCCATTTCATCCGCCGCGCAGATGGCGCCCATCGCCATAATATCCCCGCCGCAGAAGATGGCCGTTGGGCGAGGGTGCTGGCCGAGAATTTGCTGCATGGCGCGGTAGCCGGATTCCGGCTCAAAATCACCCTGCACAATCCAGTTTTCCGGAACGCTAATCTGCGCCTCTTCCATCGCTTTCATAAAACCTGCCAGCCGGCCTGCGCCGGTGTTACGCTCCAGCGGGCCGGGGATCACGCCGATATCGCGATGCCCGCGCTCAATAAGGTAGCGCCCGGCGATATAGCCGCCTTCAAAGGCGTTATCGACAACCGAGTCGGTGAAGTCGGCTTTTGCCTCGCCCCAGTCCATCACTACCATCGGAATATGGCGATACTCTTCCAGCATGCTTAACACCGACTCCGGATACTCGGAGCACATCACCAGCAGGCCGTCTACGCGTTTCTGCGCCATCATTGACAGATAGGCGCGCTGTTTCTCCGGGTCGTTCCACGCGTTGCCGAGGATCAGGGTGTAGCCCTTCTGGAAGCAGCTCTTCTCGACGGCTTCGATAATCTCAGCGAAATAGGCCGCTTCGCTGCTGGTTGCCAGCAGACCAATAGATTTGGTGTGATTGACCTTCAGGCTGCGGGCAACGGCGCTGGGGGAGTAATGCAGTTCTTTTATTGCCGCCCACACCGCATTGCGCGTCTCTTCCGCAACGAATCGGGTTTTGTTAATCACATGTGACACTGTTGTAGTGGAAACGTTTGCGCGCTTCGCTACATCTTTAATAGTTGCCATTACTTCTCACTCCAGACCTTGACCTGATCGTCTGTTTATCGGTACGTAAACGTTTGCCTGTACACACCCTGGCGCCAAAATTGAGCATGGCATCACGTCGGGAAAACGACACAGAACGACAGGAAGGGGTCAATGGCCGATACGCTTTCAAATTAGCGTGGGATTTTGTCCGATCTTGGGGCAAAGGGGAAGAGCAAAAATGTGCATCACTCTAAATCTCGGAAGATTTTTACGCTATTCTGTGTAAAAATGAGCAAGCTCACTTTTCATGTGGGGATAATCAGGGGGAAAAATTGATGGATACAAATTTAAAGTTTTCGCTGACGACAACGATTATTGTTCTTGGTTTGATTGTTGCCGCAGGTTTGACTGCAGTACTGCACTAATTATGCGATTAAGGGAGAGGCCGCTCTCCCTTTCTCTCCGCCATTATTATCATTTTCGCAAAAATCTTTTGCCATTTCGTTCACTTTTGTTTTTCTGTGATTGATGTCATGCTTTTGACTTCTGATGAGATGCCGTCGCGGAAGGCGGCCTGATGGAGTCCCTGCATGAAAATCAATTTTCCCCTGCTCGCGCTGGCGATCGGTGCCTTTGGTATCGGCACAACCGAGTTCTCCCCGATGGGGCTATTACCGGTTATCGCTAAAGGCGTGGACGTTTCGATTCCGGCGGCGGGAATGCTGATTAGCGCCTATGCCATCGGCGTGATGGTCGGCGCGCCGCTGATGACTCTGCTGCTCTCCCACCGCGCGCGCAGAAATGCGCTGATCTTCCTGATGGCAATTTTTACCCTCGGTAACGTACTCTCTTCCATTGCTCCGGATTACACCACGCTGCTGCTGTCGCGCATTATTACCAGCCTTAACCACGGCGCCTTCTTCGGCCTGGGTTCGGTGGTGGCGGCGAGCGTTGTGCCAAAACACAAACAGGCCAGCGCCGTGGCGACGATGTTTATGGGGCTGACGATAGCCAATATCGGCGGCGTTCCCGCGGCGACCTGGCTGGGCGAAACCATCGGCTGGCGGATGTCGTTTCTTGCCACGGCGGGGCTGGGCGTGATTGCGATTATCGGTCTGTGGTTTTCTCTACCGAAGGGCAGCGCCGGCGAGCGCCCTGACGTCAAGCAGGAGCTTTCCGTGCTGATGCGTCCGCAGGTGCTGTCGGCGCTGCTGACGACGGTACTGGGGGCAGGGGCGATGTTCACGCTTTATACCTATATTTCTCCCGTTTTGCATACCATCACCCACGCCTCTCCGCTGTTTGTGACCGCCATGCTGGTGCTGATTGGCGTCGGCTTCTCGCTGGGTAACTACCTTGGCGGTAAGTTTGCCGACCGTTCCGTTAGCGGGACGCTGAAGGGCTTTCTGCTGCTGCTGATGGTTATCATGCTGGCGATCCCGCTGCTGGCGCAATCGCAGGTGGGTGCGGCAATCAGTATGGTGGTCTGGGGCGCGGCGACCTTTGCGGTGGTGCCGCCTTTGCAGATGCGCGTGATGCGCGTCGCCCACGAAGCGCCGGGGCTGTCATCATCGGTCAATATCGGGGCTTTTAACCTCGGAAACGCGCTGGGCGCGGCGGCGGGCGGCGCGGTCATCTCTGGCGGCCTGGGCTATGCCTTTGTCCCGGTGATGGGGGCGATTATCGCGGGCGTGGCGCTACTGCTGGTGCTGTTCAGCGGCCGGGCGCAGCCGGAAGAGGCGTTCGCCAACCGTTAATATTGCGTGAAGTCATACAATAACCGCAGAAGCTGCAAGGCTTCTGCGGTTTGCTTTTATGCAGCCAGATTAGCAGCAACAAACTTCCAGTTTACCAGCGCCCAGAAGTGCTCCAGATAGTTCGGACGGGCGTTACGGTAGTCGATATAATAAGCGTGTTCCCAGACATCCACGGTCAGCAGCGGAGTCGCGTCGCTGGTCAGCGGCGTACCGGCGTTGCTGGTGGAGACAATGGCCAGGCTACCGTCGGCGTTTTTCACCAGCCAGGTCCAGCCTGCGCCGAAGTTTTTTGCCGCTGCGTCGGTGAATTTGGCTTTGAAATCAGCGAAGCTGCCGAAGGACTTAGCGATAGCCGCCGCCAGTTCGCCTTGCGGTTCGCCGCCGGCGTTCGGCGCGAGGCAGTTCCAGTAGAAGGTGTGGTTCCAGACCTGAGCGGCGTTGTTAAAAACGCCGCCATCGGAAGAACGCACGATCTCTTCCAGGGTTTTGCCTTCAAAGGGGGTGCCTTTGATCAGGTTATTCAGGTTGGTGACGTAGGCCTGGTGGTGTTTACCGTAGTGGTATTCCAGGGTTTCTGCGGAAATGTGCGGCGCCAGGGCGTCTTTTGCATATGGTAATGCAGGTAATTCGAACGACATTGCTACTCTCCTTTTTATAGTTTGCCTGCGTAATAACCATGTATTACGCAGGGTAATAATAGTAGCAAATTAAAAGATGTGGCAAAAGAGAGAGTTACCCTGTCGCCGCAGCGACAAGGCACAATTAGCGAATGGTTTTCGGCGTCATGACGCGACGTGCGCCCACGTAGTGGCGTACCCAGTAATCGTCGCTTAATGAGGTGATCTGAATGTCGCGGCCGGTACGCGGAGACTGGATAAATTTGCCGTTGCCAACGTAAACCCCGACGTGATCGGCAGTGCCGCGCCCGCGGGTGCGGAAGAAGACGAGATCCCCGCTTTGCAGCTCACCGCGATCCACAGGACGGGCGTCGCGCAGGTGATACATCTCATTGGCGGTGCGCGGAATGTGAATTTTAACCAGGTCCTTATAGGCGTAATAGACCAGACCGCTACAATCAAACCCGGTACGCGGAGAGGTGCCGCCCCAGCGATAGGGTTTGCCAATCTGATCCATCAGCTTGGACATGGCGGTGCTTTGCGCCTTTTGTACCCGAGCTTTATGCGCGTCGGCGATGGTCAGCTGCGGCTCGTCGGCAACCGGTTTGCAGCGGGTTTTATAGCCTTTACGCACCACGCACTTTTTCTGCACGCTTGCGGTTGCCATCTTGCTTTCCGCTATCGACCTTGTCGAACTGGCGCACAGTTTTTTATAGCCTTTGCGCAGAACGCATTTTTTTGTGGCGCTGGCAGTCTGGCGTGACGCGGTTGATTTGCTGCGGCTGGCGGTCGACGTTTTCTTGCTGGGGGTTTTGGCGGTGGTTTTACTTTTAGAACTGGCTGCTTTTTTCTTACGCTCTGCGGTCGTGCCCTTGGCCGGATGCGCTTTTGGCGTGGCCGAAGCGTGCGTATGCCCGGAAGCATGCGCCAGCGGCGTAAGTGAAATAGATGTGAAAAGTAATGCACAGAGCGAAATCGCGATTTTGTTAAGACGCGCCACTGAGCAATCCCCTGATTAAATTACAGACATATACAGATGCCTGACGATGAATGACAAACCGCATCGATTCTAAAGCATAAAATCGTGGAGAGTTACTACTCTTTTGTATCTAACGTCTCGTTTGGTTAACATTTGCAAAAAAATGCTTCCGTCAACGGTACCCGCGCATGAAAAACGCGCAATGCGTTGCCGCGTATAGCAATAAAATGATATTTTTAAGGCAACTTATGCCGACAGAAGATAAAATGTGGCAAGTGAAAAAAATGTTATTATCGGTCCTGCGCCCAGGGCGCTACAATGACAAATTACTGCCGTAAAGAAGTTTAAGGAAGCACGACAATGAGCACGACTTTAGAAAAAATCCAACGTCAAATCGCTGAAAACCCGATCCTGCTGTACATGAAAGGGTCGCCGAAGCTGCCAAGCTGCGGTTTCTCCGCTCAGGCCGTTCAGGCGCTCTCCGCCTGTGGCGAACGTTTTGCCTACGTCGATATCCTGCAAAATCCGGACATCCGCGCAGAGCTGCCGAAATACGCTAACTGGCCGACCTTCCCGCAGCTGTGGGTTGACGGTGAACTGGTCGGCGGCTGTGACATCGTGATTGAAATGTATCAGCGCGGCGAACTGCAGCAGCTGATCAAAGAAACGGCCGCGAAGTACAAGACTGACGAACCGAAAGCAGAGTAATTCGGCTGCCAATAAAAAAGCGACTTCCGGTGAAGTCGCTTTTTTTATCGCTTACTCTTCGGCCACGGGTAATGGCCAGCCGCCAAGGCGCTTCCAGCGGTTGACGATTTCGCAGAACAGCTGGGCGGTTTGCTGGGTATCGTAAAGCGCCGAGTGTGCTTGAGTACCATCAAATGCCATTCCCGCGGCAATACAGGCTTTCGACAGCACCGTTTGACCCAGCGCCAGGCCGCTCAGAGCCGCGGTATCGAAGGTCACGAACGGATGAAAGGGGTTACGTTTCAGGCCAGCCCGCTCTGCCGCCGCCATGGTAAAGCTGTGATCGAACGTGGCGTTGTGCGCGACCATAATCGCGCGGCTGCAGTCGCTCTCTTTCATTCCCTTGCGGACCATTTTAAAAATCGCGTGCAGCGCATCGTATTCGCTCACCGCGCCGCGCTCGGGATCGTTAGGGTTAATACCGTTAAAAGCCAGCGCTTCGGGCTGCAGGTTGGCGCCTTCAAAAGGCTCAACATGAAAATGCAGCGTTTCGTCCGGCATCAGCCAGCCTTCCTCATCCATTTTCAACGTAATAGCGGCGATCTCCAGCAGGGCGTCGGTTTTGGCATTAAATCCGGCGGTTTCAACATCGATTACCACAGGATAAAAACCGCGAAAACGGTCGCACAGACCATTAAGTTGAACGTTCTCGGACATCAGATTCTCTTAGCTGGAAAAAAGTAGCGCGCATTATGGCAAATTTTGCCGCGGCTTGCAGCAGGAAGGGGATAAAACAGCAGGCACCGCGGGTGCCCGCAGCCGATTAGTTGCCGAGGCCTTTTCCGGCGTCTTTCTCTTCAATCAGTTCAATTTTATAGCCATCCGGATCTTCGACGAAGGCGATGACGGTGGTGCCGCCTTTGACCGGGCCGGCTTCACGCGTCACGTTGCCGCCGTTCTGGCGGATACGCTCGCAGGCTTCGGCCGCGTTTTCAACGCTGAGCGCGATATGGCCATAAGCGCTGCCGAGATCGTACTTATCAACGCCCCAGTTATAGGTCAGCTCAATCACGGCGGTATCGCTCTCTTCGCCGTAACCCACGAATGCCAGCGAATATTTATACTCAGTGTTTTCGCTGGTGCGCAGCAGTTTCATGCCCAGCACGTTGGTGTAAAACTCAATAGAACGTTGCAGGTCGCCAACGCGCAGCATGGTGTGAAGTAAGCGCATAATGTCCCCTATGCAGTTTGTTTTGATACATCAGAGCGTTGAGTATAGCGGCGATAACCCGCCGCTATCAATGGAGGGATTACAGGGTAGGGTAATCGGTATAACCTTCCGCGCCGCCGCCGTAGAAGCTTTCCGGACGCTGCGGATTCAGCGCGGCCTTCTTCTGCAGGCGCGCGACCAGATCCGGGTTGGCAATATAGTCGCGACCGAAGGCCACGGCATCGATCAGGCCTTTACCGATCAGATCGTTTGCCTTTTCCACCGTGTAGGCGCCAGCGCCGATAATAGCGCCCGGGAAGCGGTCGCGGACTTTCTGACGGAATTCATCGCTGTACGGTTGGCCGCCAGCCCAGTCCGGCTCGGACATATGCAGGTAAGCAATACCGCGTTTGGCCAGCGCTTCGATGAGATAGAGCGCGTCGGCTTCTTCATTCGGGCCATTATCGACGTTCTGAAAGCTGCCGATAGGCGAGACGCGAATCCCGATACGGTCGGCGCTCCACTCTTTACTCGCCGCATCAACCACTTCCAGCACCAGGCGAGCGCGATTTTCCACGCTGCCGCCGTACTGGTCAGTACGATGGTTGGAAGAAGGGGAAAGGAACTGGTGCAGCAGGTAGCCGTGCGCGGAGTGCAGTTCGACAAGGTCAAAGCCGGCATCGCGGGCGTTGCCTACCGCCTGGCGGAAATCATCAACGATCCCCGGGATCTCGGCGGTTTCGAGCGCGCGCGGCATCGAGGTGTCTACGCGAATAGCGTGGCCGTTTTCATCACGCAGCGAGGTACGGGTACCCGCGCTAATGGCCGATGGCGCAACCGGCGCGGCGCCACCCGGCTGAATGCTGCTGTGGGAAATGCGCCCGGTGTGCCACAGCTGAACGGCAATACGCCCGTTTTCCGCGTGTACGCCGGCGGTGATTTTTTTCCATGCGGCAATCTGCTCCGGGCTGTGCAGGCCCGGTGCGCCCGCGTAGCCTTTAGCCTGAGCGGAGATCTGGGTGGCTTCGGAAATAATCAGGCCGGAGCTGGCGCGCTGGCGGTAGTATTCGCCCATCAGCGGGGTTGGAATATCGCCCGGTTCAATGCTGCGCAGACGCGTCAGCGGAGCCATAAACACGCGATTCGGTACGGTTACCGCACCCACTTTCAACGGGGTAAACAACTTTGATTCTGACATAATGACTCCTGAGTAGACCGGTCGTCTTGAAACGGGATAAATAAAAACGCCTGTTAAACGGCAGGCGCAGCAATAATACGTTTGGCGTGGGCAAGGGCGCTTTCCAGCGGCGTTGCGCTACGCGTAATTTTAGCCTGCAGATTCGCCCCCAGCCACAGGGAGTAAAGCACCTGCGAGAGCGTTAAGGCGTCTCCGTCAAACGCAAGGCTGCCCTCCTGACGGCCTTTCTCCAGCGCGTCGCCGAGGAGAACGATGATCTGGCTGGCGCCTTTATCCATCGCGGTGCGCATATCTTCCGACAGATCGCAGACCTCTGCCGACAGCTTCACCGTCAGACAGCCGCTGATGATGCCCTGCTGGCAAAACTGCGTCAGCGTATGCTGATAGTAGGCCAGGAGGCGATCGCGATAGTTCCCCTCGCCGTGGTCAAAATGATCGACCAGGCGCTGAAGATATCCGGCGTAGTGATGGTCGAGCAGCGCAACGCCAAAGGCTTCTTTAGAGCGAAAGTAGTGATAGAAAGAGCCTTTCGGCACCTCCGCTGTTTTCAGCAGTTCGCTCAGACCCATACCGGTAAACCCCCGATGCATGCAGAGCTGCTCGCCGGTGGCCAGGATATGTTCGCGGGTGTTACATTCACTGTGCTTGTTCATGGCGCTCACTGTAATAGACCGATTGGTCTAATGCAAGTCATAATTAAAAAATGCCGCCTGGCGCAGAGGCTGATGAACAAAATTTGCGTACGGCGGATGAAACGTCTTCAATAAAGAAAGAGATAAGCGGCAGGAGAGGCGAAGTGGCTGAACAACTGGAATTCTTCCCGGTACAGAGTCCGTGCCGGGGGATTTGTCAGTCTGATGAGCGCGGCTACTGTCGGGGGTGTATGCGTAGCCGCGACGAGCGTTTCAACTGGCAGAAAATGAGCGATGCGCAAAAGCAGGATGTTTTGCGTCTGTGCCGACAGCGGCTACTGCGCAAATTACGCGCAGCTAAGCAGGATAGTGCGGAAGAACCGCAGCAACCCTCACTGTTTTAAGCCTAAAATTGCGTATACTCAGGGCACTTTTTTATTGAGGAAGCTGTTATGGTTCAGCGTATTGCTATGGCTCCGCAGGGGCCGGAATTCTCTCGTTTTGTGATGGGCTACTGGCGTCTGATGGACTGGAATATGTCCGCTCAGGCGCTGATGGGCTTTGTTGAGCAACACCTGGATCTGGGCATTACCACCATCGATCATGCCGATATTTACGGTGACTATCGCTGCGAGGCGGCGTTTGGCGAAGCGCTAAAGCTGGCGCCGCATCTGCGCAGCAGGATGGAAATTGTCACCAAGTGCGGGATTGCCACGAAAGCGCGGGCGGAAAACACCATCGGTCACTATATTACCGACCGCGACCATATTGTTCTCAGCGCGGAGCAGTCGCTGCGTAACCTTGCCACCGACCATATTGACCTGCTGCTGATTCATCGTCCGGACCCGCTGATGGATGCGGATGAAGTGGCGGAAGCCTTCCTGGCCCTTCACCATAGCGGCAAGGTTCGTCACTTCGGCGTATCGAATTTTACCCCCGCCCAGTTTACCCTGCTGCAGTCGCGCCTGCCGTTTACCCTGGCGACCAACCAGGTGGAAATTTCTCCGGTTCATCAGCCGCCGCTGCTTGACGGTACGCTGGATCAGCTTCAGCAGCTGCGTATTCGCCCGATGGCATGGTCCTGCCTCGGCGGCGGTCGTTTGTTTAACGACGACAGCTTCCTGCCGCTGCGCGATGAGCTGGCGCGCGTTGCTCAGGAGCTGAATGCGGAGTGCATTGAGCAGGTGGTGTATGCCTGGATCCTGCGCCTGCCGTCGCAGCCGTTGCCGATTATTGGCTCAGGGAAAATAGAGCGCGTGCGTTCCGCGGTGGCGGCCGAAAAGCTGAAGATGTCCCGCCAGCAGTGGTTCCGTATCCGCAAAGCGGCGTTAGGTTACGACGTTCCGTAAACCCCATCACCTCCGCAATGGCCTACACTTAGTAGCGACAGAGCCATTAAGGAGGTGTTATGCAACGATGTATTCTCGCCATACTTACCCTGGCCGCGTGCGCAGGCGCGCAGGCGGCCAGTGAAAGCGTCGATATCAATCTTGTCACCAGCCAGAGCGTCGGTCAGGCTATCGGTAGCGTTAAAATCAGCGAAACCGCGAAAGGCCTGGAATTTACGCCAGACCTGAAGGCGCTGCCTCCCGGCGAGCACGGCTTCCATATCCATGCCAACGGCAGCTGCCAGCCCGCGATTAAAGAGGGTAAAGCCGTCGCCGCTGGCGCGGCAGGCGGGCACTACGATCCGCAAAAAACCGGTAAGCATGAAGGTCCCGACGGCGCCGGTCACCTCGGCGATCTGCCGTTCCTGGTGGTCAATAACGACGGTAAAGCAACCCAGCCGGTGGTCGCGCCGCGCTTAAAAACGCTGGATGAGGTTAAAGGGAAGGCGCTGATGATTCACGTGGGGGGCGACAATATGTCCGATAGCCCGCAGCCCCTTGGCGGCGGCGGCGAGCGGTTCGCCTGCGGCGTGATTAAGTAGTTCTTTCCGTTAAGGTGCCGGCAATGGGCGCCTGTTCCAGCTGCGACAGCGCGCACCACAGTCGCCAGATAACCGCCGCCAGCTCTTTGGCTGCCGGCTGGTGGTGGTGATTAAGCGCGTCGCAGATGCGCTGCAGCTCCTGCAGCGTCGAGGCGAGCGGCCGCTGCTGTACCCCGCGCTCGCTCATCACATCCCGCAGCAGGCTGATGCATAAATCGCGCACCTGCGATAGCGGGTCGGAACGGGTTTCCCACTCGCGAAGCTGCCACACCACGTGGGAACAGTTGAGCAAAACCACGCCCCAGCGCAGCAGCCAGCGGCGCGCCAGCGCATCCTGGCTATTGCTGAGCTGGCTGATGTGGTGATAAACCAGCGATTCAAATTCATGCTCGCTATGCTGCGGGCGGCGGCTTAGCTGGTCGACAAAGTGACGCCGTAACGCACGGATATGACGGCGGCTTTTACGCGCGTCTGAACCCGGGCTGATGATGGCGAACGCCAGCCAGGCAAGGCCGACGCCGATGATTTTACCCAGATTATCGTTAAGAAACGATGCGTAGTCGTAGACCGGCGGGTTGGTCACCGAAATAAACGACCCCATAAATACAATCAGCTGCCCCCACAGTCCGGCGAGCTTAGGCATCTGGAGTTTCAGCAACTGCATGGTGGTCAGCAGGGGAAACAGAAACAGCAAGAACTGCCATAAATCGGTTATCTGCACCATCAGGCCAAACTTCACCACAAAGCTAAAGAGTGAAAGCAGGATCAGGGTACGCATCAGCAGCGTTAGTGACTTAAACGGCGAAGGAGAGACCGAATAGAGCACGCAGCAGATCGCCGCCAGGGTCAGGGCTGCGGCGCAGGCCTGCCATTGGGTGCTAATTCCCCAGGCGCCGACCATCACCAGCGCGCAAAAGGTGCGTACGCCGTTCCATAAGGCTTCGGCCTGATCGGTATGGCGAGCCAGCGCTGGCGCGGAAGGTACGTTAAATTCCGTTATCGCGCTGGCGTTTTCGATGCGCCTGAGCCAGCGGCTGCTCACCAGATAGAGACGACAGAAGTAGCGCAGACGCTTCCAGAAGGCGATATGCCGGTAGTCAGCGTCCGCAGGGGGCGCCAGCGGAGCAATGATGCGGGCAACGCTCAGGGCGTCGGCGTTGGCATGAGATAACGCGTTGAGCAACGACTCCAGTATCTCGCGGGTGCGGGCGGGCGCGGTGGGCCAGTTGAGCAGCATTCGCCGCAGGCTCGAAATCACGCTGGTCATTCGCAGCTGTTGATGCAGCAGGTAGTTCAGCAGCGGATTTTGCCGACGAAAGCGATAGTGGCTCCAGAAGGCCTGAATGCGCAGCAGATTCATGGTCAGGATTTGCCCGATCACGCTCTCGTGCGCGGTGCGAATGGCATCGGTCGTTTCCGGCACCCACAGCAGGCTGGCATGTTCCAGCAGGCGCGCATGCATGTTTTTCAGCGCCGTCAGCAGCGTAGCGCCATCGGAGGTGCTCGGTAAGATCATCATCATCAGCCCGCCGCACAAAATACCGACGATGACTTCGCAGACGCGCGACTGGGCGATGGTCCACAGTTCGTTCGCGTCGGTGATATTGATAACCGGGAAAGCGATAATCGCGCAGGTGTAGCCCGCAAGCTGGAAAGCGTAGGCGACGTTATTGGTAAACATCGCGCAGGCCCACGTGCAGAGGGCTATCCACGCCGAAATGCTGAACAGAAACAGCCACGGATCGTTGAGCGTATGCCCGGCCAGCAGCAGCGCCGCGCAGGCGCCGAGCAGGCTGCCGGCAATACGCCCGAAGCTTTTGCTAATCACCCCGCCGACGGTGGGAAAGCTGACCACCGCGGCGGAGGTCATCGCCCAGTAGGGTTCGTCAAGATTCAGCCAGTAGGCGACGCTCAGCGCCAGGCACATGGCAATCCCGTTACGCAAGGCATAGCGCCACTGCGGACGGCTGGCCTTAATCCACGGGAGCGAGCGCCACGTCAGAGCCTGCAGCTTCATTATTGCGCGCCGATGGCTACGGTGCAGGTGGTACCGGAGACCAGGATGGTATCCGGCGGCAAATGATCAAACTCAATACGCACCGGTACGCGCTGGGCAAGTCGGACCCACGGAATATTCGGTTTAATGTTCGCCACCAGATCGCCGCCGCTCTCCACGCTCTGGTCGACGATGGCGCGTCCGATGCTGCTTACGTGACCCTGTAACTTCTGCTTGCTGCTATAAAGAATGATCTGCGCGCTGTCGCCGGGACGGATATTGCGCAGTTTCGTTTCTTCAAAATAACCCACCACGTAGAAGGAGCGGCTATCCACGAGGGCGAAAACCGGGTGGCCAACGGCGGCGTAGTCGCCAACCCGGGTTGAGAGATTGGTGACCCAACCGTCGACCGGCGCTTTTATTTCCGTCTGCGTGAGCTGCCATTGGGCGTGATCGAGGGTGGCCTGCGCCACGCCAACCACGGCCTTAGCGGCTTCGAGGTTGGTCGTGGCGGTATTCAGCGCGGTATTGGCGTTTTCTAAATCTTCTGCCGAGATAAAGTTCTGTGATAGATGACGCCGACGGCTGGCATCGCTGGCGGCTTTTTTCTGTTCTGCCTGCGCGCGGGCGACTTCCGCTTTGGCTTTAGCAAGCTGCGCCCGGGCGTTGAGCAGGGCGATTTTATAAGGCGTGTCATCGATTCTGAACAGCACGTCTCCCGCTTTAACCAGCTGGTTGTCGCGCACGTTGAGCTGCAGGATGCTTCCGGAAACCTGGGGTGTGACGCCAACCTGCTCGGCGCGGACCTTGCCGTCGCGGGTCCACGGTGATTGCGTGTAGTAATTCCAGACCAGCCAGGCGGCAATAATAGCCAGCGCGGCGACCAGCAGCGTGGATAAGTATTTTAGTTTCTTCATGTAATGAACATTACCAGATAGTCAGTAAAACCAGCGCCAGACAGACGGAGAGCGCAAAGAAGGAGAGGTCCATTAGCAGGGGATGCCAAATCTCGCCTGCATACATCCAGTCCCGCAGCTGGCGGTGGATAATCAACCAGATAAAAAAGCCCAGCAAAACGGCTTTAAACACGGGAGGGAAATAGACAGAAGCGCCGAACACCAGGTCCTGGAGCGGCAATCCGGCAGTGTTAAGACTCAGTTTCACAAGCAAAAATCCTTTGCCGTTGCAGGAAGAATGTTCAGGTTATGCGATTATTCACATTGTAAATCATTGTTCTGATTTTAGTGAATCGGGTAATTCATTTGTTTTGGTAATTTAAATGCTGCACACTATTCTAAAATCAGTATAATAACTTAGCAAGCTAATTATAAGGAGATGAAATTGGAATCGCCACTTGGTTCTGATCTGGCACGTTTGGTGCGCGTCTGGCGCGCGCTAATCGACCATCGCCTGAAACCTCTGGAGTTAACGCAGACGCACTGGGTCACGCTGCATAACATTCACCAGCTGCCGCCTGAACAGTCGCAGATTCAGCTGGCGAAAGCCATAGGTATTGAGCAGCCGTCGCTGGTTCGCACGCTCGACCAGCTGGAGGAGAAAGGGCTTATTTCTCGCCAGACCTGTGCTAACGATCGGCGGGCAAAACGTATCAAGCTTACCGAAAAAGCCGAGCCTCTGATCAACGAAATGGAAGAGGTTATCGGAAAAACGCGTGATGAGATTCTGGCCGGCGTATCTAAGGAAGAGGTGGAAACGCTGCTTAATTTGATTCGTAAACTTGAACACAATATTCTCGATCTCCAGGCAAAAGATTGACCTTAGCGAGGCCTTGAGGACTCTCAAGGCCTCTTTTTTATTCATTCATGCCAGACCACTACGCGGTTACGCCCGCTGTTTTTCGCTTCATACATCGCGGTATCCGCGCGCTTAACGCACTCTTCTGCCGAAACGTGCGCATCCTGAGTGGTGAACACGCCCATACTGATGGTCATTCTCTCCGGTAATCCCTCCTGCTTCTCGCTGACCGACAGGCGGATACGTTCGGCGATTGCCAGCGCTTCGTTGGCGCCGATATTCACCAGCAGCAGGGCAAACTCTTCCCCGCCGATACGCGCGGCAGCGTCGTCCTGGCGCACGTTGTTCTGCAACACGCTGGCAGCAAACTGAATCACCTTATCTCCCTGCACGTGACCGTAGGTGTCGTTGATGCGCTTAAAGCGATCGAGGTCGCAGACGATGACCGACAGCGGCTGTGAAGCGGAAGCCTTCGACAATCGCTGAGTCAGGGTGTCATAGAAATAGCTGCGGTTATACAGCCGGGTCAGGGGATCGCGAATCGAGTTCTGGTAAGAGCGGACGTATCTTTCGTTTGATTCACGATAGAGTATAAAAACGTCACCAAGCAGAATTAAAATCAGAAACAGGGTGCTAAGCGTTTCAAAAAGCCGCGCCTGATTCCAGGAGTGAGCGTTACCGCTAACCGTGGAGAGCAGCACCAGCAGCGTAAAGATATAGGCGGTACAAAAAAAGGCGCCGCTGTACCAGAATATATTACGCAGCCGAGTCAGGCCGATCATTAAAATCAGCGTTAATGACCATATGATAATTAATAGCCAGCCAATGCGATTATGCCATAGTGGCGTAAAGGTATAGGTTAGATTGTCAATGAATTCAATGCTTAGCAACGGCGAGTTGCTTGAATGAACCCACGATAATATGAGCGTTGCGCTGATAAAAATAAAACAACTACTGAGCACCGCACCGTGAATTTTTCTTGAGTGGCCGGTAATATGTCGGATGCGATATAAAATAATTGAGGTTATAAATAAAACAGCCATCATCACGTTGCGGAAAAAATAAAAAATCAGCGCGTCATTTTGATTGATCTCGCGCCCCTGAGCACAGACCAGCCAGTCGGGATAGCTGCCTATCGTTCCCAGCATCAGCAGGGCCGAGCAGGTAAACGCGAAGGCTATCGGGGCCAGGTACAGCTGTTTTTTATCACACAGATATTTCATGCCCATAAAGCAGGCAATCATAATATGAAAACCCATCAGTGAAATAGTTAGCACAGGGAAAAGCATGGATGATGTTGTAGAGATACGATGAATTAATGAGGTGGTAATAAAATTAACCACAGCAATAGAAAGACTGCACGCGATAGCGTAAATAAATATCCGGCAGGGTAAGCTTTTTATATTAACGCGCATAGTCAACACCCCTGAAAAATGCGAAGGTAAAACGACAGAATTGCCGCAATGTTTTAAATAATACTGGCTGGAGAATACTTGAT